>DATMHG010000118.1:0-17098 GCA_035555035.1 Sphingomicrobium sp.
TTCATCGTCGCCTTGCGGCCGCACTCGCAGACCGCCTTCAATTCGATCATCGAATCGGCGAGCGCGAGAAGTGCGGCCGAGCCGGGGAAAAGCTTGCCCTGAAAGTCGGTGCGCAGCCCGTAGCAAAGCACCGGGATGCCGAGCCGGTCGGCGACCTCGCACAGCTGGAGCACGTGACGTTGCGAGAGGAACTGCGCTTCGTCGACAAGAACGCAGTGAAGCTCGCGGCGCTTTAGCTCCTCGCCGACAGCTTCGAACAGGTCGACGCTCTCGTCATAGGTGTGGGCCGGGGCGGACAAGGCGATACGCGACCCGATGACTCCCGCGCCGGCGCGCTCGTCGAGCTTGGCGGTCCACAGCATCGTCTCCATGCCGCGCTCGCGATAGTTGAAGTCGGCCTGGAGCAGGGTCGTCGATTTCCCGGCATTCATCGCCGCGTAATAGAAATAGAGCTTGGCCACCTTAGCAGCGGCCTCCGGGGCCGGTCGGACGGAAGGTGCTGATGCGGACCGCGTCAGCCTTTTGCGGCCATTGTTCGAGGGTGGGCCCACCGCCGGCGGGCAGCGCGCAGGTCCGTGCTCCGTAGGGTTTGCCCGCGACGAGCAGCTCCGCCCGATAGGTGTAAGCAGTCGAGCTGTTGTTGGTCACGATCATGTTGGTGCCGAACAGCGCACGCACGGTGACCATCAGCTGACCCTTGGCCGGCTTGGCAGTTGCGTCGACTTTCTTCGCGTCGGTCGGTTCGCCGTTCTGCACGCTGAAGGTCCAGCTTTCGCCGGTGCGGATCGTCAACGGGGCCGCGAGAGCCGGCGCGGCCGTGATCATCAGCATCGATAGAATGAGATATCTCAGCATTGGGCAATCAGCGGTCATCCAGGTCCTGCGCCACTTTTTCGGAGCGCAGGATGCGGTCGATGTGGCTGCTTTCGTCGAAGCTTTCGTCGGCGACGAACTTCAATTTCGCGGCATACTTCATACGGATGCGGCGGGCGACCTCGCGCTGAAGGAAGGCGGTGTTCTGGCGCAACGCCTTCAGCACCGCTTCCTCGTCCTCGCCGAGGAGCGGCTTCACGAACACGGTCGCGTGGCGAAGGTCGGGGGACATCCGCACTTCGGTGACGCTCACCAGGTGCGATTGCAGCACATCGTCATGCACGTCACCGCGCTGGAGCAGCTCGCTCAGCACGTGCCGCACCTGCTCCCCGATGCGAAGCAGGCGGACGGAGCGGCCTTCGGTTGTTTCGGTGCGGCGCACTATGCCCTCGCGTCATGCTGAACTTGTTTCAGCATCCATTTCTCCACGCACACTGCGGGTCTCCGGAATGGACCCTGAAAACGAGTTCAGGGTGACGGTTAGAGGGTGCGGGCCCGCTCCTCGACCTCGAATACTTCGAGCGCATCGCCCGGCTTGATGTCATTGGTGTCCGCCAGCAGCACGCCGCACTCGAGACCGGACGTGACTTCGGCGACGTCGTCCTTGAAGCGCCGCAGCGAGCTGATCGTCGTCTTGGAGACGATGACGTCCTCGCGCGTGAGGCGGGCGTTGAGGCCCTTGCGGATGACCCCTTCGAGGACGAGCAGGCCGGCGGCCTTGTCCTTCTTGCCGGCGGGGAAGACTTCCTTGACCTCGGCGCGGCCGACGACCGTCTCGATGATCTCGGGCCCAAGCTCGCCCGCCATCGCGCCCTTCACCCAATCGGTGAGATGATAGATGACGTCGTAGTAGCGGAACTCGACCTTGCTGCGCTCGGCGACCTCGCGCGCCTTGGCGTTCGGACGGACGTTGAAGCCGATGATCGGCGCTCCGCTCGCGGAGGCGAGGGTCACGTCGCTTTCCGTGATGGCGCCGACGCCCGAGTGCAGGATGCGGACCTTGATCTCGTCCGTCGAGAGCCGGTTGAGCGCATGGACGATCGCTTCGACCGAGCCCTGCACGTCTGCCTTGATGACCAGCGGCAGCTCCTTGGTCGTCGACGCGTGCGTCGCGAACATGTTCTCGAGGCTCATCGGCGCCGAGGTGGTGCGCTTGCGGTCGAGCACGCCCTGGCGGTAGCTGGCGACCTCGCGGGCGCGCGCCTCATTCTCGACGACAGTGAACGGATCACCGGCGGAAGGAACGGCTGAAAGTCCCAGGACTTCGACAGGAACCGAGGGGCCGGCTTCCTTCACCTGGCGGCCGTGGTCGTCGACCAAGGCGCGGACCTTGCCGCTCGACGGGCCGGCGACGAACACGTCGCCGACCCGAAGCGTGCCGCGCTCGACGAGCACGGTCGCGAGCGGCCCGCGGCCCTTGTCGAGCTTGGCTTCGATCACGGTGCCTTCGGCCGCGCGATCGGGATTCGCCTTCAGCTCGAGGATTTCGGCCTGAAGCTGAATCGCTTCCAGGAGCTTGTCGAGATTGGTCTTCTTGGTCGCAGAGACTTCGACGTCCTGGACTTCGCCGCCCATGTCCTCAACGATGATTTCGTGCTGCAGGAGCTCCTCACGGACCTTCTGCGGCTTGGCCTCGGGCTTGTCGATCTTGTTGATCGCGACGATCATCGGCACTCCGGCCGCCTTGGTGTGGTTGATCGCCTCGACCGTCTGCGGGCGAAGGCCGTCGTCGGCCGCAACCACCAGGACGACGATGTCGGTGACGTTCGCGCCGCGGGCGCGCATCTCCGAGAAGGCCTCGTGGCCCGGCGTGTCGAGGAAGGTGATCTTCGACTTGTCAGGCAGGCTCACCTGATAGGCGCCGATGTGCTGCGTGATGCCGCCGGCCTCGTGGGCGACCACGTCGGCGCCGCGGATCGCGTCGAGGAGCGACGTCTTGCCGTGATCGACATGGCCCATGATGGTCACCACGGGCGGACGCGGCTGGAGAGATTCCTCGGAATCGACATCGGCGGAAGTGTCGATGTCGACGTCTGCTTCGCTGACGCGCTTGATGCGGTGGCCGAACTCAGTGACGAGGAGCTCGGCGGTGTCCTGGTCGATGGTTTGCGTGAGCGTCACCGGCGAGCCCATTTTGAAGAGGGCCTTGACCAGATCGGCGCCGCGCTCCGCCATTCGGTTGGCGAGCTCCTGCACCGTGATCGCCTCGGGGACGACGACGTCGCGGACCTGCTTTTGCGAAGGGCCCACCTCCATATGGTGACGCTTTTCCTTCTCGCGCGCGCGGCGGAGAGCAGCGAGCGAGCGGGCACGGCTGTCGTCCTCGTCGGAGAGGGCGCGGCTGACGGTGAGCTTTCCGCGCTGACGATGGTCATCGCCGCGACCGCGGCTCGGACGAGTAGGGTCGGCACGGCGCGGAGCGGGGGCATGGCCGCCCGGGCGACGCACGGTGCGACCTTCGTCCTGCTCCTCCTCCACCATCGACGGTGCGACGGGTTCGGGCTGAGCGGGAGCCTCCGCGACGCGGTGGGCTTCTTCCTCGGCTGCGAGGCGCGCCTGTTCCGCGATGGCTTCCTCGGCGCGTCGGTTCTCTTCGGCGCGGCGACGCTCTTCCTCGGATTGCGCTACCTTGCTCCGCTCCTCCCGGCGACGTGCTTCCTCGAGAGAGGCGAGGCGCGATTCCTCGGCCTCGCGAAGAAGCTTCTGCTGAAGCTCCTTGCGGTTAGTGATTTCGTCGGTTGCGGACGGGCGGCGCGGCTGGGGCGCTGCCGGCGCCGCGGGCCTTGGCGCCGACTTGCTCGCTTCGGCTACGGGCTCAGGCGCGGGCGGGGGCGGCGCCTCGCCGGGTTTGGTGAAGACGCGCCGCTGCTTGCGCTCGACGACCACCGTGTTCGAGCGGCCGTGGCTGAAGCTCTGCTTGACCTTGCCGGTCTCGACCGTGCGCTTGATGCCCAGCGGCGGCCGGGTGCCAAGCTTCGGTTTTTCGGTCTGGTCTGCCATTCTTTTCCTTCGTTCAATCTTCTTCAGCCGAGGTTAGTCCTCAAGGCGGGTTCTCCGCCTTCCGGACCACATTTCGGGCCAGTGAAAGCCAGCCACCGGGCAAGCGCGTGACGGACACGCGAAGCGGCGGCGGGATCGGTCAGTGCGGCGTGTACCACATTCTCGCGCCCAAGTGCCATGGACAAGATAGTGCGAGGTTCGGGGAAGTTCACCCCCTGAGGATCGCCTCCGCCGACCCGCCAGGCTTGGTCGAGCGACCTGCGCCCGTCCTCGCCCGCGTCGGAAGCGTGGATCAGCATGTGGACCTTGCCCGCGCGGGCGGCCGTCTCGACCCGGTCGGTGCCGTTGATGAGGTTGCTCGCCCGCGCTTCCATGCCGAGGCGGTCGAGCACGGCCTGGCGCAGCGCCTGTTCGACGCGCTCACCAAGGTCGGCGGGGACGTTCACGTCGTTGGTCTTGAAGGCGCGCTGGAGGACGGGCTTGAGCTTGCCCTTGCGGTTGGCGTCGTCGAGTTCGACGCGGGTCACGCCGATCCAGGCGCCGCGCCCCGGAGCGCGGGCCCGGACGTCTGGCGCCACCGTGCCGTCAGGGCCGAGGGCGAGCCGGATCAGCTCGTCCTTGGTGCCCTTGCGGCGAGTGAGGACGCACGTCCGCTCAGGAGTATGACTGTGCTCCTGCGAAGGCAGGAGCCCAGACTTTTCCTTCCTGGACTGGGCCCCTGCCTTCGCAGGGGCACGCTGCTTTAGCGTCGCCGGCTCATTCTGCGGAGTCCGCATTGGCGGCCTCCTCGGTTTGCGCCGGTTCTTCGTCCTCGAACCAGTGGGCGCGGGCGGCCATGATGATCTCGTTGCCCTGCTCTTCGCTGAGACCGTACTCGGCGAGGATGCCGCCCTTGTCCTCGGGCCGGTTGCTCGGCTCGCGGCGGCGCGGTTCGACCCGCTTCTTCTGGATCAGCTCGTCGGTGGCGAGGTCGGGGAGGTCGTCGAGCGTGCGGATGTTGGCCTTGCCGAGCGTGACCAGCATCTGCTCGGTGAGGTGCGGGAGCTCGGAGAGAGCATCTTCGACGCCGAGCTTGCGGCGCTCCTCGCGCGAGGCGGCTTCACGGCGCTCGAGCGCTTCGGTGGCGCGATTCTGGAGTTCGGCGGCGATATCCTCATCGAGCCCTTCGATCTGCGCGATTTCCTCGACCGGCACGTAGGCGACTTCCTCGAGGCTGGTAAATCCTTCGGCGACGAGCAGCTGCGAGAGCGTCTCGTCGACGTCGAGCTCGGTCTGGAACAGGGCCGAGCGTTCGACGAACTCGCGCTGGCGCTTCTCGCTCGCGTCCGCCTCGGTGAGGATGTCGATCTGCGAGACGGTGAGCTGGCTCGCGAGACGAACATTCTGGCCGCGGCGGCCGATGGCGAGGCTGAGCTGGTCGTCGGGAACCACGACCTCGATGCGGCTCTCTTCCTCGTCGATGACCACGCGGCTGACGGTCGCGGGCTGTAGCGCGTTGACGACGAAGGTCGCGGTGTCCTGGCTCCACGGAATGATGTCGATCTTCTCGCCTTGGAGCTCCTGGACGACGGCCTGGACTCGGCTGCCCTTCATGCCGACGCAGGCGCCGACGGGATCGATCGAGCTGTCATGGCTGATCACGCCGATCTTGGCGCGGCTGCCCGGGTCGCGGGCGGCGGCCTTGATCTCGATAATGCCGTCGTAAATCTCGGGCACTTCCTGCGCGAACAGCTTCTTCATGAACTCCGGGTGGGCGCGGCTGAGGAAAATCTGGGGGCCGCGGGCTTCGCGGCGGACAGACATGATCAAAGAACGGATGCGGTCGCCGACGCGGACCATCTCGCGCGGGATCTGCTGATCGCGGCGGATCACGCCCTCGGCTCTGCCGAGGTCGACGACAACGTGGCCGAACTCGACGCGTTTGACGACGCCGGTGATGATCTCGTTCGCGCGGTCCTTGAACTCTTCGTATTGACGTTCGCGCTCGGCATCGCGGACCTTCTGGAAGATGACCTGCTTGGCCGCCTGCGCGGCGATCCGGCCGAACTCGATCGGCGGCAGCGGATCGACGATGAAGTCGCCGACGACGGCGCCCTTCTGGAGCTTCTGCGCACCCTTCTCGTCGATCTGTTTGAAGTGATCCTCGGGTTCGGCGACGACTTCGAGCACGCGCCACAGGCGAAGATCGCCGGTGTCCGCGTCGAGCTTGGCGCGGATGTCGTTCTCGGCGCCGTAGCGCGCGCGGGCGGCACGCTGGATCGCGTCTTCCATCGCCTCGATGACGATGCCCTTGTCGATAAGCTTCTCCCGGGCGACTGCGTCAGCGATCGCAAGCAGCTCTGCCTTGTTGGCGCTGACGGCAGCGGGTGCGGTGGCCATTCTTATTATTCCTCTACGGTTTCGATGTGTTCAGCGCCTTCAGTGCTGAGCGGCGCGGTGGCGTTGATGAGCTTGTCGGTCAAGAGCAGCTTGGCCGAGGCGATATCGGACGGGTGGAAAACCTGCTGGATGCCGCTCCTGTCGGTGAGATGGACGTGGTCGCGGACGACTCCGTCCAGCCTCCCCGAGAATTGCTTGCGGCCGTCGCGCGGTTCGCGAAGCG
This sequence comes from Sphingomicrobium sp., assembly GCA_035555035.1. Lineage (GTDB taxonomy): Bacteria > Pseudomonadota > Alphaproteobacteria > Sphingomonadales > Sphingomonadaceae > Sphingomicrobium. Next base: position 6,476 of record DATMHG010000118.1, read on the forward strand.
CGATGCGGGCCTCGTAGCCGGCCCAATCGCTATAGTCCTTGAGCCGCGTCAGTGGGCGATCGATGCCAGGAGAGCTGACTTCCAGGCGGTAGCTTCCCGCGATGGGATCGCACAGGTCGAGCACGTGGCTGAGGCGGCGCGAGATCTTCTCGCAATCGTCGAGATCGAGTTGGCGCGTGTCGGGCCGCTCGGCCATGACCTGCAGCGTCGGGTCGGAGCTTCCGCCGATCATGCACACGCGCACGAGGTCGTAGCCGAGGCTGCTCACCTCCGGCTCGATCATGCGTGCAAGGCCTTCGACGTCGGCCACTCATGCTCCATTGCAGTACAAACGGCTCTCGGACCGGAGCCGAGGGGCCCCAGCCTCAGGCATCTGACGATGTCGAGGAGAGAGCCGCGATATAGGCTGAAGCAGCTAAAGGCGCAAGCGGAAGGCTAGCCGCGCAGCGCCCGGTTCTCTTCCCTGATGCGGACGCTGAGCACGGCGGCGTTGAGCAGCGAAAAAATCAAGGCGACCTGCCACAGACCAAAGACGAGCGGCAGGACGGCGATCTCGGCGATCACCACGAGGTAATTGGGGTGGTTGATCCAGCGATACGGGCCGCGACGGACGAGCGGCGCTTGGGGGAGCACGATGATCCGGGTCGTCCAGCGCCTGCCGAGCGACGCCAGGACCCAGATGCGGGCGAGCTCGATCAGGACGAATATTCCCAGCCAGAAGCCGTCGATCGCACGCGGCGGCGCAAACCACCACAGGGCTGCGAGCCAGAGCGCATGCACGGCCACGATCAGCGGGTAATGCGAGGCTCCGACTTCATGCGCCCCTGTTGCCAGCAGCCGCTGCGTGTTGCGGTTCGACAGCCACAGCTCGGCGAGGCGCTGGAGAGTCACCAGCGCGAGGATGATGATCGAAAGACTCAAGCGGCTTCGAGCATCAGCCCGGCGCAGGTGAAGCCGGGTCCGAAAGCCGTCATCAGCACCCGGTCCGGCAGTCCGCGCTCGAGCAGGCGCTCAAGCACGAACATCACCGTTGGCGCGCTCATGTTGCCATAGTCGCGCAGCACTTCGCGTTCGAGGTTGAGATCGCCCTGGTTGAGGTGAAGCGCCGTCTCGATCGCGTCGAGCACCTTGACGCCCCCCGGGTGAGAGCAGAGGCGATCGATATCCTCGCGGAGGATGCCGAATTTGGCGCACATTTCATCCACGGTTTGCGCCAGATGCTCCTCGATGAACGGTGGGATCGCGCGATCGAACACGACTGCAAGACCCGGATCCTCGACGTCCCAGCCCATGATCCGCTGCGTTTTGGGAAAGAGCTTTTCGGCCGACCCGGTAATCCGCGCGAGGCTGTGTTCGCCGGCGGTCACGACCGCCGCCGCGGCGCCGTCGCCGAACAGCGCGGTGGCGACGACCGCCGCTGGATCGTCGCTGTCGAGCCGGATCGAGATCGAGCAGGTCTCGACCGTGACGAACAGCCAGTTGGTGCCCGGATCCGCCGCGGCCATGCGTGATGCGGCGGCGAGGCCGTTGACGCCGCCGGCGCAGCCGAGGCCGAACACCGGCACCCGGCGGATGTCGTCGCGGAGCCCCATTCGCGGACCGACCCGGGCTTCGAGGCTCGGCGTCGCAATGCCGGTCGTCGAGACGGTGACGACGCCGTCGATCTGCCCCGGCTCGAGCCCCGCCTTTTCGATCGCGGCGCTGCCGGCCTCGACGAACATGCTCTCGGCCGCTTCGAGATAGAGCGCATTGCGGTCATGCCAGCCATGGCTGGACATGTACCAATCCTGCGGAGCGACGATGTGGCGCCGGGCGATGCCGGCATTGTCAAAGACGCCTGAAAGACGATCGAACAGCGCCTTCTTGCCGCCGAACGCCTCTCGGGCGCGCGCTTTCGCTTCGGACTGTTCGACTACCTGCGGTGGAACCGCCGTCGCCAGTGAGAGTAGGCTGCAGGGTCGCATGTCATTCCTTTGTTGTCCCTCAGGGCCCTCACCTGACGTTACGAGAATGGAACAGTTGGTATGAACCTACGTGTAATACAAGCTGCCCTATTGATGCTTCTGACCGCCTGTGGTTCCGCGCCTTCGACGAGCACGGTCGAATCTTCGGTGGGAAGACCGTTCAGCGCCGCCGAAGTGGCCACATTCGATTCTCCGTGGGCCATGGCCTTCATTCCGGGCACGAACGAAGCGCTCGTGACCGACAAGCCGGGGCGCATTTGGCTCGTGGATGTTGCGAGCGGGCGCAAGCGGCCGGTCGCAGGGGTTCCGCGAGTGGTGGTATCGGATCAGGGCGGGTTGCTGGACGTGGCGCTCTCGCCGCATTTCGGCACCGACAAGCTGGTCTATCTGACTTATTCGGAGTCCTCGCCGAACGGCGGCAGCGGGCTGGCACTGGCGAGGGCGAGACTCGATGGCAACAAGCTCGTCGGAATGCAGGTCATTTGGCGGGATCCCGCTGGAGGCGAGGGTGGTCAGTTCGGTGCGATCATCGCCTTCGCGCCGGACGGCGGGTCGCTCTTCCTCAGCACCGGTGAGAGGCAGAGGTTCACTCCGGCGCAGGATCCGAGCCAGCCACTCGGCAAGATCCTGCACCTGACGCTCGACGGCAAACCAGCGCCAGGCAATCCGTCGGCCGGGCGCACCGGGGCGCCGGTAGTCACGGTCGCCGACCCGCCCGAAGACACCGAAGCCGCGAAGGGCGCGCCGGCTCGGCAGGTGCACTGGCCCGGGCCGAACCTGACGCCCGACGAGACCTGGAGCATGGGCCATCGGAATCCCTACGGCCTCGCCTTCGACGCGCAGGGTCGCTTGTGGGAGACCGAGATGGGCCCGCGCGGCGGCGACGAGCTCAATCTGATCCTGCCGGGGAAGAATTACGGCTGGCCGGTGGTTTCCGAGGGCAAGAATTATGATGGCGTGCCGATCGCACCGCCTTCTGCGCATCCGCAGTTCGAGCCGCCGAAGCTGTTCTGGAACCCGGTGATCTCGCCCACCAGCCTGCTGATCTACGACGGAAAGCTTTTTCCGAAGTGGAAGGGCAGCGGGTTCATCGGCGCGCTGTCCGGCAAGGCACTGGTCCGCGTGACCTTCAGCGGTGACACGGCCCGGAAAGCGGATGAATGGGACATGGGACACCGCATTCGCTGGGTCGGCGAGGGACCGGACGGTGCAATCTATCTGCTCGAGGATGGACCCGGCGCGCGGCTGCTGCGGCTGGCCCCGGCCGCTCAGACGCGGCGATAACGCAGGTAGTAGGGGTGGCGGCCCTCGCGGCGGGACTTGGCGCCGTAGCGTGTTTCGATCCAGCCGCCGGACGGCTCGAGGAAGTCCTTGGGACGCTCGGCGAGCCAGTCGAACTGGTGAGCGTGACGTTGCATGATCATCAGCGCCCAGGTGAGATAGGTCGGGTCGTCCGTCGCGAGGCGGAACTCGCCGCCTGATCCAAGCTTGGCCGCGAACAGGTCGACCGGGCGATCGTTGACCATGCGCCGTTTGGCGTGCCGCGACTTGGGCCAAGGATCGGGATGGAGCAGGTAGACGAAGCTCAGCGCGCCATGCGGCATGCGCTGGAGCACATCGAGGGCGTCGCCGCGCCACAGCCGGACATTGGCGAGGTGCTTGTCGCGAACGTGTGCAAGCGCCGCGGCGACGCCGTTGAGAAAAGGCTCGGCGCCGATGAAGCCATGGTCCGGCAGCATGTCCGCCCGGTCCGCGAGATGCTCACCCGAGCCGAAGCCGATCTCGAAATGGAGCGGCCGGTCGTCTCCGAAGAGGCGTTGCGCGGTAACCTCTCCCTCGGCAGTTACCTCGATTTGCGGGAGTAGCCGATCGACCAACTCCTGTTGGCCTTTGCGAAGCTTGTGTCCGCTCGCCCGCCCGTACAGGCGATTCAGAGTCAACGGGTCACCGGCCTTGTTCGCGGTCATTTTGCCGGGCGCCTAGGTCCGCGCCTCGCAACTCGCAACTGAATGGCGACTGCGCGCATTGCGATAGCCTTTGCGCTCGCGAAATCATCGCGGAAATCCGGGAACCTTACACCGCCGATGAGCGTCAAACGTCTCGCTGCCCTCGCTAAAGACCAGTTTTGACAGGCGAAGGAGACGGAAAATGTTCCACGAGGTCTCTTTTTGCTTCGCCTTCACGGCGAGCGATGATCGGCGGTACGTCTCTCGTAACAGCACTCTCGGCAGTGGGAACCCCGGTTAGCTGCAACCGGGCCGAGCGTGGTCAATGATAGCAGGCGAAACGGAGGAGGAGAGAGAAAAATGAACGGCAATGGAAACCATCCGCGCAGCACCGCCAAAATCGGCGGTCACCCGATACACCCGATGCTGATCCCGTTCCCGATCGTCTGCTTCATCGGCGTGCTGGTCACCGACATCGTGTTCGTGAACAATCAGAACCCGGGCTGGGCAACAGCGTCTCGTTACCTGCTCGTCATCGGCCTCGTCATGGCCGCGCTTGCGGCGCTTGCCGGATTAACTGACTTCCTCGGCGACAAGCGGGTCCAGATGGGCGACGCGATCAAGCACGCGGTCGCGAACGTGACCGCCGTCGTGCTCGAACTCGTCAACCTGATCCTGCGGCTGCACAGCAACGCGCCGATCCCTCGGATCGGGATCATACTTTCGATCCTGACCGTGTTGATCCTGCTCTACAGCGGCTGGAAGGGCGGCGACCTCGTCTTTCGTCACGGCATCGGCGTCGACGACGTCCACGGCGTCTAGAGATTTCAGGCCGCGACAGCGGCCTTGAGATCCTCGACCAGGTCCACACGCTCCCAAGGGAAGTGCTCGCCTTCGGGCTTGCGGCCGAAGTGGCCGTAGGCGGCGGTCGCTCCGTAAATCGGCTTGTTGAGGCCGAGGTGTGTGCGGATGCCGCGGGGCGTCAAGCGCCCGAGCTTTTCGATGCGACCAATCGCGCCCTCGATTGCTTCGTCCGGGACGGAGCCCGTACCGTGAGTGTCGACGTATAGCGACAGCGGCTCGCTGACGCCGATCGCGTAGGCGAGCTGGATCGTGCAGCGGCGCGCTAGTCCCGCGGCGACGATGTTCTTGGCGAGATAGCGCGCCGCGTAGGCGGCCGAGCGATCGACCTTGGTCGGGTCCTTGCCCGAGAAGGCGCCGCCGCCGTGCGGAGCCGCGCCGCCATAGGTATCGACGATGATCTTTCGGCCGGTGACGCCCGCGTCGCCGTCCGGTCCGCCGATCTCGAACGCGCCGGTGGGATTGATGTGATAGACGGTCTCGTTGCCGAGCAGCTGCGACGGCATCACGCGCGCGACGACATCCTTCACATAAGCGTGGAGCTGGGCCTGCTTCTCGCCCTTGTCATAGCCATGCTTGTGCTGGGTCGACACGACGATCGCCGTCGCCTTGGCCGGCTTGCCCTCTTCGAAGCGAAGCGTCACCTGGCTCTTCGCGTCGGGCTCGAGGAATGGCGCGGCGCCCGAATGGCGGTCCCTGGCCATCTCCATCAGGATCTTGTGGCTGTAATCGAGAGTCGCCGGCATCAGGTCGGGCGTTTCGTCGCAGGCGAAGCCGAACATGATGCCCTGGTCGCCCGCGCCTTCCTCCTTGTTCTCGGCGGCGTCGACGCCCTGGGCTATGTGAGCCGACTGCGGATGGAGATGGTTCGAGAAGTCGAACCGGTCCCAGTGAAACCCTTCCTGCTCATAGCCGATGCGCTTCACGACGCCGCGCACGGCTTCCTCGATTTCCTCGCGGACGCCTGGAGCCCAATTGCCGTCCTGATCCATGATGCCTTGCCCGCGGATCTCACCGGCGAGGACTACGCGGTTGGTTGTCGTCATCGTCTCGCAGGCGACGCGTGCTTCCGGGTCCTTGGAGAGGAAGAGATCGACGATCGCGTCGGAGATCTGGTCGGCGACCTTGTCCGGATGGCCTTCAGACACCGATTCGGACGTGAACAGGTAAGAGCTGCGCATAAGGGGAGTGGGTCCTCGACTTAACGATATAAAGATGTCTTTATATGTTCGTTTTAGCGGCGCTTACGACCGACTGCAATGCCGGCGAAAACGAAGGCGAAACCAAGCAGGATCGGGATGATGTTCCCGAGGCGGGCAAAGGGCGGCGCGGAATTTGCGGGCGGCGGGAGCACGGCGTCGATCACTCCTGCGGTGCGCCAGGGCAGCTCCTTCACGACATTGCCGCGGCCGTCGATCACGGCGCTGATGCCGGTCGGAGTCGCCCGGAGCACCGGCAGACCCTCCTCGGCGGCGCGAAGGCGCGCCTGGGCGAGGTGCTGCGGCGGTCCCCAGCGGCCGAACCAGGCGTCGTTCGAGGGGTTGAAGATGAAGGCAGGGCGGTTGTGCTCATCGACCACATGGCCGGAAAAGATGATCTCGTAGCAGAGCTGGAATCCGACCTTCCCCCATTGCTCGCCGAGATCGATCGTGCGCGGGCCTGGGCCAGGCGTGAAGTCGAGGTCGCCCGGGGCGAGGCGCGCAAGACCGAGCGGCTCGAGCAGCGGGCGCATCGGCAAATATTCGCCGTAAGGCACGAGGTGCGCCTTGTCATAGCGGCCGAGGACCCGGCCGCCGGGACCGATCGCGTAGATGCTGTTGGCAGCGCCGTCGACGTGCACGCCGTCATGTGCGGAGATGGCGATTCCGCCCGTGAGTAGGACGTCATTGACCCCCAGAGGCGCCGCCGCCCGAACCCGCTGGAACTCGGCCAGCGCCTGCATGTCACGGCGGTCGTCTTGGACCGGATCGGTGATTGCTGCTTCGGGCCACAATAGCAGGCGAGCGTCGGGACCAGGAGGCCCTGAGAGAGTGGCGAGCCGCTTCGAAGCTTCATCATCGAAACCGGGCCGCCACTTGTCCTCCTGGCCGATATTGGGCTGCACAATGCGGAGGTTGCGTACGGTCAACGGGTCCGGTGGAACCGATGAGGAAGGAAGGACCAGCATAACGCCGGTGGCGCCAAAAATGGCGACGAGTGGAAGCCAGCGCCGGTGATATTCGAGCCAGACGGCGCCGCCGAGCAGGACGACGAGTCCGGAAAGGGCATAAGTTCCAAGGAGCGGTGCAAGACGCAGCAGCGGCGTTGGCACGAGCACGACGGCGGCAGGATTCCATGGGAAGCCCGTGAACATCGTGCCTCGCAGCCACTCGGTCAGAGCCCAGGCGCCGCCGAGTACGAGCAGGAGCGCTACCCGGTTGTCGCGACCGAAGCGCCAAGCCAGGCCAGTCGCGATCGCTGGATAGACGGCGAGATACAGCGAAAGAAGAACGACGGCGACCCAACCGAGCGAGGGCGGCATTTTCGCCTGATAGGTGAAGGCAGTCGCGATCCAGTTGAGGCCAATGACGAATTGGCCGAGCCCGAAGGCCCAGCCGACAAGCAGGCTGTGCCAGAACTTGCGCGAGCGGCAGATCAGCTCGCACAAGACGCCGAACGCAACCGGAAGCAGGACCCAGAAGCCAACCGGCTCGAAGGCGAACGCCGACACTGCGCCTGTGAGCAAGGCGTAAAGCACGTAGAGCATCGACTGCCGTCATTGCGAGGAACGCTGTGACGAAGCAATCCAGTTTGCGCCGCTGGATTGCTTCCCCTTGCCTTCGCAAGGGTCGCAATGACATGGCGGAGGCATGAGCCTTCCGCCGTTCCACCTCGCGTTCCCCGTCGACGATCTTGCCGCCGCGCGCCGTTTCTACGGCGAATTGCTCGGCTGTCCGGAGGGCCGAAGCGCCGAGGAGTGGGTCGATTTCGATCTCTATGGGCACCAGATCGTCGCGCACCTGGCGCCTGAGTCGGCGCCGCGGCGCATCACCAACGAAGTGGATGGCGAACATGTGCCGGTGCCGCATTTCGGGCTGGTGCTGGAGATGGAGCAGTGGAAGCGGCTTGCGCAGCGGCTCGAGGGCGCCGGGGTGAACTTCGTGATTGAGCCGACGGTGCGGTTCGCTGGCCAGCCCGGCGAGCAGGCGACGATGTTCCTGCTCGATCCCGCCGGGAACGCGCTCGAGTTCAAGGCAATGGCGAACCCGGCGAATCTATTCGCCAAAGAGTAGCCGTTCGTCCTGAGCGGAGGGGCAGCGCCGTAGTCGAAGGGCGTGTGGCTCTTGCGCCGGAGCTACGCCCTTCGACTACGCTCAGGACGAACGAGGTTGTGCCCTGCGTCTATTCCTGGCGCGCTTCTCGCTCGGGCGCGTGGAGGCGCACCCGAATGATCCGGCGCGGATCGGAATCCAAGGCTTCGAGCGTCCAGCCGGACGGATGAGCGACGCACTCTCCCTTGATCGGGATGTGCCCCGCCAGCAGGAAAACGAGGCCGCCGAGCGTATCCACTTCGTCCTCTTCCCAGGTGAGTCGGGCGTCGACCGCACGGGCAAGCTCTTCGAGCTCAATCCGCGCGTCGGCTTCCCACAGCCCGTCGTCGAGCATGGTGAGCATGCCTGCCTCGGCCTCGTCATGCTCGTCCTCGATGTCGCCGACGATCTCCTCGACAACATCCTCGATCGTGACGAGCCCTTCGGTACCGCCGAATTCGTCGACGACGATCGCGAGATGGATCCGCTGCTGGCGCATGCGCGCAAGGAGCTCGATGACGCCCATCGATTCGGGCACGAACAGAGGCTCGCGCATCAATGCCGTGATGGAGCGGTCGCGACTCGGATCCACGTTCGCCATGAAGACGTCCTTTATGTGGATCATGCCGGTCACGTCATCGAGGCTTTCGCCATAGACCGGCAGGCGGCTGTGGCCCGCGTCGGCAAAGGCGCGGACGAGATCGTCGAAGCTGATACTCGAGGGCACCGCCATGATGTCGCCGCGAGTCACGCAAATGTCGCCGGCGGCCTGCTCGCCGAAATGCAGCAGGTTGCGCAGCATCTGCCGTTCCGTCGGCGAAAGGTCGCCGGCGATCGGATGAGAGCCCTGGCTTTCCTCGGCCTCGTCGATCGCCTCCTCGATCTCCTCGCGAAGCGTCGGTTCGCTATCCTCGCCGAAGATCAGGTGGCGCATGCCACGCCACAATCGCGATCCGCCGTCGTCCTGGCGCGTGGCCATCAGACGGTCACTTCGTAGGGGTTGGCGATACCGAGACGCGCGAGGGCGCGGACTTCGCGCGCTTCCATATCGGCGGCCTCGCGGTCGTCGTGATGGTCATAGCCAAGCAGGTGCAGGGTGCCGTGCACGAGCAGATGGGTCGCATGTTGCTGCACGCTCACGCCCTTGTCGTCGGCCTCCGCTTCGCACACGCCGCGGGCGAGTATGATGTCGCCGAGCAACAGTTCTGCTTCGGTAAAGTTTGCTCTACGAAAATCCATCTCGTCGGCCATCGGAAATGACAGAACATTGGTTGGTTTGTCGTTTCCTCGCCAGCGAGCGTTCAGCGCACGCACTTGCTCGTCGCCCGTCAGCGTAACGGAAATTTCGACTGGACGCTCGGAGTTCGCGAGCTCCGCATATTGGCTTTCAGCAATCGCGGCCTCTGCGGCCGTCCTGGCGAGCTTGTCCCAGGAGCCGCTACTGTCCCATTCCTCGTCGGCTGCGAGGGCGATTTCGACCGTCATGCGCCCACGTCCCGAACCGCGTTCGGACCCTCGTAGGCATCGACGATGCGCCCAACGAGCGGGTGGCGAACGACATCGGCCGCGGTGAAGCGGACGACCGCGATGCCTTTAACGCGCTGGAGCCGCCCGACGGCGTCCGCAAGGCCCGACTTGCTCGGATCGGGGAGGTCGACCTGGTGCGGGTCGCCGCAAATCACCATCCGGCTGCGCATACCGAACCGCGTCAGGAACATCTTCATCTGCAGCGGCGTGGTGTTCTGCGCTTCGTCGAGGATGATGAAGGCGTCGTTGAGCGTGCGGCCGCGCATGAAGGCGAGCGGAGCGATCTCGATCTCACCGGACGCGATGCGCCGCTCGACCTGTTCGGTCGGGAGCATGTCGTAGAGCGCGTCGTAGAGCGGCCGGAGATAGGGGTCGACTTTCTCCTTCATGTCGCCTGGCAGGAAGCCGAGCCGCTCGCCGGCTTCGACGGCCGGGCGGGAGAGGATCAGCCGGTCGACGCTGCCGCTGATCAGCTGCGACACGGCCTGCGCGACCGCGAGATAGGTCTTGCCGGTGCCCGCCGGACCCAAGCCGAAGATCATGTCATCGCGGGCGAGCGCCTCCATGTACGGAGTCTGCATCGCCGAGCGCGGGACGACCGTCTTCTTGCGCGTGCGGATCATCACGCGCGGTGCGGAGGTCACCTCTTCCTGGACGATGCCTTCAAGGTTGGGCTGCGCGGCCATTCCGAGCACCGCCTCGACCGCTTCCCCGTCGACGTCATGGCCATGATCGAGGCGGTTGTAGAGCCCGACGAGCACGTCGCGCGCGCGCGCGGCGGAGTCGGCTTCGCCCTCGATCTGCACGCGATTGCCGCGCGCGGAAATGTGAACGCCGAGGCGGTTCTCGATCGTTATGAGGTGCCGGTCATAATCGCCGAACAAGGGTCCAAGCAGGTAGGGCTGGTCGAACTCGAGCTCGAGGCGGGCACGATCGGGCACTGCGGCGAGGTCGCGGCGGGCCATCAGGCGGCCTTCCCTTCGACGAAGCTCAGGGCAAGTTTCTGGCGAGAGGCGCCGTTCATGCTGTTCGGGC
>DATMHG010000119.1:0-9887 GCA_035555035.1 Sphingomicrobium sp.
AACGACTCATTCCAGTGGATCTCGAAATCGATAATCGCGGTTTCAGGAACGCAGGTACCGACCGGGCCCTTCAGCCCTTCCGGTCGAATGGCCGCGTAAGCGCGCCAGAACCGTTCGATCTGGTCTGGAGAAACGCGATACTTATGCGTCCTCCATGGCCCGCCGAAAGACCTCACGCGAAACTCAACAAGACCATTGTGTCGGACGGTCAAATCCGAATCGGTGCAGACACCCGCGCAAACGATTCCGGAGAAGCGGTGTTGGACGGAAATTACGCTCTCATCGTCCGGCTGATTCGAGCTTGAATCACCGAGCTGATCCGAGCTTGCCGTGAACGCAACAGAAAGGAGGACGGCAAAGATCATCTCGCGAAGATAATGCCAACGACGACGGGTGCAAAACTAATTGGGCCGGTCTAGGGACGCCACCGCACCAGTATCAGGAGAAGTGAATGCCCATGCGCCCGTCCGGACGCGCACCCGACCAAATGCGTGAATTGAAATTCGAGCCCGGCTTCACCCGGCATGCCGAAGGCTCCTGCCTCGTCAGCTTCGGCGACACGCGCGTGCTGTGCACCGCCAGCGTCGAGGACAAGGTCCCGCCCTTTCTTCGCGGCAAGGGCCAGGGCTGGGTCACCGCGGAATATGGCATGCTTCCCCGCGCGACCCACACGCGCGGCAACCGCGAAGCTGCAAAGGGCAAGCAGTCGGGACGGACGCAGGAAATCCAGCGGCTGATCGGCCGCTCGCTTCGCGCGGTGGTCGACCTTCCGAAGCTCGGCGAGCGGCAGATCATCGTCGACTGTGACGTGATCCAGGCGGACGGAGGCACGCGCACCGCGTCGATTTCAGGCGGGTGGGTGGCGCTGCGCATTGCCGTCAACAAGCTCGTCGAGAGCAAGGCGCTCGCCATCGACCCGATCCGCACCCAAGTGGCTGCGGTCAGCTGCGGAATCCACAATGGCACGGCGGTGCTTGACCTCGACTATGAGGAAGACAGCCAGGCGGGCTGCGACGGCAATTTCGTGCTCACCGGCGACGGTGCGATCGTCGAAGCGCAGGTGACCGCCGAGGGCGAATGCTATGACGAGGAAGGGCTGCTGAGACTTCTTCGCCTCGCTCGCATCGGCTGTTCGGAAATCTTCGCGGCGCAGCTGAAGGCGGCCGCATGAGGCCGATCGGCGACAAGCTCGTCATTGCGACGCACAATGCCGGCAAGCTGCGAGAGATCGCGGCGCTCATGGAGCCGCTCGGAATCACGTGCGTCGGGGCCGAGGATCTCGGCCTTCCCGAGCCCGAAGAGATCGGCAACAGCTTCGCCGATAATGCCGACCTCAAGGCGCGCGAGGGCGCTGACTTGTCGGGCCTCCCGGCCCTCGCGGACGACAGCGGCCTCTGCGTCGATGCGCTGCACGGACGGCCCGGCATCTTCTCCGCGCGGTGGGCGGAAGATCAAAACGGCAATCGCGACTGGATGCGGGCAATGGAGAAGGTCTGGCGCGAAATCGAGGCTAGCGAACCCGATGCGCCTCCAGCGGCTCACTTCGCCTGCTCGCTGGCGATTGCGTGGCCAAATGACGGACAGGCGGAAACCTTCGACGGCCGGGTCGACGGCATTTTGGTCTGGCCGCCGCGCGGCGAGCGGGGCTTCGGTTACGACCCGATGTTCGTTCCGGTCGGGCACGAGCAGACGTTCGGAGAGCTTGATCCCGAGCTGAAGCACTCGATCAGCCACCGGGCGGATGCCTTCCGCAAGCTCGTGCAGGCGCTGAACGAATGAACGCGGGGGACGCAGCACGAGCCGACGCTGCTGAGGCGATCTCGACGTTCCTGGACGGTGAAGGTGGTGAATGGGATTGGGATGATTTCGCCTCCTGCCCGCATTCAGACCCATTCATAAATTCCTGTCGACTGATTTGCTTGCATGTGCCTGACGCGTTTCCCACGACGGCCGATTCGCATGCATATTGCAGCGAAGAAGGTCTGCGCTTTCTCCAGGCCTTGGCAGACGCTTTGAGGGCCTAAGGCGTGGAGCCGATCGCCCTCTACGTCCATTGGCCGTTCTGCGTCAGCAAATGCCCCTATTGCGACTTCAACAGCCACGTTCGGGCGAGCATCGACCAGAATGCCTGGCGCGAAGCGTTGCTCGACGACCTCGCACATGAGGCGCGGCTCCTCCCTGGGCGCAGGCTGACGTCGATCTTCTTCGGCGGGGGCACGCCGTCGTTGATGGATCCCGCGACGGTCTCGGCCATGATCGACAGCGCGTGCACGCATTGGCAATCCGACGAGCAGATCGAGATTACCCTCGAGGCGAACCCGAATTCGGTCGAGGCTGCGCGGTTCGCCGATCTCGCGGCGGCTGGTGTCAACCGCGTGTCGCTTGGTCTGCAGAGCTTCGACGATAAGGGGCTCGCCTTCCTCGGCCGCGCGCACTCGGCACGTGAAGGTTTCGCTGCGCTCGAAACCGCGCAGCGCCACTTCCGTCGAGTCAGCTTCGACCTGATCTACGCCCTGCCAGGCGACACGGAGGCCAGCTGGTCGGTGATGCTGGCGCAGGCGCTTTCGCTCGGCACGAAGCACCTCTCGCTCTACCAGTTGACGATCGAGCCAGGGACGCGTTTCGCGAGCATGGTCGCCAAGCGGGAGTTCGACGCGCTCGATAGCGACGCTGCCGCCGCACTGTACGAATTGACGGACGCGATGACCTCGGCTGCGGGACTACCGGCCTACGAAATCAGCAATCACGCGAGGCGCGGCCAGGAGAGCCGCCACAACCTCACTTACTGGCGCTACGGCGACTATGTCGGAATTGGCCCCGGCGCGCACGGACGGCGATTGGGCATGCGGACGGTTCGCCACCGCAAACCAGAAAATTTCATGACTGCGCTGAGGCGCAGCGGCCACGGCATTTCCGAAGAAGCGGCGCTCACGCCAGCGGAAGCCGCGGACGAGGCGCTGGTCATGGGGCTTCGCCTCTCGGAAGGCATCGATGCGGATGCGCTCGAGCAGCGCTTCGGCGTTGCGGCGATCGTCGATTGGAACAAGGTCGAGCGGCTGGTCGCCTCAGGACACGTCGGGCGTGACCAGGGCCGCATCGCACTGACGGCGAAAGGACGCCTGGTCCTCGATTACATCCTGGCGGAAATCTCCGCCGATCTGCCCAGGTCTACTTCGGCTGCGCCGCTGGAGTCGGCGGCGGCGGCGTAGTTGCCGGCGCCGGAGCGCTTGCCTGCTTGGCGACTGTGGCACTGCCACGGTTCACATATTTGTAGTTGTCGACCGCGGTGGAGACGAAGTCGGAAATCATCGAGTCCGCATCGTCACCTGAAGCCTTTCTCGACATCTTGTTGCCCATGTCGAACTTGACCACGGCGCCCTTGAACGACCCGAGCTCGTTGCTGCAGGCGTTCCGCACATAGGCTTCATACGCCTCCGCGGCGACCTTATCGCCGGTCGCCTTGGTGTTCGCCTGCTTGAGGCACTCGCGAAATGCTTCACGCGGTGCATTGATTGACGCTTGAAGGGCGGTCAGAGTGATTGATGATGCCGCCAACAAAACAATCATCGAACCTCTCCCAGAGCTAACGATGAACGTCAGGACCATGACTCTTTTTCGATTGATTTGGAAGAGCTTATTAGCGGTTCAGCAATGAGCGAGGAGCTTCCGCCCGGGCTGCACATCGTCGCCACGCCGATCGGCAATCTCGGCGACCTCAGCCCGCGCGCCGCGGACACTCTGCGGCGTGCGGATCGAATCCTCGCCGAAGACACCCGGGTCACGGCCAAGCTGCTGCAGCACATCGGCGCGAAGGTGCCCATGACCCGCTACGACGATCACGCGAGCGAGGTGGAGCGGGAGCGCGTCGTAGCGCGCCTCGGAGTGGAAGCTGTGGCGCTGGTCAGCGACGCCGGCACTCCTTTGATCTCCGATCCTGGCTACAAACTCGTGCGAGCCGCACGCGCGGCAGGACATGAGGTGCACACGGTACCGGGGCCCTCCGCAGCGATCGCGGCGCTGACGCTCGCCGGACTGCCGACGGATCGGTTCCTGTTCGTGGGCTTCCTGCCTCCGAAGACAAAGGCCCGGGCAGACGCGATCAAGGAAGTCGCAGAGGTTCGGGCAACGCTGGTGCTGTACGAGAGCGGTCCGCGGCTAGCTGACACCCTTGGCGCCCTTGCCGAAGGTCTGGGCGACCGCGATGCAGCGGTGGCGCGCGAGTTGACGAAGCTCCACGAAGAATGCGTCACCGGGAGCCTCGCGGCATTGGCTGAGCGGTCTGCCGATCGGCCGCCGAAGGGCGAAATCGTGATCGTCGTGAGCCCTCCTTCGCAGGGTAAAGCAGCTAGCGATCGGGATCTCGACGCAGCAATCGACAAAGCGCTCGAGCGGCTCTCTCCCTCGCGTGCCGCTGCGGAAGTTGCCGAACGGCTGAACATTCCGCGCAAGCGGGCTTATGCCCGTGCCGTCGAGCGATCGCGTTGAACCGCCAGGCTGCTGAAAAGCGCGGGCGCGGAGCCGAGACCCTCGCCTGCTGGTACTTGCGGCTGCACGGCTGGCGCATCCTGGCTCGCCGTGCACGAGTGAGCGGCGGCGAGGTCGACATCGTGGCGCGCCGCGCGCGGATCTTGGCTTTCGTCGAGGTGAAGGCACGTGCGAGCGAGCATGCGGCAGCCTTCGCGCTGGACGAGTGGCGTTTGAGACGGGTGGCCGTTGCGGCCGAGCGCCTTGCGCCGCGGTTCATGCGGGCCGGCGATGACGTCCGCATCGACGCGATGTTCATTGTCCCGGGACGCTGGCCCAAGCACCTGACGAACGTCTGGCGAGGGTGACAAAGCGGCGGTGACACAATAGGCGCTTCGGCCATGCCGCTCCGCGTCGCTCTTCAGATGGACCCACTGGAGAAGATCAACATCTCCGGCGATTCCACCTTCGCCATCATGCTCAAGGCACAGGAGCTCGGGCACGAGGTTTATCACTATGCGGCCGAGGACCTCAGCTGGGCGGAGGGACGTCTTTGGACGATGGGCTATCCCGTCACCGTGCAGCGCGTCGAAGGCGATCATTACCGCTTCAGGGAACCGCAAATCCTCGACCTTGGCCGCGATGTGGACGTGGTGCTCATGCGCCAGGACCCGCCGTTCGACCTCGGCTACATCACGGCGACGCATCTGCTCGAGCGCATTCAAGACGAGACTTTGGTGGTCAACGATCCGGCGAGCGTCCGCAACGCGCCGGAGAAGCTGTGGGTGCTCGACTTCCCTCAGTTCATGCCGCCGACGGCGATCACGCGCTCGCGCGGTCTGACCCGGAAGTTCCTCGCCGAGCATGGCGAGATCGTCATCAAGCCGCTGCACGGCTTCGCCGGCGGATCGGTATTCAGGATCGGGTCGGACGGGCGCAATCTTGCTTCGCTCATCGAGCTATTCAATCGCACCTACCGCGAAGCGCACGTCATCCAGAAATTCCTTCCCGAGATCGCCGAAGGGGACAAACGGATCGTGCTGGTCGACGGCGAGGTTGCCGGCGCGGTCAATCGGGTGCCGGGCGAAGGCGAGATTCGCTCCAACCTTGCAGTTGGTGGCAAGGCCGCCAAGACGGAGCTGACAGCCAGGGAGGAAGAGATTTGCTCCGTCCTGGGGCCAGAGTGCCGGAAGCGCGGCCTGTTGTTCGTCGGGATTGACGTCATCGGCGGCCGTTGGCTCACCGAGATCAACGTCACCTCGCCAACCGGCATCGTGGCCATCGACAGGTTCAACGGCACCGATACGCCGGGGCTCTTCTGGTGTGCGATCGAGCGGCGGCTGGCCGAGACTCGATCATGATCCATTTCGGGCGGAAAACTGGGCTGTTCTCAGCGGTTTGAAATTTCGGGTCGAACATCCGCATTGGACGTTTAGCTCCTGATTTACCTGCACAATTCTAACGACCCTTTGCCGCGGCGGTGACCGGTTTCCCCACTAATCGGCTCGCCGCGGCGACATGTTCACAGGCATGCTTGAGGCCTCTGCTCAGGCGCGGGGGTGGGCGTGGCGATAAACGTCGAGAAGACGCGCCGCGTCCACCGCCGTATAGATTTGCGTCGATGACAGGCTCGCGTGGCCGAGGAGCTCCTGAAGCGAGCGGAGATCGGCGCCACGCGCCAGGAGATGGGTCGCAAAACTGTGCCTCAGCGCATGCGGCGTCAGGCTCTCCGGAAGGCCGAGACGGCGCCTTGCGGCCGCGACGGTCCGACGAACCAGATCAGGGTTGAGCGGCCCTCCGCGCGCCCCAAGGAAGAGCGGTGTGTCGCCCGTCATCGAATACGGACACTGCCGCACATATCCCTCGATCGCTTCCCGCACGGCGGGGACGATCGGAACAATACGGGTTTTGGATCTCTTGCCCGTGACCCGCAGTGTCGCGCCAATGGGCAGATCGCGCGCCTTTATAGAGAGCGCCTCAGCGACCCGCAGCCCCGCTCCGTACAGCAGAAGCAGGATCGCAAGATCGCGCGCGCCGATCCATGCCGCATTCGCCGCTTCCGCCGCATCCACGGCAAGCTCGAGCGCTTCGTCCGGTGCCGCGGGACGGGGCAACGTGCGCGGCCGCTTGGGCGCGCGCGTCCGCGGCACGCGCGCGTGACTGCCTGCTTGAGCTGCCGCATATTTGAGGAAGGCGCGGACTCCTGAAAGTTCGCGCGCGGCGGAAGATGCGCCAAGCCCCTCGCCTCGCCTGCTCGCGAGGAAGGCGCGCAGGTCCGCGGCCGAAAGGTCAAGCAAGTCGGATTGGCCGATCGCCTGACCGCGATGCCCTCCAAGGAAATCGATCAGCCGATGCGCAGTCGCGACATAGGCACGAACCGTGTGCGGAGAACGGCGGCGATCATGCTGAAGGTGGCTCGCCCAATTGGCGGCAAGCCCTGCTGCCGGATGGGGATTCAGAGATCCTGCGGTTTGGTCAGCCATTTGCGGATCATAACCGCAAGGCTGCGCCCGAGGAACATCAGCAATTCGGACCCGTGGCGCGCGTCGAGGCTCAGCGCCTGGCGCTGGCCCAAAGCGAGGAGTCCCACGGGCAAGGGCGGCTCGCAATCGATGCGGATCAAAGCTTCAGCGCGAATGAGCTCGCACGCCGGGCCGAACAGGGGATGACCGCGTTCCACCGTGCGCATCTCGACGCCGTCGACCTGATCGATCGCCCGCCGAAGGATCTCCGGCTCGACCGTCTGGACTCCGCCACCGTCGGCGCGAAAGCCCCGGTCACCGACGATCAGCGACAGCGCGACGGAGTCGATCCCGAGCAGTAGCGGCCACTCTTGCGTCACGACGTGCAGCAGACCTTCGATGCCGTCGGCTTCGATTGCTGCAAGGACCGCGGCATGGATGGAGGCGACTGCGCCCGAATGGCCACGCGCAAAGGCGATCAGATCCTGGTTGGCTTCCTCCGCGGCACCGAGGCGCTCGCGCAAATGCGCAACCGCCCGCTCCTCGAATGGGATTACCGTGGCCATTGCCCGAGGATACGCCCGCAGCGGTTAATTTCCTACAACGCTTCCGCGCCGCGACCGTTCGACGAGTACAAACGAAAGGCGGCGGCGCCTTTCGGCACCGCCGCCCGCAAGCCTAGAGTAAGAAGGGCTTAGCCGAGGTGGTTCGACACGTTGTTGAACGTGTTGTTCAGGCTGTTGCCGATGCTCGTCATCGCGCCAATGGCCGCAACGGCGATCAGAGCCGCAATCAGGCCGTACTCGATGGCAGTCGCACCCTTCTCGTTCTTGAACAGCTTCAGAAACTTGCTCATGGTCAGCTCCTTGGTTCCAAGTGCAACGGCCGAAGCCGCCGCAGCCTGCAGTCCACTTCGCAGGATGGCCCCAAACTAAAGTTAGTCCGTTAGGAAAGAGTGAAGCGCGAGGGTTGCGCAAAGGTTAATCATCTTCGCGCAAATGTTTGATTTGTCGTGCTATTCCGAGCTCTTGAAAGACTTCGGCGGCGTAGGCGAGATTAAATCTTCT
This sequence comes from Sphingomicrobium sp., assembly GCA_035555035.1. GTDB lineage: Bacteria > Pseudomonadota > Alphaproteobacteria > Sphingomonadales > Sphingomonadaceae > Sphingomicrobium. The sequence continues at coordinate 7,994 of DATMHG010000119.1, forward strand.
GCCCCGTCGCTGCCCAGTCCTTGAGGAAGCTCGCGATCCCATTGTCGGTTAGGGGATGCTTGAACAGCTGCCAGATGATCTTCGGCGGCGCAGTCATCACGTCAGCGCCGATCCTGGCTGCCTCGACGACATGCATCGGGTGGCGGACGCTCGCCACCAGGATCTGCGTCGGGAAGTCATAATTGTCGTGGATCAGGCGGATGTCGGCGATCAGCTGCATGCCGTCGAAGCCGACGTCGTCGTGGCGTCCCACAAAGGGTGAGATAAATGTCGCTCCGGCCTTGGCCGCCAGCAGCGCTTGAGCGGCCGAGAAGCACAACGTCACATTGACCATCGTCCCGTCGCCGGTCAGCGCCTTGCAGGCCTGGAGGCCGGCGGGCGTCAGCGGCACCTTTATGGCTATGTTGTCGGCAATCTTTCGAAGCACGTCGGCCTCGCGCATCATGCCTTCGTAATCCAGCGCCACGACCTCCGCTGACACGGGGCCTTTGACGACGCCGGCGATCTCCCTCACCACTTCGAGGAAGTCGCGGCCGGACTTGTGAACCAGGCTCGGATTGGTCGTGACGCCGTCGAGCAGCCCGGTTTCGGCGAGCTCGCGGATCTCGGCCACCTCGGCCGTGTCGGCAAAGAACTTCATTGGATTTGCGTACGTCCCCGGTTTGATGAATGAGCCGGACATACCCACTGCGGCTGGACTCGTCATCAGATTCGGGAGGCACGAGCTTGAGCGAACAAGTCCGGATCGAACGCGGTAATGGCGTGCTGTCGATCACGCTCGCGCGCCCGGAGCGGCGCAACGCGATCACGATCGACATGTATGCCGCGCTGGGCGAAGCGATCGAGACCGCTGCAACCGACGAATCGATCCGCGTCATCAGCCTGCGGGGAGAGGGCCAGGACTTTGCCGCCGGAAACGACCTCGGCGATTTCCTGACCGCGCTTCCGCGCGACACGGGCGAGATCCCGGTGTGGCGCTTTCTTCGGGCGCTCGCGACTTGCGAAACCCCGATCGTCGCCGCGGTTCATGGCAATTGCGTGGGCATCGGAACGACCATGCTCTTCCACTGCGACCTCGTCATCGCCGAGCAAGGCGCACGCTTTTCGCTCCCGTTCGTCGACCTGGCGCTGGTTCCGGAGGCGGCGAGCACCTTGCTTCTGCCACACCTTGCCGGACGCCGGCGAGCCGCGCGCTATCTTCTCCTCTGCGAGCCGTTCGGAGTGGACGAGGCGCTCGCAATGGGTATCGTCAGCCATGCCGTCAGCGGGAGCGAGCTCAGCACGGCGCTCGAGGATATCGTCGCCCGGCTCCTCGCCAAGCCGCCCGCGGCATTGCGCGAGACTCAGCGCCTCCTTCGCGCCGGCACCAGCACGGAAATCCTCGAACGGATGAAGCTCGAGAGCGAAGCTTTCGCCGAACGCCTGGCCTCAGCCGAAGCGAAAGAAGCGTTCACTGCCTTTTTCGAGAAGAGGAAGCCGAACTTTCACAGATGGGAGCCAAGAGTGAGGGAGCCCACTGGTAACACGCGAACAGGGCTCCCTCGACATCTGAATAAGCTGCGGGCGCGCCAAATCTGACGGTGCGTCAGAAGACTGTCCCTAAGTGGAACAGACAAATTGAGGGAATGAAAACGTCGCTATCTCATAGCGGCTGACGATTACGCGCTTGAGTTGGCGCTCCATTTCGGGCGGACCATGACATGGGCGACGCTCGACCATCGCTGAACCGCCCTACCAATGTATGGCAAGGGCCCCGAAGCACCGACGTCGCGCACTAATTGTTCGCGATCCACACTCGCTTGGAGCGGGTCACGGAAATGTCCGGCCCGGGGAACAGCAGTAAGCTAGTCGACTGGGTGTAGGTGACCGTCAGGTCGTAGTAGCGGCTGGTGCC
>DATMHG010000120.1:0-5159 GCA_035555035.1 Sphingomicrobium sp.
CGATCCGATGCTTGAATGGCCGAGTTCGCGGCCGCTCGGCGATCCCCTGCGTCCTGCGCCAATGTTCATGGACACGGGGCTGCTGCAGCATTGGGGTGTTCGGCTCGACGCACCGGATCAGCGCGGACCGGCGATTCGCCGTCTTGGCGGATACGAGGTGCTGACGGCATCTCCGGGCGCTTTGTCGGGCAAGTGCGCGATCAGCCCCGACCGGCTCGTCGCCGAATGCGCAATCGGTCGCGGACGCGCGATCATCGTCGCCGACGCGGACCTGCTCGACACCGCTGATCTCGGTCCAGGCGCGTCGCGCAACCTCCATGCGCTGCTTAGCGAGCTTGCTTCGCTTCACGATCGGTGATTCTCTTGCGAGTCGGTAAATCACAGACTTATCCACAGGGTTCCACATGGCGGAACATCCCACGAACGCGAGCTGGAGTAGCCCGCGAGCAGCCGCGGAAATCCGGCATTTTCCACATTTACCCCATTTGAACCCATAAAATCCCATTGTATCCCGTGCACCTCTGAGTTACCAACAGAGGCTGTAGCGCGGGGGGCAGACCCTCTGATTTGAAACTGACGCGGGAGCGCATGAGGATGCGGTTCCGCGAGGGGTCGCTTGCGCGCTGCGAACGGGGGAGTGACGTGGCGCTAGACCATCTGTTTCAGGGCAGCGCGTTGAACGCGGTCGACGGGAAGGGGCGAGTGTCCATTCCCGCGTTCCTGCGGAGCGTCATCGAGCGTCGTGGCGATGCCAAGACGCTCGTCCTCGCCAAGCACGAGAATTTTCCCTGCCTCAGCGCCTACGATCCCGGCTACGCGGCGCTGAAGCACGCCAAGCTCGAGCGGCTGCTCGAGAAGGAAGAGACCAGTCCCGACGCTCAGCTGGAGTATCAGCAGCGCAACCTGATGGCCTTCGCCGCGACCGAAGAGGTTCCCTACGACAGTTCCGGCCGCATCGTCTTTCCGGCGATGATGCGCCGCAAAGGCCAGATCGGCGAGCTCGCTTTGTTCCTCGGGACCGGCGAGACGTTCCAGATCTGGAACCCGCAGCTGTTGCTCGACGACAAGCGCATTCCCGAGGACCTCAAGGACATTGCCCGTTTCCGCCTCGAAGAACGAGGCCAGTCATGACCAGCACCGGCACAAACATGGCCCCACACGTGCCGGTGTTGGTCAGCGACGTCATTGCCGCGCTGGAACTCAGCCATGGCGACACGGCGGTGGACGGCACTTTCGGAGCCGGCGGCTACACGCGCGCCATGCTCTCTGCGGGGGCGGGACGAGTGATTGGCTTCGATCGCGACCCCGATGCGATCGAAGCGGGTACGTCACTCGTCCCGGACCCGCGGCTCACCCTCTTCAACGAGAATTTCAGCCAGATGGACCGCGTCCTCGCCGAGCGCGGCATCGGCCTCGTCGACGCCATCGCGCTCGATATCGGTGTGAGCTCGATGCAACTCGACCGCGCGGAGCGCGGCTTTTCGTTCCAGGCGGACGGTCCGCTCGACATGCGCATGAGCAAGTCCGGCCTGACCGCCGCCGAGTATCTGAATTCGGCCGAGGAGGCCGACATCGCCCGGGTCTTGCGCGACTATGGGGAGGAGCCGCGCGCCCGGGCGATCGCCCGCGCCATCGTTGCCGCGCGTCCGGTCGAGCGCACCGCGGAGCTTGCCGCGATCGTCCGCCGCGCCGCCGGCTTCCGTCCGGGACAGAAGACTGATCCCGCTACCCGCACTTTCCAGGCGATCCGCATCCATTTGAACGCGGAGCTCGACGAGCTCGAGCAAGGGCTGGCTGCGGCCGAACGTTCGCTGCGCCCCGGCGGACGCTTGGCCGTAGTCACCTTCCACAGCCTCGAGGATCGGATCGTGAAGCGCTTCTTCCGCCAACGCAGCGGAGGAACGCCTGCCGGTTCGCGTCACCGTCCGATCCACTCCGACCCGAGACAGCCGACGTTCGACCGGGTCGCAAGGCCGGTCTCGCCGTCCGAGCGCGAGCTCGCCGTAAACCCTCGTGCCCGGTCGGCGCGCCTGAGGAGCGCGGTCCGGACGTCCGCACCAGCATGGAAGGAAACGCTGCAATGAGCGTGCGCAACTTCGGTTCGCTGTTCATGGTCGCAAGCTGCGCCGGAGCGGCACTCGGCTGCTATCTGGTCTCATTGCGGGTCGCGTCGGAGCGCGCGCAACTGGAGGACGTCGAAACGAAGATCGTTCTTGCCCAGCGCGACATGCGCCTGGTGCAGACCGAGATCGATACGCGCGGCCGTCTTTCCCAGCTGGAGCGCTGGAATGCTGGCGCGTTCGCTTTGTCCGCACCGGCCGCCGACCAGTTCCTCAAAGGCAGCTTCGAGCTCGCCCGGCTCGTCGAGCCGCAGCACAAGGTCGACTTCCAGGCGCCGGTGGTTCTGGCTTCGGCGCCTGCGCCGGAGACCAAAGCGCCGATCGGAGAGGCGAGCGCGGATGATGCGGAGGCGTCGCCCCTCGCGGAGCCTCAGTCACTGCTTCACCAAGCCAGTTTGAAGACCGGGACGCGCGAGGTCCCGTCGGAGCCGGCCGCAATTGTGCCTCTGAAGCCGGCCGGCTCCAAGTCCGCGGCACTGCCGGTCACAGCGGCCAAGCCGGCCCAAAAGAAAGCCGTGGATAAGCCGGACCTCGCGGCCGCCCATCGGACGAAAGCCGTGGATAAACCGATTCTTGCGCTGGCCAAGCCGGTGACAAAGCCGGTGCGGCTTGCAAAGGTCGATCCGCTTGCGCCGCTCCCGGACAGGCGTTCGTCCAAGAGTGTTTCGAAACCATCTAAGGACTTGCATCCCGGCCGATGAACGCACCGTCGCCCGCTCTCGTCGCGCCACGGCCCGAGCGGCTCCGACTCGTCGGGCAGCGCCGCCAGATCCTCGCCCTGATGCACCAGCGGCTGATGTTCGGTATGCTGGTCTACGCGGGCGTGATCGCGATCATCGCGCTCCGCATCCTGTGGCTTGCGGCATTCGGCGATCACGCCGGGCGCAAGGAAGGACTGACCGCGCTCATTCCCGATCGGGGCGACATCGTCGACCGCGACGGCGAGCCGCTCGCCCGGACGATCGATGCGTGGACGATCGCGGTCCATCCGACCAAGGTGATCGGCGACAAGCTCGCGCTTGCCCACAAGCTCGCGCAGCTGATGCCCGAGCATAGCGCCGACGATTATTTCGCGATGCTTCGGTCGGGCAAGCCGTTCTTCTACTTGCGCCGCCGTGCATCGCCGGCGCTGGTCGAGGCGGTGAACGCGATCGGCGAGCCGGGCCTTGCAATCGAGCGCGAGCCCGACCGCCTCTATCCGCAGACCAGCCTGGCCGCCCACGTCATCGGCTTCACCAACATCGACGGCCATGGAGCGGCCGGCGTGGAGCGTGCGTTCGAACCTTATCTTTCCGACCCGCGCACCCGCGGGAACCCGCTCGTGCTGTCGATCTCGAGCCGAATCCAGCAGGCGCTGGAGCATGAGCTCGGCGATGCCATGGCGCAGTTCTCGGCGATTGGCGCCGCGGGCGTCGTCATGGACGTCCACACGGGTGAGGTCCTGGCGATGACTTCGCTGCCGAGCTTCAATCCGAATGCGGCCGGCCAGGGGACGCCGGATCAGATGTTCAATCGGGCCACGCTTGGGGTTTTCGAACTGGGTTCGACATTCAAGCCGTTCACGCTCGCGATGGCGATGGACTCCGGAATCGTTCGCGGTCCGGGGCAAATGTACAATTGCCCGAACGTACTCCCCGCTTACGGCCACAACGTGCACGACACGCATCCATTCGGCCGCCAGTGCTCCGTCGCCGAGATCATGATGGAGAGCTCGAACATCGGCATGGCGCAGATTGCCGATCAGCTAGGTACCGTGCGGCAGAAAGCGTGGCTCAAGAAGATGGGCTTCCTCGATCGCGTCGAGATCGAGCTCAAGGAACGCGGGCGTTCGCTGACTCCCGGTTCCCGCTGGGGACCGTTCGAGACGATGACCATCGGCTTCGGCCAGGGCATTGCGGTCGCGCCGCTGCAGCTCGCGATGGGCTATGCGACCCTGTTCGACGGCGGCGTCTATCATCCGCCGACGATCCTCAAGATCGGCCCTGATCATCCGCTCGCGCCTGGCCGTCGCGTATTCAGCGAGGATACGAGCTATCGCATGCGCTCGCTCTTGCGCCTGGTGGTCATGAAGGGCACGGGCAAGAAGGCCGACGCTCCAGGCTATCGCGTCGGCGGAAAGACCGGGACCGCGCAGAAGCTGATCAATGGACATTATAGCCAGACCATCAACATCACCAGCTTCGCCGGTGTGTTCCCGATGGACGACCCGCGCTATGTCATCGTCGTGATGCTCGACGAACCCAAGGCGACCAAAGACACCTACGGATTCACCACTGCTGGGTGGAACGTCGCGCCGGTGGTGAGCCGGACGGTGAGCCGCATCGCGCCGATGCTCGGAGTCGCGCCGGACCTCAATCGCGAACCGAACATGGGCGAGGTCCTGCCGTTCGTGCAGGAAAAAGCGAAGCAAGACACCAAGAAGGACTGACGGGCTTGAACTTGCGCGACATCGCCGCGGTCGACAGCGATTCCGAAGTGACCGGCTTTGCGATTGACCACCGCAAGGTGGCGCGCGGCAGCGTCTTCGGCGCGTTCAGGGGCGCAGTGTTCAACGGCGAGGACTTCATCGGCCAGGCGGTCGATCGCGGCGCGGTTGCTGTCGTGGCCCGGCCAGAGGCCGAGGTCGAGCGTGTGCCGCTCCTAAGCGATCCCGAACCGCGGCGTCTCTTCGCCGAGCTCGCCGCCAAATTCTACGCGCCTTATCCCGAGACGGTAGTCGCCGTCACCGGCACCAACGGCAAGACCTCGACCGTTGAAATGACGCGGCAGATCTGGCGCATGCTGGGGCATCGTTCCGCGTCGATCGGCACGCTCGGAGTGACCACCTCCGACGACCAGGTGAAGACCGGCCTCACGACGCCCGACATCGTCACCTTCCTCAGCAATATGGCAGGCCTCAAGCGCATGGGCATGACCCATGTCGCGTACGAGGCCTCGAGCCACGGGCTCGACCAGCACCGGGCCGAGGGGGTTCCGCTCGCGGCCGCCGCCTTCACCAATTTCAGCCGCGATCATCTCGACTATCACGGGACGATGGCG
>DATMHG010000121.1:0-7616 GCA_035555035.1 Sphingomicrobium sp.
CGCGCAGCGCACGGTTTATCGGTCCGGCTGATCCATCATAGCCAGCTTGAGGCATATGCCGACGAACTTAGCGCGGAGCTTCGAACAAAAAAGAGGGTCGTGCGGTAGCTTACGGGATGCTTACGCGTCCCTCTGCACCAGCGATTCGTAACTTTCCGATCTACTGCTAAGCGGCTGTGGTTATTAGGAGAAAATGGCGCGCCCGAAAGGATTCGAACCTCTGACCCCCAGATTCGTAGTCTGGTGCTCTATCCAGCTGAGCTACGGGCGCGCGTGCTCGCGAGGAGCAGGAGGGCGCGACATAGGGGCACGGTCGGGAGCGCGCAACCCTCGGCGGCGCGCGACCCCTTTGATCTCGCGCGAGAGGAACGCTGCTACGGCGAAGCTCGTTTTCAGGACTTCATGGTTGACGCGCCGACCATCCCTCCGCCCGAACCGGATTCACTCAACAGCTCGTTGAGATGCAACATCGAGGCTCTCCGCCGCCCGCGCGGAAGAGGACGCCCGCGCCAGCTTTGAGCAGCGCCTGGCGAGCGCAATCACCCGTTTCACCGGGACCATGCTTGCGATGGTCGCGTCGGTCGAGGCGATTTTCCTGTCGACCTTCATCCTGATCACTCAGAACCGGATGGCCGCGGCGGCGCACCGCCGGGCGGGGCTCGACCTGCAGGTGAGCCCTCTCGCGGAGGCGGAGATCACCAAGCTGGTCGAGCTTGTCTCCGAGATTGCGGACCGGATGAATGTTCCTGCAGCCGAACAGGAAGACCTTGAGGAAATGAAACGGATGGTCGCGCCAGAGGCGGTGCTGGATGCGATCGAGGAGAACCGCGGTCGACTGGACCGGCTCAGCCTCGAATGGCAATCAAGCGTTGACTGCGGTCGTGATGTTCATCGCCCGGGCGGCAAAGTCTTCGGCAAGCTTGGAATGCCAGGCGCGGGCCTGTTCGGTCACTGCGCGCTGTGCAGCCATGCGTTCCTGGACTTCCCGACGGCGATAGTAACGCTCGTTGGACTCCACTGGTCCCCCCTCAACTCGGCACAGTTTCGGAGCATCACGCGAAATTCTTTAAGAGATGGTGAATATCCACAAGACTGTGGATAATTTACGATCGATTCGGGCCCATAACAAAGAATGTCCCGACGCGGAACACTCCGTTGCTCAGCGGTGACACACTTGGATTAATCACGGATTATCTCTGAAACCTAACGACTCGACGCTCGTTGCATCGGGCAAATGGTTTCGAAGGAAAGCACCATGCTGAGTTCGATTGAGTCCCGCCGCACTCCTTTCAATCCGAATGCGCGCGGATATCATGCGGTCTATCACGAGGGCGAGGTCAATCGCTGCCCCGGATGCGGCCGGACGCATTGGCTGATCGGCCGCTTATCGGCCGAGTGCGCCTTCTGTTCGACCGCGCTTCCGCTCAAGGAAGCGGCGAACCTCGGCACGCCGACGCGAGTCATGTGGAGCGGGATGCGGCCGAGCTACGCCGAGCTCAACGCCGCCTAAGCATCGCAATTCGCTTCCGGGTCAATGCGTTCGGGTGTATGCCCGGACGCATGCGGAAGCTTGCGATTGCCCTGCTGTTGGCGATGTGCGGTGGACCGGCGCTGGCCGGGCAGGGCGCGTCCAATTTCACATTGGTCAACGGTACCTCGGGTACGCTCGGCCCTGTGTCGATCCGCCGTGCTGGAACGAACGACTGGAAACCGCTCGGCGCCTCACCCTCCGCCGGAGCCAAGCAGTCGGTTCAGTTCAAGGATCCCGATTGCGCGTTCGACATCCGCGCCAACGTCGCGGGCTCGGCCGTGACCTGGGCCGGAGTCAATCTCTGCGATGTGAAGAGCGTGACTCTGCGGAAGGATGATAGCGCCGGAGCGTGGGTCGACTACGATCAATAGGCGCGCGGCGTCTTAACGGCGCAGCATAGGGACCCGAGCTGATCGCCGGAGCTGCCGGCGTGACCGAATCGAGGAGCTTGCCGCCCGCGACGAACACCACGCCTGTGCAGGCGAGGGCGAGCAGCCAGCCGCCAAACCCCGGATAGACTTCGAGATAGTGGCGGCCGCGTTCGACCGCGCCCAGCGCGATGGCATAGATCACCAGCCAGGCTTCCCAACGCGTCCTGATCGTGAACAGCCGACCGACTTTTCGAAGCATTCTCAAACCCCGGATGGTTAAGGGCCGAACGCCCCAACCGCGGATTTGAGCCATATGCTCCTTAACGGGATCGGTAAACGAAAATTTAACCTAAATCAGCTGTCCCAAATCGAGAGCGTCGAGCAGGGCGGCGCGTGCCGCTTCGATATCGCGGATGAGCGTCGGCTGCTGCAGCTCGTCGATATGGATCTGTTCGCACCAGTGGCGGCGCACCACGTCGGCGACCGTGTCGAGCTTCGCATCATCGACGATAAAGCGAGGATCGACGCTCGCCGGATCGGCTACAACGCGCAGCCTGAGACACGCCGGGCCGCCACCGTTCGCCATGGACTGGCGCACGTCCACGACCTCCGCCCGGCGGATCGGTCCATTGCCGGCAACGTGCCGCTCGATCCAGCTCCAGACGCATGGAGTTTCCCGCGCTTCCCTCGGAACGATGAGGGTCGGCTGACCGTCCGGCGGAGTTACGAGCTGGGCGTTGAACAGGTATGACCGGACCGCGTCGGCAAGCGGCACTTCGGCGTCGGGTACCTCAACATATTCGAAGCCCCGCACCTGCGCGGCGCACCGCTCTAGAAGCGCCGCTTTGTCGGCAAACGCCTTCTCATGCGCGAACAGCACGCGTTCGTTGGCGACCGCGACGACATCGTTGTGAAATGCGCCCGCCGCAATCGCTTCCCCCGACTGCTCGGCGAAGATCATGCGCTCGGGATCGAGCCGGTGCAGGCGCGCGATCGCTTGGGACGCCTCGACATGCTGGCGCGCAGGGAAGGCGCCGCCGGACACGCCATAGACGAAAATCTCGATGCCGGGCTCGGCATGGGCTGGCGCCAACCGCATGTGATTGGCCGCACCTTCGTCACCGAACGCGGGGGGCACCGGTGGGTGCACCGAGAAAGCGTCCGAACCGAAGGCGAGCCGCAGCTGAGCCAAGGTCGCCGGCCATTCATGACTTCGGTGCGGCATGGTCTTGAGGTTCGCGACCGTCAGGTGGCACTTGGCGTCGGCCGTGTCCGGCGCAGGCGACACCGTCGCCGCATTCGCCGCCCACATTGCCGAAGCCGACATGGCGTTCGCGGCCAAAGCGCGATCCGAGTCCTCAATGGTCGCACCCAGCTCCGCCAGCCATGCACGGTCGGGGCGCGGATGCGGCACGAAAATCCCCTGGCTGAGTCCCAGCGCAAGGTTGGCTCGCATCTTGCCGATACCCTGGAGCGCAGCCGCGCGCGGCTGCGATATCTCGCCCGCGTGCCGCATCGAAGCGACATTGCCGAAGCTCAGTCCCGCATAATTGTGGCTCGGCCCGACGATGCCGTCGAAATTGATCTCGCGCAGTTCCATGGCTCAACGGTCAGCCAGCCAAAGAGTCTCGCCTGGCGCGATGCCGAGCATTGCCCGCGCTTGCGAATCGATCGCGACTTTTCCTTCACCGCAGTCTGCAACCTTTCCGTAGCAGGCGACGAAATCGGTCAGCTCTCCGCTGGCGATCATCATTGTCTTGCCATACTCGGCCGGCTCGTCGGCGAGCGTGGCATGTCCGCACTCGCGAATGGTACGAATGTCGTCCGTCCGTGCGGTCACCGTCGGGCCGCCGTCGAACACGTCGACATAGCTGTCCCAGACGAATCCCTCGGTTTCCAACATCTTGAGTGCCGCACGACCGGTCGGGTGCGGTTGGCCAATGACGGCCCGCGCGCTTTCGGGAAGCATCGAAACATAAATTGGCGTCTTGGGGAACAGGTCGGCGATGAATTGCGTGCCATGCACCGCGTTGAACTCATCGGCCTCGGGAAAGGTCATGCCGAAGAAGCGGCCGCCGAGCGCATCCCAGAAGGGCGCGTTGCCGGCCTCGTCCATCACCCCGCGAAGCTCGGCCAGCACGGTATCGCCGAACCGCTGGCGATGCGACTTGATGAACAGGTATCGCGACCGCGCGAGGAGCATGCCCAGTCCGCCGGCGCGTTCCTGCGGATGAAGGAACAGCCCGCCGACTTCGCTCGCGCCTTCGAGGTCGGTGGTCAGCGTCAGAGTCTGGTTGCGGAACGTGCGACCCAGCTCGGCGCTCTTCTGCGTTAGCGTCGAGATCAGGTAGCTATAGAAAGGGAATTCGGATCCGACCGCACCGAACACCTGGCAGGTTCCAATGATCTGGTGATTTGAGATCTTCTCCAGCACGAAGACGTAGAGGTCGTCGCCCGGCGTTTTTCCTTTCCGCGCGAAGCCCTTCGCGCTGCGTTCCAGCTTCGCTTCCAGCGTCGATTTCTCGGCCGGAAGGTTGGTGAAGCCGCCGCCCGTCAGCTTGGCGAGATTATAGAAAGCGCGCAGGTCGCTTTTGCGCGCCGCGCGAACGCGGAAGGTCATGCCGCCTCCGCAAGCCGCAGGACGGTGAGCGCCGACAACGCCGCTCGTTCAGCCAAACTCTCGACGATCAGAAACTCCTCCATGCTGTGGATCTTCCCGCCGCGCACACCCATCGTGTCGACCACGGGCACGCCGCGCGCTGCGATGTTATTGCCGTCGCACACGCCGCCCGAGGGTTGCCAGCTGATCTCTTGTCCAAGGTCCGCGCCCGCATTTTTCACCAGCTGGAACAGCGCTTCCGCATCTTCGGTGAGCGGCTTGGGCGGTCGACCGAAGCCGCCGTGCGCTTCGATAAACACGTCGTGCTGCTTGGCGGTTTCGTCGAGCGCCTTTGCGATAAGGCGCGCCGCAATCTCCTGGTCATCGGTCGTTTTCGGCCGCATGTTCACGCGCAGGATCGCGAGATCGGGCACGACGTTGTTTGGTCCGCCGCCGTCGATCTTTGCGGGGTTGATCGTCAGCCCCGGCGTCTTCGACATCGCGAGCCGAAGCGCGAGCTCGGATGCGGCGACGATTGCGTTGCGCCCGTCTTCGGGATTGCGTCCGGCATGAGCGCTTTTCCCGCGCACCACGAACGAGAAATTGCCGCTGCCTGGCCGCGCACCCGCCAGCGTCCCGTCCGGAAGCGCGGCGGGCTCATAAGTCAGCGCCGCATGCTTGCCAGCCGCCGCCTGTGCAAGCAGGGCGGCTGACGCGGGTGAGCCCACTTCCTCGTCGCTGTTGATGATGACCTCGTACCCGACCCGCTCGGCACCGCGGCTCTTTTCGACAGCTTTGAGTGCCGCGAGCATCACGGCGAGGCCGCCCTTCATGTCCGTAACCCCCGGTCCGTTCAGCACGCCGTCCTCGAGCCAGCGCGTCTCCTGGAACGCGTGATCGGCGCCGAACACCGTGTCCATGTGCCCGGTGAAAAGGAGCTGCACCGGAGCCGTGGGCCGCACCGTCAGGTGCAGGTGGCGTCCATGCTGGATACTGACGGACTTTCCCGCCGCATCGACAGTCTCGACCGGCGCCGGGTTCTCAAGCCGGAGCACGCCGGGTAACGCCGAGAACGCATCGGCGAGCAGCTCCGCCATGCGCTCGAGGCCGCCGAGATTGCGCGAACCGCTGTTCACCCGCGCCCAGGCGAGCACCTGCTCGAGCATCGGCTCGGCCGCGGCGCGTTCGGTGATGTCGCCTTCGGTGGACGTCAGTTCCCCCATGAGGCGGCTCCTAGCCGTGGCGCGGGACGAAGGCCACACCATGCCGGAAGCCAAGCGTGGCAGGGGGACGGGCTGCTTACGGCATGCCGCTCACGACGACTGCTTCCTGGCCGAGCGCTTCGCCGAGGCGCAGCAGCCGGCGTTCGACCTGGTCGCCGATCAGCGCTTCTTCACCGCGGCGGACATGGAGCTGGATCGCTCCATTGTCTACCGAGAGGCTCGTCCGCTTGAGGACGGACCCGACGCCGCCCGAGAGCCTCTGCCCATGATCAATTCGCGCACGCTGGTGCGGCCCTTCCGCAGCTCGAAGATCAGGCTGAGCCCGCGATTGGGGATGAACGGGAAGGGGTGCGCCGGGTCGATCGCCTGCGGCGTCAGCACCGGAAAGATCTGTTCGCGGAAATGCTGGTCGAGCCAGCTCTCCGCCCCGGCGTCCAGCGGCTCCTCGCCGACGACGAGCATCCCGGCGCCGTCGAGCTCGGCCTGGAGCTGTGCCCACACCTCATGCTGGCTCGTCACCAGCCGGTCCGCCTCGGCGATGATCGCGGTAAGCTGCTGACCGACCGTCATCCCCTCGGGCGAAAGCTCTTCCTTGAGCCCCGCGACCCGCACCATGAAGAATTCGTCGAGGTTGTTCGCCGAGATCGACAGGAACCGCACCCGCTCGAGCAGCGGATGCTTGGGGTTGCACGCTTCGTCGAGCACGCGCCGGTTGAACGCCAGCCAGCTCAGTTCCCGGTTGAAGTAGCGCGGCTCGGGCGCGGCTTGCGCGTCTCCCGGCGGAGCCTGGTTGTCCATCAGCTTGGCGGACAGGGAAGGGATGCGGTCGATCTTGCCCACGGCATGTCGCAGAATTGAAAAGGAGCGCGTTACAATCTTGTGGCGGAAATTGGTGTGAGCCGCCGCTTGTTCCCGCATCTGACCGCATAGGCGACCGCGCGGGTCGGAGGATCGCCTTGTCTGATCGTCTTCAGTTCATCCAGAACCTGCTGCGCTTCCCTGTCGCGCCCGGACTGGTGATAGGTGTAAACCAGATAATCCATTGCGTGGAGCTGCTGGTCCCACGCGCCCGGCATTCCGCTCGACTTCTCATAAGCGATCGCGGACGCCTCGGAAGCTCGGTTGGAGCTGATCGCCTCCTCCCACAGGCCGAGCAGCGTAAAGATGTGCGATGGCATGTGCTGCGCATGCGCCGAATCCGGAGCGATGCTCGCGTATCGACGCGCGGCGGGCAGGGCCAGCTCGGCCAGAGCGGGGTAATCGAAGCCGTGGATCAGGAAATGCGCGACGCCTGGGTGGTCCGGGTTTCTTCGCCAGCACCTGGCTGAGGATCGTACCTGCTTGCTTCTGTCTGGCGAACGCCGGATCGCCGTCCATCTTACCGGCAGCGATCAGCGATAGCGCATAGAACACCGCTGCTTCATCGTCTCTCGGATAGCGTTCGTGAAGCTTCCCCATTGCGTCCGAGTAAGCGAAGGCGCGCGTCTTGAGATCGAGCCGGTCGAAGTCGCGATAGAAGACGTCCAGCGCCGCAACATAGTCCCTCTCACGCTGGCTCTTGGCTCCTGCAGCCTTCGCCGTCTCGATTGCGCTCTTGCCCTTCTCCAGCTCGTCCGCCGTCGGACCGTCCCACAGCGGATGATAGTAGCTCATCGCAACGCCCCAGTCGGCGATGCCGCAGCGCGGGTCGGCGGCCGCGGCCTCGCTGAAGCTCTGCTCTGCCCGCTGATATTCGAACGAGTGAAGCCAGGCGACCCCTTGATGAAACAGCGCGTGCGCCGCGGGGCTGCAGGTCGTCTCGAACGTGAGCTTGCCAAGCTGAGGCGAATGCCCGTGCATATGCTCCGGGTCCATTGCGGCCAGAGCCAGCGCGGAGACGGTGAGAAGCATGT
>DATMHG010000122.1:0-6794 GCA_035555035.1 Sphingomicrobium sp.
CCGAGCCGTGTTCAGCGCCGGTGCAAACCCGCCTTCGTCGCCGACCGATGTCGAAAGTCCCGCGCCATGCAACGCACTCTTCAGCGCATGGAAAATCTCGGCGCCGCAGCGAAGCCCTTCGGCGAAGCTCTGCGCACCGACGGGCATCACCATGAATTCCTGGAAATCGATGCCGTTGTCCGCGTGCACGCCGCCGTTCAAGATGTTCATCATCGGCACCGGCAGCAGGTTGGCGTCCACCCCGCCGACGTAGCGGAACAGCGGCAATCCCCGCGCGTCCGCAGCCGCCTTCGCCGTCGCCAGGCTCACGCCAAGGATCGCGTTGGCGCCGAGCCGGCCTTTATTCTCGGTGCCGTCGAGCGCGATCAACGCGGCGTCGATCTGCGCCTGGTCCTCGGCATCAAGGCCGACGACCTCCTCGGCGATGTCACCGTTGACGGACTCCACCGCTTTACTGACGCCCTTGC
The DNA here is from genome assembly GCA_035555035.1 of Sphingomicrobium sp. Lineage (GTDB taxonomy): Bacteria > Pseudomonadota > Alphaproteobacteria > Sphingomonadales > Sphingomonadaceae > Sphingomicrobium. The sequence goes on from DATMHG010000122.1 coordinate 468, forward strand.
CGCCCCACCGGCTCTTGTCGCCGTCGCGAAGCTCGACCGCCTCGTGCGCGCCGGTCGAAGCGCCCGACGGCACCGCCGCCCGGCCCATGCTCCCGTCCTCGAGCGTGACGTCGACCTCGACCGTGGGATTGCCTCGGCTGTCGAGGATCTGGCGGGCGTGCACGTCGACGATCAGGGTCATGCTCTTCTTTCTTGCGCAAACGTAATGATATGGAGAGATGGAAAGGGGCGTATAGGCGCCGCGCCGGTGCGTGCAACTTTCGCTGCGGCAGCCCGGAACGAAGGCTCACGCCTCCGGGTTGAGTCGGCAAAGGAGGACTAGCCAATGGTCGAACAAGCGGGTGACGACAGAAGTGCGGCGCTTCCCGACGGCACGGACACCGTGATCGCCGGTGCATCGAACGAAGGCGGCACAGCGACGGTGGAGGACGCGGCCCTGGTGACGGAGAGAGAGATTCCCGCTCCGCGCAGCGACGCCGAGCGTCCCGTCAGCGGCAGCGGCAGCCCGCAAGGCGGCCTTGCCGACCGCATCCGGAGCGGCCGCGAACAGCTCGCCAACCAGGCCGGAGACCGCGCGCGCGGGCTCGTCAGCCAAGGCCTCGAGCGCACGTCCGAAGCGCTCGCCAACGTGTCGAAGATGATCGGCGATACAGCGCCCGGGATCGAAGAGCGCCTCGGTCCGGATTATGGCGATTATGCCCGCCGTGCGGCTGGGGCCATCGAGAATGCCGCCAACACGATCGCCGAGAAGGACCCCGACGAGCTGATCGAGGATACGCGCAACTTCGTCCGCAATTCGCCGGGCATCGCTCTTGCGGGCGCGGCCGTCGTCGGCTTCGTCGTCGCCCGCCTGCTCAAGAGCGGGCTGGCCAGCGACAGCGACGACGAGGACGACCGCGACTGATGCTCAAGCCGGTCGATCCCGGACCGCACAAGGCTGAGCGCCCCGTCGGTGAGCTCGTTCATGAGCTCGTCGAGGAGGGCAAGGCCTATGCGCGCGCCGAGATCGGCCTCGCCAAGGCGATTGCGGCAGCCAAGGGCAAAGCGCTGGCCCTTCCCGCGGCTCTGTTCGGAGCGGCTTTCCTCTTCGCTCTGGCCGGGGTCACGGCACTCGCGGTCGGAGTGGTGCTCGCGCTCGAGACCTTCATCGGGCCGCTCGCCGCCGGGTTCATCGGCCTGCTGATCTTCTTCGCCATTGCCGGCGGCCTCGGCTGGTACGGCTATCAACGGCTGAGGCACGACCTGTGACCGACACGCCGGAGATTGCTGCGGCCCGCGCGGACGTCGACCATTCTCGCTCGAGATTGATGGCGACGGCGCACGAGCTCCAGGAGCGGCTCAGCCCCAAGACGCTCGCTCGCGGCGCCTGGCAGGGCGCCAAGGAAAAAGGTGCGGACCTCGCAGAAGATGCGGTGGATGCAGCGCGGGCGCGCCCGCTCGTGACCGGCGGGGTCGTTGCGGCGATCACCATGTTCCTGGCCCGCGAACCGCTGATGGACGTGGCCGGATCGGTCTTCAAAAGCCGCCGCGAAAAACGAAAGAGCCGCAAGGCCCGAAAGGCCGAGGCGAAGCAGAACGAGACGGAGAAAGTGGAATGACCGACAGCAGGACCAGTGCCGCCGCCGAACAGGACAGGGGAGGACGTCAGCGCGCGATCGAAGCCTATGACAGCGCCCGCGAGCGGGTGAGCGATACGCTCGGTGAAGCCCCTTTGCTTGCGCTCGCCGGCGGTCTTGCCGCGGGCGCGCTGATTGCTGCGCTCCTGCCCCGCACGGATGCTGAAACGCGCGCCCTGCGCCCGACCGCGCGCCGCGTGAAACAGAGCGCCCGCGCCGCCTATGAAGCGGCCAAGGGCACCGGCTCACAACGGCTCGAGGAGCTCGGCCTCAGCCGCGACCGCGCCGAACAGACGATCCGCTCGCTTCTGTCCGACGTCACTCAGGCCGCCAAGGATTCCGGCCAGGCTGCGCTCGACGCCGCGCGCAAGAGCGACTGAGCCGGTTCGCATCGGCGCCGGATCGTGATAGCCCTCGCGCGATGAGCAAGCTCCACCTCGTGTTCGGCGGCCGGGTCAAGGACCCGCAGGGCCTAGACTTCGACATGAACACGATCGAAGTCGTCGGGATCTACGACAGCTATGCCGCCGCCGAGGACGCCTGGCGCGGCGCTGCCCAGCGTTCAGTCGACGATGCCGAAATGAAATATGTCGTCGTCCATCTTCATCGGCTGCTCGAGCCCGACGTCGAAGGCGGAGTTTCGGGAATCGCCCGACCGAAGCAGACGGCCGGCTAGGCCTTGCGATAGTGGAACAGCAGCAGCGGCCGCTGGAGTAACAGTCCGGCCGCAAAGCCACCGATGTGCGCGGGCGTCGCCAGCAGGTACCCCTGCCCGCCCGCGAGCCAGCCCATCATGACCTGCAGAACAATCCAGGCGACCATCAGCCAGGCGACGTTGATCCAGCGATTGAGGCGACCGTTGCTGGTGAACGCCTTGGGACGGCCGAAGCTGAGCGCAAACGCACCGATCACCGCGCTGATCGCGCCGCTTGCTCCGACCATCGGGACGATCGCCAGCGGGTTCACCGCCCATTGCAGCAGCGCCGAGGCGTACGCGCCCACCAAGTAGAGCATGAGGAGCCCGGTTCGGCCGAGCACCCGTTCGACCTGTGCTCCGCACCACAGGAAGATGAGGAGGTTGAAGCCGAGGTGGATCGGTCCCGAGTGGACCAGCGTCGCCGTCAATGGCGTGAGGAAGGTGGGGACGGCCGGAACGATATTCACGGCGCCGCTGAACCGCGCCGGCATGAAGCCCAGCACATAGGGCGCGTTGAACGACGAACCGGCCACGACCGCAATGAGCCAGGCGAGCGCCGTCACGGCGCTGATGACGACCGTGGCTGAGCGAGGAATCCGATCCATGCGCGGATCAGATGAACTCGATCTTCTTGATCTCGTAGTAGCGGTCGCCCGACGGCGTCGAGACTTCCACCTCGTCGCCTTTTTGGCGGCCGATCAGCGCGCGTCCAAGCGGTGAGTTGTAGCTGATCCGGCCCTGGTTGGCGTCGGCCTCGACCTGGCCGACGAGCTGGTACTTCACCTTCTTCTCGTCCTCGTCGAGCAGGGTCACCGTCGCCCCGAACACGACCTTGTCGCCCGACAGAGTCGTCGGATCGATCACCATTGCCCGGCTGAGGCGGTCCTCGAGATCGGCGATCGTCGCCTCGATCTGGCCCTGGCGCTCCTTGGCCGCATGATATTCGGCGTTCTCGCTGAGGTCGCCGTGCGCACGCGCTTCCTCGATGGCTTCGACGATCGCCGGCCGTTCCTCGTTGCGCAGCCGCCGGAGTTCGTCGGTCAGCTTGCGGTGGCCCTCGGCCAGCATCGGCACCTTCTCGGCAGTCGCCATTCCCTACAAACCCTTTTCAATGCTCTGCCTCGGCGCGCCCTCAGCGCACGAACGCCGGTCAGATTGTCGGTGGAAGCTTCTCTTAAGCCGCGGAATAATAGGATTGGAGCGACGCGACTTCAAGCGCATGGCCCCGGACCGCCTCGATCGATCGGGCCGCCGCGAGACTGGCCGCGGCGGTGGTGAAATAGGGCACTTTCTTCTGGAGCGCGGTGGCGCGGATCGAATGGCTGTCCTTCAGCGACTGCCATCCTTCGGTGGTGTTGAACACCACGTCCACTTCGCCGTCGAGCAGCTTGTCGACGATGTGCGGCCGTCCCTGCGCGACCTTGTTCACCCGTTCGACCGGAATGCCCTTCGACGCGAGGTGATCGGCGGTACCGCCGGTCGCGATGATGTCGAAGCCGAGCTCGACCAGCTTCTGCACGGCCGGGACGATGTGGTCCTTGTCGGCATCCTTCACCGAGACGAAGGCGGTCCCCCCTTGGGGCAGGCTCATCCCCGCGCCGAGCAGCGCCTTGGCAAATGCAATGTCGAAATCGCGATCGATTCCCATGACTTCGCCGGTGCTCTTCATTTCCGGTCCGAGTACCGGATCGGTCCCCGGGAAGCGCGCGAAGGGGAAAACCGATTCCTTAACCGCGATATAGTCGGTGATGCGGCGGACCTCGCCGAGACCACCGAGCGGCTCGCCCGCCATCACGCGCGCCGCCATCTTCGCGACCGGCGTTCCGATCGCCTTCGCCACGAACGGTACGGTGCGGCTGGCGCGCGGATTGACCTCGATCAGATAGACCTCGCCGTCCTTCACCGCGAATTGGACGTTCATCAGCCCTTTGACCTTGAGCGCCAGGGCCAGCTCGCGGGCCTGCCGCTCGATCTCGCGCACCACGCGTTCGTCGAGGCTGTACGGGGGAATCGAGCAGGCGCTGTCGCCGGAGTGGACGCCCGCCTCCTCGATATGCTGGAGCACGCCGCAGACCACGACGTCGGTCCCGTCGCAGATCGCGTCCACGTCGACCTCGATCGCATCGCGCAGATAGCGATCGATCAGCACCGGCGAGGAACCCGAAACCTGTACCGCGGTCGCGATGTAATGGTCGAGCTGGGCTGGGCCGTCGACGATCTCCATGCCCCGCCCGCCGAGCACGTAGGACGGCCGCAAAAGGACCGGATAGCCGATCCGCTCCGCGACCCGGATCGCCTCGTCCCGACTCCGCGCAATGCCGTTCGCCGGCTGCTTGAGATTGAGCCGCTGCACCAATGCCGCGAAGCGTTCCCGGTCCTCCGCGAGGTCGATGCTGTCCGGCGAAGTCCCCAGGATCGGCGCGTCCGCATCCTGAAGCTGCGCCGCGAGCTTGAGCGGCGTCTGACCGCCGAGCTGGACGATGACTCCGAGAAGCTCGCCCTTCTCCTGCTCCCGACGGACGATCTCGAGCACGTCCTCGGCGGTCAGCGGCTCGAAATAGAGCCGGTCCGACGTGTCCGGGTCGGTCGATACCGTCTCCGGGTTGCAGTTGACCATGACCGTCTCAATTCCGGATTCGCGAATCGCGAACGCCGCGTGGCAACAGCAATAGTCGAACTCGATGCCCTGCCCGATCCGGTTCGGCCCGCCGCCCAAAATCATGATCTTCCGCCGGTCGCTGACCTCAGCCTCGTCCTCGGGCTCGCCGAACAACGGCGCCTCGTAGGTCGAGTACAGGTAAGGCGTGGTCGCATCGAACTCGGCAGCGCAGCTGTCGATGCGCTTGAACACCGGTCGCACCCCAAGGCGCACCCGATGCGCCCGCGCCTCGCCCTCGGTGATCCCGCCCGTCATCGCGGTCATGGCCGTGTGCACGGTCCCTGAGCCGCCCGCCGCCACCGCCTCGCCCATCTCGCGCTGAACGTGCGCCGAGCGGAGCGCCAGCGTCGCCAACCGCGCATCCGAGAAACCCATCGCCTTTAAGCGCCGCATGCCCCGCGCATCGCTCGGCAGGCCATTGACCCGGACGTCCTCCTCGGCACGAACAATCTCTTCCAACCGCCTCAAAAACCACGGATCGAAATGGGCGATCTCGTTGATCCGCTCGACCGTGAAGCCCTGCCGCAGGGCTTCGGCGGCGATCAGCAGCCGGTCGGGTGTCGGCCGCGCGAGCAGCCGCTCGATTTCCGCCGGGTCCACGCCTTCGAGCTCGCGCACCCGGTCGAGGCCGCTGAGCCCCGTCTCCAGCCCCCGCAGCGCCTTCTGCAGGCTCTCGGCGAAGTTGCGGCCGATCGCCATCACCTCGCCGACCGATTTCATCGAAGTTGTCAGGATCGCATCCGCGCCCTTGAACTTCTCGAACGCGAAGCGCGGCACTTTGGTCACCACATAATCGATCGTCGGCTCGAAGCTCGCCGGCGTCGCCCCGCCGGTGATGTCGTTGGCGATCTCGTCGAGCGTGTAGCCGACCGCGAGCCGCGCGGCGCCCTTGGCAATCGGAAAGCCCGTCGCCTTCGATGCCAGCGCCGACGACCGCGAGACGCGCGGGTTCATCTCGATCACGACCATCCGCCCGGTCTTCGGATCGACTGCGAACTGGACGTTGGAACCGCCTGTCTCGACACCGATTTCGCGCAGCACCGCGATGCTCGCGGAGCGCATGCGCTGATATTCCTTGTCGGTCAGCGTCAGCGCCGGAGCGACGGTGATCGAATCGCCCGTATGCACGCCCATCGGGTCAACATTCTCGATCGAGCAGATGATGATCGCATTGTCCGCCTTGTCGCGGACCACCTCCATCTCGAACTCTTTCCATCCGAGCACCGATTCCTCGATCAGCACTTCGGTCGTCGGGCTGGCCTCGAGTCCGCCCGTCACGATCTGAACGAATTAGTCGCGATTGTAGGCGATGCCGCCGCCCGTCCCGCCCAGCGTGAAGCTCGGGCGGATGATCG
>DATMHG010000123.1:0-19451 GCA_035555035.1 Sphingomicrobium sp.
CTCGAGTTCAACCAGATCAACGCGAGCTTCAGCGTTTCGCCGTTCAACCGCCTGAGCACGCACGACCGCTTTCACGCGACGGTGCAGCTGAAGTCGCTCAACTGGGACATCACCTACCGGCACAACGGCGCGGACTTCTACGACCTGTTCGGTCCGGTCGTGCGCAGCCTTCGCGGCGACAATTTGACGATCAAATATGACAAGGTGCAGATTTACGATCCGCCGCGGCAGCTCGACCTTTTCGGCTCGGCCGCCGTCTACACTGGCCTCGAGACACTGCCGAATGCCCAGAACGTCCCGAGTCCAAAGGACGTGGTCTCATTGGAAGCCGGCGCGAAATATACCGACACGCGCAAGGCGCTCGGCGGTGTCGATCATGAAAAGGGCATCGAGTGGCGAGTCATCTCCGACCTCGATTGGGACCCAAGAGCCGGCGAGGCGTTCCCGAAGATCTACGGCGGCATCAATTACGGCGTGCCCTTGCCGATGCCCAACAGCAGCTTCTGGATCTACGCCCACGCCGGGCTCGGCTGGGGCGACCGGCGGCATCCGCTGGCCGCTTATTATTTCGGCGCCTTCCGCAACAACTATGTCGATGACCGGCCGGAGAAACGCTACCGCGAGATGGAGAGCTTCCCGGGCTTCCAGATCGACGAGATCGCCGCGCGCAAGTTCGCTCGCCTGACCGGCGAGTTCAACCTGCCGCCGGTCCGCTTTGCCGAGGTCGGGACACCCGCTTTCTTCCTCAGCTACGTCCGCCCGGCGGTGTTCGCCGGCGCGATGGCGACACAGGCACCCGATCTCAGCAACCACCGCTATTATGACGTCGGCGCGCAGCTCGATCTCAATTTCACGATTGCCTTGCGTCTGCCGATGGTTTTCTCGGTCGGAGCAGCGGGAGGGTGGGCCGATGGCCACTACCGCAAGACCGAACTGCTCGCGTCCTTGAAGATCATGTGATCATGCTCGCGCAGATCGCACATTGGGGCATCGCTCTTGTCCCCGTTCTCATCCTGTTGGCGATCTTCATCTGGCTCGATGCATTCGAGCTCATGAATGGCCGCGAAATCGCCGCGCTGCTGTTCCTCGGCGGTCTCGGCGCACTCGCGGCATGGCCCGTCGCGGGCCGGTTCCTCGACACCCTGCCGATTGGTTTCAACAGCTACAGCCGCTTCGTCGCGCCATGGATCGAGGAAGCGATCAAGGCGGCGATCATCGTCGTGCTCTTCCGGCTGAACCGCATTGGCTACAAGCTCGACGCGGTGATCTCGGGGTTCGCGATCGGCGCGGGCTTTTCGGTGGTCGAGAACATCGTCTACCTGCTCCGCTTCCCCGGTTACGGCGCGGGCACCTGGCTGGTGCGCGGACTCGGTACCGCGGTGATGCATGGCACCACTCTCGCGCTCCTTGCCGCCAGCGCCCACGAATTCGCCGAGCGCGAGACCCGCGAAGCCACGGGGAAATTCGATTTTCATCTCTGGTGGTTCGTGCCGGGCTATCTCCTTGCGGTCGCGCTCCACACCACCTTCAACCAGTTCCCCGATCGCCCGTTGATCGCGATGCTTGGAGCGATCGTCGTCGCTCCGGTCACCCTTATCGCGATCTTCAGCTTCGGCACTTCCGAAGCGCAGCGCTGGCTCGTCGCCGAATCGGCGGCGCACCAGGTCCAGCTCGAAATGCTGCGTGAGGGCAAATGGCCGGACTCGCCTGCCGGCCAGAAGATCGCCGCACTCGCGCAGCGCCTCGGCCGCGAGAATGAGAAGCGCATCCGGCGCTATTGGGAGCTGCAGGCATGGCTGGTCGTCGAAGCCGAGCAGACGATGATGGAAGAGGTCGAAGGCAAGTTGGCGATCGAGGACGATCAGGTCCGCGCCGCCATCGCCGAGCTCGACGGTCTTCGCCGCGCACTGGGCCGAAGTACGCATGCGGCGCTACGCGCCCTCCTCCCCTTCAGCCGCAACGATTATTGGGAAGTCTCGGAGTTGAAGCAGCGGCTCGGCCACCGCCACAGCTAGCGGCCTGCGGACTTGTCAGCCGGAGCTTCGGCGAGGATGGCTGGCGGCATGAGCCATACGGAGCGTCGAATCTTCGCTTGGGCAGCCTTCGTGGTCCTGGCGCTGGGCATCATCGTCATCGCCTTGGGCTACTGGCCCGGGATCATGATCGACGATGCCCGCTGGCAGTACCAGCAGTCGGTCGATAATTCCTACGAGGACTGGCATCCGCCGCTGATGGCCTGGATCTGGCGCCGGCTGATGTTCATCCAGCCCGGCCCGGCGCCGATGTTCGTCCTGCAGCTGGCGCTTTATTGGCTCGGGATCGGTCTTGCCACCTATTGGGCGTATAGACGCGGCCGGCCGCGCCTTGCCTTGGCAATTGCGCTCGTCGGTTGGATTCCGGCGCCGCTCGCGCTGACCGGTACGGTAACCAAGGACTGCCTGATGGCGGGCGCGCTAAGCTGCGCGACCGGGCTGCTCTTGGTCAGAGATCTTGTGCAAAGCGGGCGGGCGCGCGCGGCCATGTCGGCTGGGGCGATCGCGTTCACTTTCTTCGCGGCGGCGCTGCGCCTCAACGCAGTCGTAGCCTGCGTTCCGCTGCTGCTGGTCGCGGTCCCGAACCGCCTGACCTGCACGTGGCCGAGAATTGCAGGCACGACGGTGGTTGGCGCGGCGGCCTTGCTCGCGGTCGGTCCGGCCATCGACCGGCTGCTCCAGGCGGAGGACACCGACGTCTCACTGTCGCTGATCATCTTCGATCTCGGCGGCATCACCGAGCACAGCGGCGTCAGCCAGTTCCCGGACCTCAGCGTCCGCGATCCCGTCGCGGTCAATCACCGGTGCTACGACCCGCTCCAGTGGGACAGCTATTCCAGTTGGGCACAGAAGCCCTGCCCGCTCGGCTTCGAACCGTTTCAAAACGCCAAGGACGAGAACGATCTCAATTCGACGGCGATTTGGATCCACTCCATCCTGAAGCATCCGGTCGCTTATGCTGAGCATCGCCTGACGCACTTCAATCTGTCCACGTGGTTCCTAGTCCCAGCTGGCCCTGACTTCACGGCATGGTCTCAGTCGGTGCCCAATCCCTGGGGATATCGCGTTCGCCCCAATGGAGTGATCTCCGCCGTGACCGCACTGGCGGACGCAGCTGCACGAACCCCGCTCGGATGGCCGATTTTCTGGATCAGCGTCGCACTTGCCGCTCTTGTAGCCGCGTTGATGGCGCGAGCGCCGCCGCTGATGGTCGCGCTTGCCGCGTCGAGCTTCCTTTATGGCCTCAGCTACATCGTGTTCGGAGTCGCGGTCGGCATGCGCTATTATTTCTGGACCATCAGCGCTGCCGGGCTCGCCGCCGTGCTCGTCACGGGTGAGATCGTGCGGCGCAGAACGCCCTTGACGAAGCCAGCGATCGCCGTCCCTGCCGCAATCATTGCCGTTCCGACCACGCTGGCCATTCTCGCGCGTTTGACGCTGTGAACGGCCGATTTGTGAACGAAAGATCATTGGCAGCACCCGAATTTCCAAACTAGCGCGAGCCCATGGCCGACCGGCAGATCTTCCATGACCCTTCCGGGCGCCGCCGCAGGCGGTTCACGGCCGCCTTCGCGCTGTTCGTGCTACTGAACGTGCTGGTCGTGGCGGCGCTGTTCGCCACGATCCGGGTCGTACCGGCTCAGCCTCCGCTCCCCGTCGCTCTCGAGCATGGTCTGCCGGAACGAGCGCCCAAGGCGACCCTTCTCGCCCGCACCGGGCGCGCCGTCGACCTGGCGATCCGTCGTTTGCTCGGGACGCAGCCGCCAAGCCCCCGCAAGGTCGGGGCGCGGCAGGCCACGGCAGTCGCAACCGTCATGCGCAAGCCGCTGTACGTCGGCTTCTACGTGCCCTGGGACGAGAGCTCATCTGCGAGCCTCCGCCGCCATATCGGCGACCTCGACTGGGTCGCACCCGTCTGGGTGACGGTGACCGGTCCCAACCACCAGTTCAACGTCCTTCCGGACCGCGACGGCCGCTCCGTCATCAATGCAGCCCGACACCGGCCTTTGATCCTCCCCGTCGTCCAGAACTTCGCGAATGGAGAGGTCGACCAGGCCGGCATTCAGGGGATGCTGGCGGACCCGCGTCTCAGAAAGCATTTCCTCGATCAGCTCGAGCCCTTCCTTGCCGCCAACTACGCCTCCGGCGCAGTGTTCGATTTCGAGCAGCTCGATCGCCCTGGCCAGGTCCATTATCTCGAGCTGCTGCGTGAAGCTCGCCAGCGTTTCGTCAAGCATCGTTGGCTGCTGACCGTCGCTGCGCCCGTCGAACAGGGCTGGGATCTCGGGCGTTTTGCTGCACTCGCCGACAAGATGTTCGTCATGGCCTATGACGAACATTCAAATGACGGGCCGCCCGGCCCCATCGCGTCACAGCAATGGTGGGCCAGCTCGATCGCTGCGGCCGTCCGCCAGATCCCGCCCGACAAGGTCATCGTGACCATCGGCAATTATGCCTACGACTGGCACGACGGCACCGGCGATCCGGAAAACGTCGAGGAAGCATGGGTCGATGCCGGCGACAGCGAAGCGAAACCGGTCTTCGATCCGCTCGCCGCCAACAGCACCTTCGCCTATGACGACGAAGACGGACATCCGCACACGGTATGGATGCTCGATGCAGCAAGCGCCTTCAACGAACTATCGATCCTCAAGCGCGCGGGAATCGTCGAAATCGGGCTGTGGCGGATGGGAGCCGAGGACCCGAGCTTGTGGTCGATCTTCGGCCGCAATGTGACGGGGCCGCTCAGCGTCGGCGGCCTCACGCACCTCCGCGAGGGGACCAATGTCGATATCGAAGGCCCGGGCGAGATCATCCGAATCACCGCCCTCCCCACTCCCGGCGAGCGCAAATTCACCCTCGATAGATCGGGCCTGATTTCCAACGTCGACTTCGTGACGGTGCCGCGGCCCTTCACGATCACCCGCGCCGGCTTTCGGCCCGGCGAGGTCGCGCTGACCTTCGACGATGGTCCCGATCCGCGCTGGACTCCGCAAATTCTCGACATCCTCAAGGAGAAACAGGTCCCCGCCACATTCTTCATCGTCGGCGAGAATGCACTGACGCAGCGTGGGCTGCTCGAGCGGCAGCTGCGGGAAGGGCACGAGATCGGCAGCCACACCTACACGCACCCCAATCTCGCCAACACCGACGTGACCCGCACCCGCTTCGAGCTCAACGCGACGCAGCGGCTGTTCCAGGCGTTCACGGGGCGCACCCTGAAGCTGTTCCGCGCACCCTTTTTCGGCGACGCCGAGCCGACGACGGCCGACGAAATCGTGCCCGTGTGGGAGGCGCAGACCCGCGGCTACCTTTCCGTCGGTCTCCACGTCGACAGCGAGGACTGGCAGCGGCCCGGCGTTCCGGCGATCGTCAACAACGTCGTGTCGAACGTTCTCAAGAACGGTCAATGCGACGTCGAGGGCGAGACCCAGTGCAGCCACAACATCGTCCTGCTCCACGATTCCGGCGGCGACCGCGCGCAGACGATCGAAGCGCTGCCGATCATCATCGATACGCTCCGCGCGCGCGGCTACCGTTTTGTTCGGGTCTCGGACCTTGCAGGCCTGTCTGTTCAGCAGGCGATGCCGCCGCTTTCGCGCGCGGACTTCGCCGCCGCGCGCGTCGACCTCGCGGCATTCGAGCTGCTCGGCTTCGGCATTCGTGCCCTCGATTTCATCTTCGCGGCGGCGATCACCCTCGGCATCGCGCGCGCCTTGTTCCTCGCGGGACTGGGTTTGCTCTCCGCCTGGAAGGACCGGCGCCGCAAGCGGCCGGCGATCAATCCCGACACATTCGTCAGTGTGCTCATCCCCGCCTACAACGAAGAGCGGGTCATCGAGCGCTCCGTCGCGCAGGTCCTGCAAAGCGAGAGAGTGCGCCTCGAAGTGATCGTCATCGATGACGGATCTCGAGATCGGACATCGGCGATCGTCAAGGACGTGTTCGGCAAGGATTCGCGGGTGCGCCTGCTGACTCTGGAAAATGCCGGCAAGGCGCGAGCGCTCAACCGCGGGCTCGAACTGGCGAACGGTGACATCGTCGTCGCTCTCGATGCCGACACGCAGTTCGAACCGGCGACGATCGCGCGCCTCGCCCGTTGGTTCGCGGCGGATCATCGGCTGGGTGCCGTCGCCGGCAACGCCAAGGTCGGCAACCGCGTCAATATCGTCACCAAGTGGCAGGCGCTGGAATATATCACCGCGCAGAATCTCGAGCGCCGGGCACTGGCGCGCCTCGGTGCAATGGCGGTCGTTCCGGGCGCCGTTGGCGCGTGGCGCAAGCAAGCCATCGTCGAAGTCGGCGGCTATCCTTTCGAGACCCTCGCCGAAGACCAGGACCTCACGATCGCCATCCAGGAGGCCGGTTGGCGGGTTACGTACGACCAGAGCGCGATGGCCTGGACCGAAGCGCCGCAGACACTCGGGCAGCTCGCCCGCCAGCGCTTCCGCTGGGCCTATGGCACGATCCAGTGCATCTGGAAGCACAAGCGAGTGATCGCCACCGGCCGCCCGCGCGGCCTCGCTTTCCTGGGGCTGCCGCAGGCGATCATCTTCCAGCTGCTCTTCGCGCTGGTCTCGCCGATGATCGACCTTGCGCTGATCATCAACATCTTCAGCACGGTCACCTCGATCCAGCAGCACGGTTATACCGCGATGAAGGGCGACCTTCACCGCGTCGCCCTGTTCTGGGTCCTGTTTGCCGCGATCGACCTCACCGCGGGCCTGATCGCGATGGCGCTCGAGCGGCGGGAGAACTGGCGCTTGATAGCCTGGCTGATCCCGCAGCGCGTCGTCTACCGTCAGCTCATGTACTATGTCGTGATCAAGGCCTCGGTGCAGGCGCTGCGCGGCCCGCGCGTCGGCTGGTCCTCGATCACCCGCTCCGGAAAAGTCCAGGTGGCCGCTCCCGCGATATCAAGCCGTGCGCGGTAATCGTCAGTCGCTGGCTGTAATCGCCGCGAGCTAGTTGGCCGCTGCCGCGCATCCGTTCACGCCCGCGCCCTGCCCGCAATGCGGAGCTGCCGGGCTGGTCAAGGTCGAGGGCTGCAACAATCGCCTCGATTGCGGTTATTCCAAATGCGGGTAGGTCGGCGAGCGGCGAACCCGACCTCCTCAAATCAAGGCGCTCCTGCACCAGTTTTGACTGAGATTAACGCGCGGTCGACAGGGGCTTCCGGAACCGCGCGCGCCGGCACCCGTTCCGTCCGGGCTGAAGGATGCCGCGATGAAGAAGCGCGACCGCAGACTCAAGATCAAAGGCTATGGCGGACCCGCGGGCGGATACGGCTCACTTCGGGCCTTGGCCCAGATTCTCACGCAGGAGGAAGTGCCGCAGCGGGCGGCGACCACGCTCAACAAGCAGAACAAGGCCGACGGATACATGTGTGTCAGCTGCTCATGGGGAAAGCCTGTCGAGCCGCATCCTTTCGAATATTGCGAGAACGGCGCCAAGGCGACCGCCTGGGAGACAACCAAGCGGCGCGTCAAACCAGGCTTCTTCGCCAAGCACAACCTCGCCGAGCTCGAAGGCTGGCCGGACCACGACCTCGAAGAAGCAGGGCGGCTGACCGAGCCGATGCGCTGGAATGCGGACTCCGACCGGTACGAGCCGGTCCGGTGGGATGAAGCCTTCGAGGAGATCGGCCGCGAGCTCAGGGCGCTGCAGGACAACCCGGACCAGGTGATCTTCTACACCAGCGGCCGAGCGAGCCTCGAAGCCAGCTACATGTATCAGCTGCTCGCCCGCATGTACGGCACCAATAACCTGCCCGACAGCTCCAACATGTGCCATGAATCGAGCAGCGTCGCGCTGCCGCAAAGCATCGGCGTCGGAGTGGGCACGGTGAAGCTCGAGGATTTTGAGCAGACCGACTTCATCATCTATCTCGGTCACAATGTCGCAACCAGCGCTCCGCGGATGCTGCACCAGTTCGAGGTCGCCCGCAAACGGGGAACGACGATCATCAGCGTCAACCCGCTGCGCGAACGGGGCCTGGAACGGTTCAAGAACCCGCAGAACCCGAAAGACATGCTGGCAGGGCACGAATACAAGATTTCCGACGAGATCCTGCAGATCAAGGTGGGCGGCGACACTGCCGCTCTGACCGGCATCTGCAAGGCGCTGATCGCAATGGACGACGCTGCGGTCGCGAGAGGTGAGGCGGCGCCGACCGATTGGGCCAAACTCTGCGAGCAGACGAAGGATGACGCCGGCTTTTCGACTAAAGCGGCCGCTGCGGCGAGCAAATCGCGGCGCGTGCTCGACCATGATTTCATCGCCGAGCACACAACCGGGTTCGACGAGTTCGCCGACTTCTGCCGCGGAGCCGACTGGAACGAGATCGAAGTCGTGTCGGGCCTGAAGCGCGAGCAGATGGAATGGACCGCTCGGCGCTATGCCGCGGCCGGCAAGGCCATGGCGCTCTACGGAATGGGGATCACCCAGCACGTCGGCGGGGTCGAAACCATCCACATGATCTGCAACCTGCTGCTGCTGCGCGGCAATATCGGCAAGTCGGGAGCGGGTGTCCTGCCGGTCCGCGGCCATTCGAATGTCCAGGGCCAGCGCACTGTCGGGATTACCGAGAAGCCGGCGCTCGCGCCGCTCGACAAATTGAAGGAACTCTATGGCTTCGAGCCGCCGCGGAAAGAAGGTTTCACGACGGTCACTGGGTTGCAGGCTATGCTGGCCGGCGAGGTGAAGGCGTTCATCGCGCTGGGCGGCAACATGGTTCGCGCTGCACCGGACAGTGAACGCGTCGAGGAAGCATGGCGTGGCTTGCGGCTGACGGTCGCAGTCGCGACCAAGCTCAACCGCAGCCATGTCATCCACGGGCAGGTGAGCTATCTCTTGCCATGCCTCGGCCGGATCGAGATCGACCGGCAGGCATCGGGCAAGCAGGCGGTGTCGGTGGAAAGCTCGGTCGCGCAGTTCCACGGCTCATGCGGAAAAGTCGAACCCGCCTCTCCGGACCTTCTGTCGGAACCGGCGATCATCGCGCGGATGGCCAAGGCGACGCTGCCGCCCAACCCCAAGGTGCCGTGGGACGAGTGGGTTGGGAACTATGCCAAGATCCGCGAGGCAATCGAGGCGACCTGGCCGGCGACCTTCAAAGGATTCAACGAGCGGCTGTTCACGCCCGGCGGGATCGAGCGGCCGCTGGCGGCGCGTGAGCGCAAATGGAACACACGCTCCGGCAAGGCCAATTTCCTGCTGCCGACGCGGCTGTTCGGCGGCGCCAGGGAGTGGAAGGGCGGTGACGACGTCCTGCAGCTGACCACCTTCCGCTCGAACGATCAGTTCAACACGACGATCTACGGCTATCGCGACCGCTTCCGCGGCGTATACGGCAGCCGCCGCGTAGTCTTCATGAATCCGCTGGATGTCGAACGCCTCGGATTATCACGGGACGAGCTGGTCGACCTGACGACTGCCATTGACGACGGCCGGCAGCGGACGGTCCGGGGATTCCGTATCGTCCCTTACAATATCCCCGAGGGTTGCTGCGGCGCCTATATGCCCGAGGCCAACCCGCTCATCCCCCTCGACCATCACGACGAGCATGCCTACACGCCGGGTTACAAGGCGACCCCTGTCCGCGTCGCCCGCTCTGCGGCTTCGGCCTGAGCGGTATCGCACTCGATCATCCCCTGCTCATCACAGACGACCAGCGCGGAATCGGCCCGGGCGAGTGTGACCAAGGTCAGCCCCGACGCAACCGCGCGCTCGACGGCGAGGCTGGTCGGTGCCGAGATGGTCACCAGCATCGGGCACCCGGCACGCACCGTCTTTTCGACCAGCTCGTAGCTGCAGCGCGCGGAAAGCAGGATGAAGCCACTCGCCGGATCCATCCCGGTCCTGGCAAGGGCTCCGACGAGCTTGTCGAGTGCGTTGTGCCTGCCAACATCTTCGCGGACGCAAAGGATTGTGCCGGCCGGGTCGCAAAATGCCGCCGCATGGACCGCTCCGGTGGCCCGCCCCAGCGGCTGCCAATCCCGCAGCAAGCCGAGCGCATGCGCAATGGCCGCACGGTTCGTTGTGATCCGGACTGCGACTTTCTGCAACGGCCGAAGCACCTGTTCGATATTCTCCATCCCGCACAAGCCGCAGCTGCTTTCGGAGACGCGCTTCCGGGCGCGCTCGAGCACCGCGTTCTTGCAATCGGCCGGGAGCCAGATGCGGACGGCCCAGCCACCCTCCAACTCATCGATCTCAACTTCCTCGATTTCGTGAGAATGGCCCGCTAGACCCTCATTCAAGGCAAAGCCGACAGCATAGTCCTCGAGGTCAGACGGCGTCGCCATCATCACGGCATAGCCGATACCGCAAACCTCGATCGAAATCGGCGCCTCAGTCGGAACGTTTCGATGCAAGTCGCGGTCGGCGACTTCGCCAAAGCCGATGCGGTGAACCTGCAGGTCAAGCGTCTGCATGAGAAGCTTCTTCTTCCTCCGTGCCGCTCAACTCCCAAAGGCCCTGAATAGCCGCATGGCTCGGCACCCGACCTGCAGGGGCCTCTGCGAGGCTCAGCTGGTGAAGCGGGGAACGCGCATCGCGGCATAGCGGGCGAAGGTCTCGGGAGCGATCATGTTAAGCAAAGCTACGGATTGGAAGAGCGCTTGCCGTTGATCTAAATCACCAGGGGAACCTCCGGACCGCCTAGTTCGTCCTGCGCAAGTAAGAGAGTGGCGAGAGACGTGATCCTTTCCAATCCGATGATCGACAGCTTCGGCCGGCGCATCACCTATGTGCGCATGTCGGTCACCGACCGATGCGACCTTCGCTGCCGCTACTGCATGGCCGAGCACATGACCTTTCTTCCCAGGAAGGATGTCCTGAGCCTCGAGGAGATGGCGGAGCTGGCCGACATCTTCATCGCCCGAGGCGTGAAGCGCATCCGCCTCACTGGGGGGGAACCGCTGGTGCGTAGGGGGATCGACATGCTGGTCCCCGAGCTCGGCAAACGCATTGGCGCGGGTCTCGACGAATTGACGATGACCACCAACGGCACGCAGCTCGCGCGCCACGCTGGGATGCTGGCGAGTGCGGGCATCCGGCGGATCAACATCAGCCTCGACAGCCGCGACCCTGTCCGCTTCCGCCACATCACGCGCCGCGGCGACCTCAATCAGGTGCTTGCGGGAATCGACGCTGCCGCAGACGCCGGTCTCACAATCAAGATTAACATGGTGGCGCTCAAGGGTCTCAACGAGGACGAGATCGGCTCGATGCTCCGCTGGTGCGGTGCCCAAGGCCACGACCTCACGCTGATCGAGACCATGCCACTGGGCGAGGTCGAGGAGGACCGAACGGAACGTTACCTGCCGCTCAGCGAAGTGCGCGCGCGGCTCGAACGCGAGTTTCGGTTGATTCCGTCGCTCGCGCGCACCGGAGGGCCTGCGCGCTACCATGAGGTCGAAGGGCTCGGGATCCGCCTCGGCTTCATCACCCCGCTCACCAACAATTTCTGCGACGGCTGCAACCGCATCCGCGTCGCCGCGACCGGAACCGTGTTCGGCTGCCTGGGACACGACCAGAAGGTCGAGCTGCGCGAGCTTTTTCGGGAAGGCGGGGCGGAAGCCGTGACGGGCGCCCTCGACCAGCTGCTCGCCGGCAAGCCCAGGGGGCATCAGTTCCGGATCGAGGCTGCGCTCCCGGCGGTCGAACGGCACATGAGCGTCACGGGCGGCTAAACCTTTCAAACAAATGATCTGGATCAACGCGGCGCTCGCCGACACGGCGCATGAGTCGCTCGTCCGATAGCTGACGCTCTTCCCACCGCTCAACCGGACAGCCCGAGTTCAGAGCCGAGTCCCTCGGCCCGGTCAGCGAAAGAGCCCCGTTCATCGGCATCCTTGCCGACCGCTACGGCGGCCGCAGGGGTGATGAGCCTCGTCATGCTGACCGCAGCAGCCGCCGCCTTCCTCATTTCCTATGCGGGCACCTATCCGCAGTTCCTCCTTGCAGCGCTCGGAATGGGCATCGCCGGTGGAAGCTTCGCTGCCGGGGTTGCTTATGTCGCGCGCTGGCACCCCGCTCGGTATCTTCGGCATGGCACACCTTCATCTCAAGGATCATGCATGCACGGGTCAGCCAAACGTGCGACCAGCACGCCTGATCAGATGCCGGCATACCATTCGTAATCGGCATTATCCTCCCAGTATCCGCCCTTCCCCCCATAGATGTGGGCGAGGCTCTCGACCGCCTGGACGCGTTGCACATATTTGGCGGACTTGTAGCCGAGCTGGCGCTCGACCCTGAGGCGCAGCGGCGCACCGTTCGCTACCGGGAGGAGATGGCCGTTCATCCCCCAGGCAATGATCGTCTGCGGATGGAAGGCATCCACGAGATCGATGCTCTCATAATAAGGCTTATCGCCGAACCGGTCGGCGCAGTGGAACACGATATATCTGGCGCGGGTGCTCAAGGCAGCCGCATCGAGAATCCGCGACAGCTCCAGCCCATGCCACTTGCCGATCGCGCTCCAGCCCTCGACGCAATCGTGGCGCGTGATCTGGACCCGATGCGGGATGGACTTCAGGGTTTTCAGCGGGATCGACAGCGGTCGGGCGACCAGACCGTCCACCGTCAACCGCCAGTTGGCGAAATTCTCCTTCAGATGCTGAGCATATTCGCTGGTGCCGGGCATGGCCGTACCGTTCGAGCGGAAAATCGGCGACAGGTCGGCCTCACCATATTCGCGGGCAAGCGCATCGCGCGGCGCGACCAGCCGCTGTGTGTTCATCGTCAATTTCTCCGCGGAGCGCAGCACAGCGCGGAAGGAAGGACTGTTGTTGAGCCGGTCGCACCCGCCGAGCAGAAGCCCGGATGCGCTCGTCGCGATGAAGCTGCGCCGGTCGATCATTCGGTGCGCTCCGGCGGCACGCGGAAGCGGCCGGTGATCATCGACCCGATTTCGTTGATGGGACCCGCGAGCAGGACCATCAGCAGGTGGACGATGATGAAGGCGAGCAGCAGCATCGCCGAGATGAAATGGATCGAGCGCGCCGACTGGCGCCCGCCCGTGAGATCGAGAAGCCACGGCCAGGCTGCATCCATCGACGGCGACATGGCGAGCCCCGTCAGCACCATCAGCGGAAGCAGGACGAAGATCACCCCGACATAGCTGAGTTTCTGGAGGATGTTGTACTTGAGTGCGGCGTCTCCCGTCGGGAAGCGCAGCCGCGCATGCTCGCGGACATCGTGCCAGACGTGACTTGGCCTCACCTCGTCGCGCGTCGGCTTGAGGTCGCGCTGGGCATGCCGATTGATCAGGCTCGTCACCAGGAACAGCACCAGTGGGATCACCAGAAGCCACGCGAAGGCGAGGTGCCAGCGCCGGGCGGCGGCGAGATTGTAGGTCGAGGGGATCGTCGCCCATCCCGGGACGGGGCGCCCGTGGAAGGACAGCCAGGGGCGGTCGAAATTGGCGCCATATTGGCCCCAGTAAAGGTGCGGATGGGCGTTGAAGATCATCAGCCCGCTCATCAGCATCACGAACACGGTGAGCGCGTTCAGCCAGTGCCAGACCCGCGTCGGAAAGCGGTGCCGATAGGCGATCCGCCGCGGCGGCGGAAGAGGCGGAGCGTCCGTCTCGACCGGCTCGACCTTGACCGCTGTCTCGTCCATCCTGCCTCCCGGGCGCGGGAGCATAGCCCAAGGGCTGGCCAGGGGATAGTTCAGGCGTCCGGCTGAGGTCCTTCGCCATAGAACTGACTGGTCCGCTGGCGGAGACAGCCTTTCGCCGGCAGCGGCAGCGCGATCGCCGAGCAGCAAGGCGGACGCGATCATGTGGAGCCCCGCCCTGCTCCTCCTTCACCGGTTCCTTGCGATTGAGCGCGAACGCTGCCAGGCGGTCAACGGCGAGCACCGATCCTGTGCGCGGGCGATGCACGCATTCGTAGGTCGCGACGCCATGCACCGAAGGCGATCCCGCGACGCGCGTGTTCACGCTGACCAGCGGAACGCTCAAGCTCTACAAGCTCCTTCCCGACGGTCGGCGGCAGGTCACCGGCTTCATCCATCCCGGCGACTTCCTGGTCATGAGCATGGGTGACGAGCATGCATTCAGCGCCGAAGCAATCGGAGGTCGAGATCTTCGATTTGGCGGCCTCGAACAGCTTGCCGAGTGCGAAGGCTGAGAATCGCCTCTTCCCATTTGCCGCATAAACAGCATTAGCGGCGTCCATGGACCCAACGACCGTCGCGGCGCTGGCGCTGCTGTTCGCGTTTGGCGCCGCCCTTTATTCGAGCGTCGGCCACGGCGGAGCCTCCGCCTACATCGCGGCAATGGCCTTGTTCTCGGTCGCGCCCGAGACGATGAAGCCGACGGCACTTGCGCTGAATCTGCTCGTCGCCGGCTTTGGCGCATGGCGATACTGGAAACGCGGACTCACCAACTGGCCTTTGGTCCTGGCCTTCGCGCTGACCGCCACGCCCGCGGCCTTCATCGGCGGCGGGATCCATCTGCCCGCCATCTACTACAAGCCCTTGGTCGGCATCCTCCTCTGGGCGGCCGCCGTGCGCCTGCTGTGGCAACCCAAGGCGCTTGCCGAGCGCGAGGTACGGCCGCCCTCCTGGTGGATCACTTTGCCCGCGGGCGCCGTGCTTGGGGTGTTGGCCGGACTCACGGGAACCGGCGGCGGGATCTTCCTGAGCCCGCTGATCATTCTCAACGCCTGGGAGGAGCCGCGGCATACGTCGGGGGTTGTCGCCGCATTCATCTTCCTCAATTCCGCCGCGGGCCTCGCCGGCAACGTGTCCTCGGTCGGACATCTGCCGCACGAGCTTCCTCTCTTCCTCGGCGCGGTGTTCGGCGGCGCGCTCCTGGGGACGTGGCTCGGGGTCGAACGCCTCCCGCGGCCATGGCTGCTGCGGACCCTCGGAGCAGTCCTGACCGTGGCCGGCACCAAGCTGCTGTTCACATGAGGAACAATATCGCGATCGTGGTCCTGGCCGGCGGCGAGGGCAAAAGGATCGGCGGCGCTAAGCCTTTGAAGACCTTCCGCGGCGAGCGGTTGATCGACCGGGCGGTGAGACTCGCCCGCTCGTGGTCCGACAGCGTCGCGATCGCCATTCGCGACCGCTCGCAGCTCGGCGCCGTGTCCGCCGATCTGATCCCGGACGCAGATGTCGCAGGCCCGCTTGGCGGCCTCATCAGCGGAATGAAGTTCGCCGTCGCCGGAAAAAGGCAATTCGTTCTCGCCATCCCCGCGGACATGCCCTTCCTTCCGGAGGACCTGATTGACCGGCTGTGCGAGGCGATAGGTGACAGCGGATGCGCGCTTGCTCAGAGCGGCGGCCACATCCATCCGGTCTGCAGCCTGTGGCGTGCCGACGCGTTTGCGCAGGCGGAAAGCTATGCGAGGTCGGGACGGGGCTCGCTCAAGGGCCTTGCCGCCTGCCTGGGCTTCGTTGCCGTGGAGTGGCAGACCGAGCCAGTCGACCCATTCTTCAACATCAACACCACTGCTGACCTGGCCGAAGCCGCACGCCGTAACCGTTAGAAGTCTAGCACCTCGACGGATCCGCCGGCAGCGACCGCAGGACCGTTCGCGCACTGGCGCACCAGCAGGTCGGCTCCGGCCAGCGCCTTCTGCGCGCTCGAGTCCTGGAAGGAAAGGATCTCCGCCGCGCCGTTCACGAAGCGCGCGCGATGGAATGTCTCACGCGGCCCGCATGCGCCGAGCGACGAGGCAAGCGGCACGGCCCGCCAGCTCAAGGCCACCTCGATGGGCTGGCCGCTCATCCCGGCGAGCAGCGGCGCGAGGAACAGCCGGGCGGTCACCAGCGCCGACGTCGGATTGCCGGGAAGCCCGATCACGAAACTGCTGGCAACTCGCCCGAGCCATACCGGCTTGCCTGGCTTGATCGAGACCTTGGAAAAGACCAGGTCGAGGCCGAGCGGTGCGAACATCGCCTTCGCGAAATCCTTCTCCCCGACCGACGCGCCGCCCGTCACGACCACCACGTCAGCGTCCTTGAGCACGGCACGCGCGATCTCCTCCATCCGGCGGAGGTCATCGCGCAGGCGCGTCGTGCCGAAACACTCGGCGCCCCATTGACCGGCGAACGCGGCGACGCCGAACGATACGCTTTCGGGGATCGCATCCACCCTTGTCCGTGCCGTTCCTGGCTCAGCGAGCTCGTCGCCAGTGCTGAGGATGTGGAGACGCGGCCTGCAATAGACCTCTAGCTCGGCGACGTCAGCGCCGGCCGCCGCGACGATAGCCCGCGGGTCGAGCTTCCGGCCGGCCGGAAGCAGTTCCTCGCCCTCGACAAAGTCCGAACCGCGCTTCCGGATGTGACGGGCGGACCCGGGATGATCGTCGATGACCGCGGCGTTGCCGCTGGACCGGACATTCTCCTGGATCACGACCCGGTCGGCGCCATGAGGCACCGGTGCTCCGGTGAAGATCCGGACACAGGTGCCGCTTGTCACGGATCCTTCCCATCCGCTGCCCGCGAATGATCCGCCGGCCAGCTGCAGCAATGCCGGAAACTGCTCCAGATCCTCGTCGCGAACCGCGTAGCCGTCCATCGCCGAGACGTCCGACCTTGGTGCATCCACCTCCGCGATCACCGGGGCGGCGAGCACCCGCCCCGCGGCTTCGGCGATGGGAACGGTTTCGGTCCCGAGCGGACCGGCCACGGAGCGAACGCGATCGAACGCTTCGTCGAAGCTGATCATGTCCGCTTCCAGTCGCCCGACTTGCCGCCGGTCTTGGACACCACCTCGACTTCGCCGATCGTCATCGTGCGGTCGATTGCCTTCAGCATGTCGAACAGGGTCAGGCAGGCGACGGATACGGCGGTCAAAGCCTCCATTTCCACGCCGGTCACCGCCTTGGTGCGAACCTCGGCGGCGACCCGGAAGCCCGGTAGCGCGTCGTCGAGATCGATGTTCACCTCGACCTTGGTCAGCGGCAGCGGGTGGCACAAAGGGATCAGCTCCGCCGTACGCTTTGCCGCCATGATGCCGGCAAGCTCCGCAGTGTGGATGACCGATCCCTTCGGCGCCGTTCCCGCCCGGACCTGCTCCAAAGTTTCCGGTTTGCACATGAGGTGTCCGCGCGCGCACGCGGTGCGTACGGTCTCATCCTTGTCCGACACGTCGACCATCCGCGCGCGGCCGCCGTCATCCACATGGCTCAGCCTCATGCGCAAAGATGCCTCAATCGCGGAACCTGCCCCGCAAGCGAGCAGGGCCGGTAGCGGCTATCCAGTTCATATTTGAGCACCAGGTCCCACCCGTCGCGGCATGCACCGGTTGAGCCCGGCAGGCAGAAGACGAACGTCTCCTCGATCTGCCCGGCAAATGCCCGCGACTGCAGGGTCGAGAAGCCGACGGTCCCGGAGCTCGCCTGGTGGAACAGGATCGAGAAGCCGTCCATCTCCCTTCGAAAGAGCGGCTTTACCGCCTCTGGCGTCACGTCCCGCGGCGCGAAACCGGTCCCGCCCGTCGAGATGATCACGTCCACATTTTCGTCCTGCACCCACAAGCGGACCTGTGCCTGGATCGCGTCGACGTCGTCAGTCACGATCGCCTTGCCCGCAAGCTCGTGAGCCGCCGCGGTCAGGCATTCGGCGAGCAATGCTCCAGATTTGTCCGTCTCTTCGGTCCGTGAGTCCGAAACGGTCAGCACCGCTATGCGCAGCGGATAGAAGGTCAGACTTTCGTCGACCCCGGTCATGTCAGCCCCAGCGCTCTCGGTCGGCATAATCCGCGTCAGTCGGCTCGATCCACTCCTGCCCCGCCTCACCGACCTCGCGCTTCCAGAACACGGCCTCGGTCTTGAGCCTGTCCATCAGATAGTCGGCTGCTTCGAACGCCGACCGACGATGGAGAGCCGCCGCACCGGCGAACACGATCGGCTCGCCCGCCGCAATGTCGCCGCAGCGGTGGACAACATGGACGTGGCTGACATCGAACCTCGCCGCGGCCTCGATCGCGATGTCTTCGAGCGATTGAAGCGTCAGCGCAGGATGATGCTCGAGGACCAGCCGATAGACGACCTGTCCGCCCTTCGAGCCGGCACGCGCCACGCCGGTGAAGCTGACGACCGCTCCGTCGCCTTCGGCCCGCTCGAGCAACGCTGTGAGTTCCTGCTCGGGCCGGAGCGCAGCTTCCTCGATCCGCGCGACGACGCTCATCCGCCGGACACCGGGGGCAAGAATTCGAGTCTGTCGCCGGACGCCAGGCGATAATCGTCCCGTACCAGCCTGCTGCCGACGAAACTCAGCGCCCGCTTGCTTCGAAGCAGGCCTGCCGCATCCGGATGTTCGGCCGCGATTGTCTCACGGACCTCGGCCACCGTAGAGCCGAGGGCGGCTCTGACCTCGAGCTCGGAACCGATCGCTTCGGCCAGTCGTCCATAGAACAGGACCTTCATCTTACCTCGTTGCGGTTTGTGAGCGCTGCTCTCGCCATCGCCAACGCATCCGTCAACCGGCAGAGAAGAGCGGGCCTTCCGGCGAAATCGGGCTGGGGTGGGTAGGACATCACCGGAAGGCTGCAGAGCCGTTCTAACCACGCCGACGGCGTGATCGTTATACCTATGATTCCGGATCATTGCACAATTAGATAATGCCGATGGCGACAACCGGCACCGAGGCTGATCCCGCGAGGCGGATTTTCGTTGCAGCTTAGACCGGTCGGCTGGAGTCCATTCTACAGGCTCGACGTCTTTGCACAACAATCGGAGAGCCAAGCCTGCGCAAGTGCCAACGACAATTGCGATTGTGAGGTTGCTCACCAGTGTCAACAACGTGGGGCTGACTAGGTGGCGGTGGGCGTAGTCATCGGCGAACCGCTCTCTTCCCTGTTATCAGGGAAAGTACAGCGAAAATGCAGTGATCGAGCGCCTCCTTCGGCGCGGAATTGGCTGAAATCCGCCAAGCAGACGCTGATTTCGCGATTCATAACAGGGAAAGCTTTCGCGAGAGCAGGGAATGGGGATCGCAAATGCGCCATTTTTTGATCGCATAAACCGGCTCGTTAAGAGCTCTCACGTAAAAGCCAAATCGGAACCCGCCGAACCACCCTCGAGAGCTCGCTCTCGCTCGAAGTGAAAGGCGGAATCCGTGTCCAACGTCCATACGATCGAGTATCTCCCGCTGGGATCCCTCAAGCCCGATCCCAAAAACCCGCGGACCCACAGCAAAAAGCAGGTCCAGCAGATCGCCGACAGCATCGAGAACTCCGGCTATTTCAATCCCATCCTGATCGAAGAGGATCATGTGATCATCTGCGGTCACGGCCGCTACCGCGCTGCCAAACTGCAGCGCCGCGAAAGCGTGCCAGTGATCCGCCTGAGCGGTATGACGTCCGCGGCCAAGCGGGCGCTGCGGATTGCCGACAACAAGATTGCAATGAACGCCGGCTGGGACGTGGAGCTGCTTCGCGTGGAGCTGGAC
>DATMHG010000124.1:0-8051 GCA_035555035.1 Sphingomicrobium sp.
CTGATACATCTGCACCGCCGGATTCCCGTCGCGAACTTCAAGATGAACGCGACCGACACCTTGATCGCGCGCATGGTTCATGAAGTCGTCGAGCAGACGCCCGCCAATGCCGCGGCGGTGGTGACTCGGCAGGACCGCAAGCAGGAGGAGCTCGGACTCGTCGGCGACCGTGCGGGTCAGCGAAAATCCGATCGTCCGGCCCATCGCGGGATCGCGCGCGATCGTGAGCGAAACGCCAGTCATCGGCAAAATCCCGGCACATTGCGACCGCGTCCAGGCTTCGCCGAAGCGCCGCCCGAATGCCGAGTCCATGACGTCCATCACATCGTCGAGGTCGGCGGAGCTGCCGGGGCGAAGGCGCACGTGACTGTCGATCGCCGGCGTCGCCATCACGCAGCCACCATTGCGCGCGCGTCCGGAGCGCGGGCGTAGACCGGCTTCGGCCGCAGGCTGCGGAGCGCGCCCGGCAATTTGAAAGCGTCCGCCGCGGAGGGCCACGCCTCCCGCGCTTCGCCCCAGCCACGGGCCGCGACGAGCTGCTTCGCTCCGGACCCGACTACCAACCTGGCCTCCGTCGCTGCGGCAGCGCGCCCAGGAACGAGGTTCTGCAGCTCCGACGTCGGCCGATGCGAGGAGTCGAATTCCTGGATGAACAATTCGCCGTGACCGCCGATCACGGCGACCGCGACTGGCTCATCATTCGCGGCAGCAAGCAAGACCAGCGACGACATTCCGGAAAGCTGCGCACTCCAGCCGATCGCAAGACCGTGCGCTGCGGCGATCGCCACCCGGATTCCAGTGAAGCTGCCCGGGCCTACGCCGACGAGGATCTCTTGGGCGGTGCCGCCGCCGAGAAGCTCGGCGATCATCGGCACGAGGCGCTCCGAATGGCCGCGGCCGATCAGCTCGTCACGGCGCGCCACGCATGCGCCGGAATCGTCGAACAGAGCGGCGGTGCAGGCGGCACTCGACGTATCGAACGCGAGAATCATCGCGGCGATTGTGGTCACATGCGGCGCGAAGCCGCAACCCCGGTCAGACGGCTTCGACGGTTTCGACTTCGGGGACGTAGTGGCGGATCAGGCTTTCGATGCCCCGCTTGAGCGTCACGGTCGAGGATGGGCAACCGGAACAGGCGCCGTGCATGGAGAGATAGAGACGGCCGTCCTTGTAACCCTTGTAAGCGATGTCCCCGCCATCCTGCGCGACCGCCGGGCGGACGCGCGTTTCGATCAGCTCCTTGATCTGATCGATGATGTTGGCGTCGGCAGGATCTTCCTCGAAATCCGCGTCGGCCGCGACTTGGATGCCAGCGGCGCTGCCGGCCATGAACAGAGGCGCTCCGCTAACGAAATGATCGAGCAAGGTTTCGACGACGAGAGGCTCGAGGTCCGTCCAGGAGACGGCCGGCGCGGCGGTGACCGAGACGAAGTCGCGGCCATAGAATACGCCTTCGACGAGGCCGCTGTCGAACAGCGCGCGCGCGAGCGGCGATGCTTCGGCCGTTTCGGCGTCCGGGAAATCGCGCGTGCCCGCGTCCATGACAGGTTGGCCGGGCAGGAACTTGCGCGTCGCCGGGTTCGGCGTCTGTTCGGTACGGATCAGCATAGTGCGGATGTGGCCCTGAGGCCGGTTTCAATCAAGAACCAAAGGGCGGCGCGCCGGCGATCACCCAGCGGGTGATGCCGATGCCAACGGCGAGACAAATGAGCGCTACCCACCATTTGGCGGGCCGCATGGACGCCGCCGCTTCGGCCTTGGCCCGCGCACGGCCGGTTATCATCGGCTTGATCAGACTCTTCCCGCGCATGCGGTAAAAGATGATCGCCGCGAGGTGGAGAGCGATGAGCGCCAGGATCACGTTAAACCATAATTCGTGGATGTGGCGCGCGGTGTCCGACGTGTCGGAGCTGACGAGCCGGGACAGCGGGCCGGCATAGATGCCGTCTTCATCCTGAGCGATCAGGCCGAGTCCAACCTGCACTGACATGGCAATCAGGAGCGAAAGCACGCTGAGTGCGCCTAGGGGCGAGTGGCCTATGCCTTCCCAGCTGCCGCGGACGTAAGCGAGGATCGCTCCAGGTCCGCGGACGAAGCTCGCAAAGCGGGCGGTCGAGCTGCCGACGAATCCCCACAGGAAGCGGAAGATCAGCAAGCTGAGGATCGCACAGCCCGACCAGATGTGCCAGTCGGTATGATGATGGTGGACCGACCACCAGCTGAAGACGATGAGGGCGGCGAGCAGCCAGTGGACCAGCCGGACGGGCAGGTCCCAGACCGGCTGCTCCTCGGCGTTACGGTCGCTCAGTGGTGCATCTCCGTCCGATATTTGTCGTGGCATGCCTTGCAGGCCTGTCCGAGCTCACCCCACTTCGCCTTGATCAGATTGACATCACCGGACATCGCCGCCTGGTTGAACGTCGCGGCGGCGGCCTGGAAGTTGTGGAGCTTCGAGGCGAAATCCTGCGGGTCTCGCCAGATGTCGGGCTTGGCACCGGTCTTGCCGACGTCAGGACCGGTGCCGGGCGGGAACCAGCCGGAAGCCTTGCGCGAGAGGTCTGCGATCTGCGCCGCTCCCGCGCGAAGGGTGGTCATGTTGGGGGACGCGCTGTCGAGCTCGCGCTTGATCGCCTTGTTGGTCTTGCCGATCGTTCCCATGCCCTCGTGGCGCTCGTGCATGATCGCGACCGCCTGCTGGCCGCTGACGGGACCCGCGGCAAGCATCACCATTCCGTTGGAGGTCGCGCGGGACTCATTGCTGATGTTCGCGTGGCTGTTGTTCGCCTGGCTCGTTTGGGGACCTCCACAGCCTGCGAGAAAGACAAACGCTCCCGCCGCGGCAAACATCGCAATGCGCATAACCTCTCCTTACTGGTTGCTGGGCACTTCCCAGCTGTCGTCGATCATTTTGATGATTCCGGAGAAGTCTTTGTTCCCGCCGCCGCGATCGACGAAACGCTGGAAGAGCTCCTCGGCTTCGCCGCCCATCGGCGTATAGGCGACGACGCTGCGCGCCGCATCGGCGGCGAGCTTGAGGTCCTTGAGCATCAGCGCGGCCGCGAAGCCGCCTTCATAATCATGGTCGGCGGGCGTGTCGGGGCCAACGCCGGGGACAGGGGCGTAGCTCGTCATCGACCAGCTCTGGCCCGAGGCCTTCGACGAAATGTCGAAGAAGACCTGCGGGTCGAGCCCGAGCTTCTGGGCAAGGACGAAGGCCTCGCAGGTGACCGCCATGGTCGCGCCGAGGATCATATTGTTGCAGATCTTCGCCGCCTGGCCAGCGCCGAGCTGTCCCGCATGGATCACGGCCTTGGCCATCGGCTCGAGGAATTGCTTCGCGCGATCGAACTGCTCGTCCGTGCCGCCGACCATGAAGGTCAGCGAGCCGCCAGCCGCCGCGGCGATGCCGCCGGAAACCGGAGCGTCGACGAAGTCGAAACCGAGCTCTTTGAGTCCAGCGCCGACCTCGCGCGCACTCGAGACATCGATGGTCGAGCAATCGATAAGCAGCGTGCCCTCTTTGGCATTTGGCGCGACGTCGTTCTCGTAAACCGCGCGCACGTGCTTCGCCGCGGGCAGCATGGTGATGACGACGTCAGCTTCCTTGACAGCATCAGCAGCGGAGGATGCTGGAGTGCAGCCTTTGCCGACCGCCTGCTCGACGGCCTGCGCAACCAGATCGAACGCGCGGACCTCATGTTCGGCTTTCGCGAGATTCGGCGCCATTCCGCCGCCCATGTGACCCAGGCCGATGAATGCGATCTTCGCCATTTCTACTCCTCGTACCCCGGCAAAGGCCGGGGTCTAGTCCAGAACAACAAAACGGCGCGGAACGCCGCCTGGGCCCCGGCCTTCGCCGGGGAACAGTCTATCGTCCCTTCCAGTTGCCCGGCCGTTTTTCGACGAAGGCGGCCATGCCTTCCTTCTGATCTTCAGTCCCGAACAGGCCGTGGAACAGGCGGCGCTCGAACCGAATGCCTTGCGAAAGCGGGATCTCGAAGGCGGCGTTGACCATTTCCTTGACGGCAATCGCCGCGAGCGGCGGCATTGCAGCGATAGCTTCGGCGGTCTTCAGCGCTTCCTCGAGCAACTGGTCCGCCGGGACCACCTTTGCCACGAGCCCGGAGCGCTCGGCTTCCGCCGCGTCCATCATTCGGCCGGTAAGGCACATTTCCATGGCCTTGGCCTTGCCGACAGCCCAGGTCAGGCGCTGCGAGCCGCCCATCCCGGGCGTCACTCCGAGCTTGATCTCGGGTTGCCCGAACTTCGCGGTGTCGGCGGCGATGATGAAGTCGGCCATCATCGCCACTTCGCAGCCGCCGCCGAGTGCATAGCCGGCGACCGCGGCGATCCACGGCTTGCGGGTCGCCGTGACCTTCTCCCAGCCCGCGAAGAAATCCGACGAGTACATGTCGGCGAAGCCCTGGCTCGACATCTCCTTGATGTCGGCACCCGCGGCGAAAGCTTTTTCCGAGCCGGTGAGCACGAGGCAGCGCTGGCCCTCGTCCGCATCGTAGGCGGCGAAGACCTGGATCAGCTCCTTCAGCACCTCGCTGTTGAGGGCGTTGAGCGCTTGCGGACGGTTGAGCGTGACCAGCGTTACTGCTCCCCGCTTCTCGACCAGGACGGTATTAAAGTCGCTCATCTTCGGTCTCCGGGAAGGGCGTCCAAGCTTCGCTGTCGGGCAGCGGCGCGAAGAGGACGTCGAGCATCTCGTCGGTGACCTCCTCCGGCGTGGCCGGATCCCACTGAGGGTTGCCTGTTTTGTCGATCAGCAGCGCGCGCACGCCTTCGCGGAAATCGTGGGTGCGCACGACGCGGCCGGCGAGCGCATATTCGGCGCGCATCTCTTCGGTGAAATTGGCGCGATTTGCTCCTTCGGCGAGCAGCCGGAGCGATACTTTGCAGGAAAGCGGGCTCTTGGTGCTCAGCGTCGCCAGTTCGCTTGTCGCCCAATCGCTGCCGTCCCCCTCCAGCGCCGCGAGCACGTCCTCCAGCCGGTCGGAGGCAAACAGCTTTGCGATATTGGGCAGGTTTGTCGCGATCTTGGAGTCAGGCGGCGGAGTGGTGAATGCTCCAATCGGACCCTGTACCCGCTGCGGCGTGGTCGCAATGCGATCCACCATGTTGTCGAGCGAGGATTGCTCGACGAAATGGGTCGCGAGCCCGAGGTAGTGGCACTCGGCCCCGTCGAGCCGCGCGCCGGTCAGTGCCATGAACTCGCCGACGCGTCCGGGTAGACGCGGAAGGTACCAGCCGCCGCCGACGTCCGGGAACAAACCGATGCCCGTCTCCGGCATCGCCAATCGCGTATTCTCGGTCGCGATTCGGAAGTCGCACGGAAGCGAGATGCCGACGCCTCCTCCCATCGTGATCCCGTCCATGATCGCGACGGTCGGCTTGGGATAGGTGAAAAGCAGCTGATTCAGCCGGTACTCCGCGAAGAAAAAGCGCTTTGCTTCTTCCGCGTCGGTATTGCCGCTTCGCGCGAGCATGACGACGTCGCCGCCGGCGCAGAATCCCCGCCCTTCGGCATGATCGATGACAATGGCCTCGACATTCTCATCGTTGCGCCACCTGAGCAGCGCCTCGCTCATGACCTCGCACATGCCCGTTGTGAGCGCGTGGAGCGCCTTTGGGCGATTGAGGCGGATTCGGCCGACCCGGTCCTGGGTCGTGATCAGGACGTCCCCAGTCATTTCCTGAAACAACTCACTGGCGGAGCATGTCGCGGCTGACGATCACGCGCATGATCTGGTTGGTGCCTTCGAGGATGGAATGCACGCGAAGGTCGCGCCAGAAGCGCTCGATCGGATAGTCCATCAGGTATCCGTAGCCGCCGTGGAATTGGAGCGCTCTGTCCACGACCGATGAGCCGGTATCGGTCGCCAGCCGCTTGGCCATGGCTGCGAACTTCGACTTGTCTGCGGAATTGGCTGTGACCTTGGCTGCCGCGACATAGAGCAGGTAGCGCGCCGCCTGCAGCTCGGTCTCCATGTCGGCGAGCGTGAACTGAGTCGCCTGGAAGTCCGCGATGGGGGTGCCGAACTGCTGGCGTCCCTTGGTGTAGCTGATCGCCTCGTCGAGGCAGCGCTGGGCGCCGCCGAGCGAGCAGGCACCGATGTTGAGACGGCCGCCGTCGAGCCCCATCATCGCGATGCGGAAACCTTCGCCTTCGGCGCCGACCCGATTCCCAATGGGGACGCGGACCTCATCGAAGTTCACCTGCGCCGTCGGCTGCGAGTGCCAGCCGAGCTTCTTCTCCTGAGCACCGAAGCTGACGCCCGGCATGTCCTTTTCAATGACGAGCGCGGTGATGCCCTTCGGCCCTTCGTCGCCGGTGCGGGCCATGGTCACGTAGATCTCGTTCTCGCCGGCGCCCGAGATGAAGGCCTTGGAGCCGGAGACGACATAATGGTCGCCGTCTAATACCGCTTTCGTCTTGAGCGCGGCCGCATCGGAGCCGGAGGAGGGCTCGGTCAGACAGTAGCTGCCGATCCGCTCCATCGGGATCATCGACGGGAGGTACTTCTGCTTGACCTCTTGACCGCCGAAGCGGTCGATCATCCAGCTCGCCATATTGTGGATCGAGATGAAGGCGCTGGTCGAAGGGCAGCCGTACGCCATCGCCTCGAAGATCAGCGCGGCTTCGAGGCGCCCGAGCCCAATACCGCCGCTCTCCTCGCTGATATAGATGGAGCCGAAGCCGAGCTCGGCAGCTTCGCGGATCGTGTCGCGCGGGAAGATCTTCTTCTCGTCCCACTCGGCCGCGAACGGCGTGATCGCGTCCGCGGTGAACTTGCGCGCCATCTCCTGGATCTGGAGCTGGTCCTCGGTGAGATCGAACTGCGTCATCGCGCGGGCGCTCTAAGGCGCAGTCTGAATGTCAGCAAGAGCGGCGCCGCCTCACCATTTCTCGCCGAATGGGCGCACGACGACTTCGAATGTCCATGCAGAGCGCGGCTGCTTTGCGAGCCAGACGGCAGTCGCTGCGACATCGTCGGGCTTGATGAAGAACTCGTCGGGTTTATCGGGCATCCGCTTGCGCGTTCGCGGAAGATCCACAACGGCGTCGATCACGATGAGAGAGACGTGGATTCCCTGCGGCCCGAGCGAACGCGCCATCGATTCCGCGAGGCTGCGCTGCGCCGCCTTGGCTGGCGCGAAAGCCGCCGTTTGCGGACCGCCGCGGAGCGACGCCGTCGCTCCGACGAAGATGATCGAGCCCGCGCCTGCCGCTTTCATGGCAGGGATGACCTGCTGACTTGCGGCCAGCGCTCCGAGCGCATTCACTCGCCAGGCGGTTTCGAATGCTTCCAGGGAGATGCTTTCTGCATCGCCGCGGACGCCTGAGCCTGCGTTGTAGATCAGCGCGGCAGGGTCGCCGAGGTCGCGACGAATAGAGTCGAACGCCTTCGTGATGCTCGCAGGATCGGTCGCATCACAGGCGTAAGCATTCGCAGCATCAAGTTCGTCCGCCAACCGGCGCGTGAATTGCGTCGTTCGAGCAAGAAGCGCGACAGCCATTCCGTCCGCGGCAAATGCGCGGGCAAGGGCAGCGCCGTTGCCTTCGCCTACTCCGACCACAACGCAGACCGGCTTAGCCACGTCAGGAGGCCGGTTCTTCCTCGAGCAGTCCTTCGAACTGGAGCACGTTGCGAACCGACGGGCGGCGCATCATCCGCTCGCGGAACGCCTTGAGGTTCGGCCAGCGGTCGAGACCGCCGAGCATTTTCTCCGCCCAGCCGGTGATCACGAATAAATACGGGTCGGCAAGGGTGAGCTGGTCGCCGAGCAGGAACGGGCCTGCCCCGAGTTTCCGGTCGATATAGTCGAGCTTCTTACCGAGATCTTCGATGACGACCTGCTTCATCTCGTCGGTCGTGTTCGGGCTGAACAGAAATCCGAATCTCTTGTGCAGCTCGGTTGTGATGAAGTTCACCAGCTCGAGTACGCGATAGCGGCGGAAGTGTCCCGGCGCGGGCAGCACGTCGGGCGAGCCGGCGCGATCGCCGAGATACTGGAGAATCACGGCATTTTCCGTCAGCACC
>DATMHG010000125.1:0-23177 GCA_035555035.1 Sphingomicrobium sp.
CCAGCAGCAACCCTCGCTCGCGCAATGCCTCGAGCAGGGAGAGCAGCGGCATGCCGAGGATCGTGAAGTAATTGCCGTCGATGCGATCGAACAACTGCACACCGCGGCCCTCCAGCCGAAATACGCCCACGCAGTAGCCCACCTCGGGCCATTCGGCATCGAGATAGTGTTCGGTGAACGCATCGGAGAGCGCGCGCACCCAGAGAGTTGCGCTTTCAACGTGCGACCAGTCGGCGGCACCGCCGCGGGCCAGCGCAACGGCGCTCGTCAACGTCATCTTCTTACCTGAGAAGAAGCGTAGATGTTCCGCCGCTTCTTCACGGTCGCGAGGCTTGTCGAACAGCCTCCCATCCACGCTGATCACGCTGTCGCTGCCTACAACCCAATCCTCGCGCTGCGCAGCGCTGACCTTTGTCGCCTTGGCTTTTGCGAGCTCACAGGCAATCTGATCAGGCTTGCTGAGCCGATCTTTGACTACGCTCTCGTCGACCACCGACGGAACGGCCCGATATTCAACGCCCGCCGCGTCGAGCATCTGGCGGCGGATCGCGCTCGACGAGGCGAGGATCAGAGGCAGGCGAACAACCTTGTGGAAAACAACATGCGCGACGCTAGCGCGGCTATGGGGACGGGCTCAACCGGACGCTTATCCGGATTCCCTCTGCAACAGTCCGAAGATTCATCCCCGGGGATCGTTTCCGTCCCCAACCTGTGAATCACGGGAGCATTAACCCCCGACTCGCGGGTTCTCCGAGACAACTGCCGATCCGTCCATGTTGGCAAATCCGGAAGCCGCCCCTAAACCCCGCACTCCCGCATCCAACTACATCATCAATCTTATTCTAAATATATATAAGGGAGAGAAGGGGGTGCCTTCTAAGCCTGCCGAACAGGCAGATCTACGCGCCAAGCCCTTGCTTTCGGTGCTCCGAGGAGAATGGCACGATCCGTCGCCCCTTTGGATGATGCGGCAGGCAGGACGGTATTTGCCCGAGTATCGCGCACTTCGGGAGAAGAAGGGAGGCTTCCTCGATCTCGTCTATGATAGCGATGCCGCTGCAGAGATCACGCTTCAGCCGTTGAAGCGCTTTCCCGAGCTCGATGCAGCGATCCTGTTTTCCGACATCCTGATCGTGCCGTTCGCGATCGGACAGAATTTGACCTTCGTCGCCGGCGAGGGGCCGCGGCTTACGCCGACGCTGCTCGCCTCTACGCTCGATGATCTGACGCCGTACACAGCCCGCCTAGAGCCGATCTATGCGACGGTCGCGAAGGTCAGAGCGCAGCTCGAATCGTCGAAGACGCTGATCGGCTTTGCTGGAAGCCCTTGGACCGTGGCAACCTACATGGTGGCCGGGCAGGGCAGTCGCGAGCAAGCGGAAGCGCGGCGGTTCGCTTATGCGGACCCTGGCGCGTTTCGAGCGATCATCGCCCGTATCGAAGATGTGACGCTCGAATATCTCTCAGGGCAGATCCAGGCGGGCGCCGAAGTTATTCAGTTGTTCGACAGCTGGGCGGGAAGCCTCTCGCCCGCACAATTCGATCAGTGGGTGATTGCGCCCACGGCCCGCCTTGTTTCAGCGCTCAAGGCGCGCCACCCTCGGGTCCCGATCATCGGCTTTCCTAAGGGCGCCGGCGGCAAGCTCAAGGCTTATGCTCGGGAGACCGGCGTCACCGCAGTGGGTCTCGACGAGACGGTCGATCCGAAATCGGTGGCCAAGGAGCTTCCGGCACGGCTCCCGGTCCAGGGCAATCTGGATCCGCTCGCCTTGATCGCGGGCGGCGAGGCGTTGCGGTCGGCGGTTCAGCATATCCTTGACGCGTTCGCCGGGCGTCCTCACATCTTCAATCTCGGGCACGGCATCCTGCAAGACACGCCGATCGCTCACGTCGAGCAGCTCATCCGCCAAGTGAAGGGGGGACGGTGAACAACTACGTCGGCTGGCTCGGCCTTGCTTATCCGTGGGTGAAGGCGGCGCACGTCACCTTTGTAATTTTTTGGATGGCTGGGCTGTTCCTGCTGCCGCGCTTCTATGTCTACCATCAGGATACGACAGTGGGTTCGCCCGAAGACCGCGCCTGGATCGAGCGCGAGGCACGAATCCGGTCCATTATCCTGACGCCGGCGATGATCCTGGTCTGGATTCTCGGCCTGATGCTCGCGTTCGATGTCGGTGCGTGGAGCATGGGATGGTTCCATGCCAAGTTCGTGCTCGTCGTCGCTCTGTCGGCCTATCAGGGCTGGCTCGGCGCTTATGGCAGGAAGCTGGCAAATGGCCAGCGTTCGCTGTCGGGCAAAGCGGTGCGGATGATCAATGAAATCCCCGGAATCGCAGCAGCGCTAATCGTCGTTCTGGTGATCGTTCGGCCTTTCTGAACATTTCGGCGCAGCCGTGGCCTGCGGCTGATTGACACTCTTGGCGGCTGGACATACGTCAAATTGGACGGACTCCCCGGTCAGTTCCAATCTCCGCCGGCGATCCCTTCTCCCGACATGCGGCGTCCTGCCGTGTGCGCTTTCGTTCCGAAGCCGCGAATCTCCCCAAGAAAAGACCATCTTATGCATTTGAAAGAACTGAAAAAGAAAACACCCGCCGAACTCGTCGCAATGGCCGAGGAGATGGGGGTCGAAGGCGCATCGACGATGCGCAAGCAGGACCTCATGTTCTCGATCCTCAAGGTCCAGGCCGAGAACGGCGTCGAGATCATGGGTTCAGGCACCATCGAGGTGCTGAACGACGGATTCGGCTTCCTCCGCTCGCCCGAAGCCAATTATCTCGCCGGCCCTGACGACATTTACGTCGCTCCATCCGTCGTGCGCCGTTTCGGATTGCGCACCGGAGACACCGTCGAAGGCGAGATCCGCGGTCCCAAGGAAGGCGAGCGCTATTTCGCTCTGACCCGAGTTACGACGATTAACTTTGACGATCCGGAGACGGTCCGGCACCGTGTCAATTTCGACAATCTGACGCCGCTCTATCCCGACGAGAAGCTGAGACTCGATACGCTCGACCCGACGATCAAGGACAGGTCCGCGCGGGTCATCGACATCGTTTCGCCGCTCGGCAAGGGCCAGCGTGCCCTGATCGTGTCGCCGCCGCGCACCGGCAAGACCGTGCTGATGCAGAACATTGCGCGCGCCATCACCGACAATAACCCTGAGGTGATCCTGATCGTGCTGCTGATCGACGAGCGGCCGGAGGAAGTCACCGACATGGAGCGCTCGGTGAATGGCGAGGTCATCTCCTCGACTTTCGACGAGCCCGCCAGCCGCCACGTGCAGGTCGCCGAAATGGTGATCGAAAAGGCCAAGCGCCTCGTCGAGCATAAGAAGGATGTCGTGATCCTCCTGGACTCCATCACCAGGCTCGGCCGTGCCTACAACACCGTCGTTCCGAGCTCCGGCAAGGTGTTGACCGGCGGCGTCGACGCCAATGCGCTGCAACGGCCGAAGCGCTTTTTCGGCGCCGCGCGCAACATCGAGGAAGGCGGTTCGCTCTCGATCATCGCCACCGCGCTGATCGACACCGGTTCGAAGATGGACGAGGTCATCTTCGAAGAGTTCAAGGGCACCGGTAACAGCGAAATCGTGCTCGACCGGAAGGTCGCCGACAAGCGCATCTTCCCGGCGTTGGATGTCGGCAAGTCCGGCACCCGCAAGGAGGAGCTGCTGGTCGAGCAGGGTACGCTCACCAAGATGTGGGTCCTGCGCCGGATCCTGATGCAGATGGGTACGGTCGACGCGATGCAATTCCTCCTCGACAAGATGAAGGACGCCAAGTCCAACGAGGACTTCTTCGCTTCGATGAATCAGTAAGCAGTCTGCCCGTGCTCGAGGGCTTCGATTTCGGCGCGATCTTCACCGCCGGCGGCCTCGCCAAGCTCGGGCAGATCATCATCGGCGATCTCACCATGGCCGGCGACAATGTCGTCATCATGGGCTCCCTCGCGTCCGGACTTCCGGCGCGGGACCGCCGCAAGGTATTGATGTTCGGCGTCGGCATGGCATTGGTCTGCCTGATCTTCTTCGCTGTGTTGGCGACGCAGCTGCTCAAGATCACCGGCCTCGTGTTCGCGGGCGGGCTGCTGCTCCTTTGGGTCGCCTACAATATGTGGCGGGAGCTTCATCCGAAGGCGACCGTCGTGGCGGATGACCCCGCTACCGCTGCCATCGAGGGGCCGCCGCAAAGCAAGACTCTCCTTCAGGCGGCGATCGCGATCACCATCGCCGACCTCAGCATGAGCCTGGACAATGTGCTGCTCGTTGCGTCCATTGCCCGCGAGAACCCCGCGCTGCTGTTCATCGGCCTTACGTTCTCGGTGCTTTTCATGGGCTTTGCCGCGAACTACGTGGCCCGCTTGATCGAGCGGTATCACTGGCTCAACTATCTCGGCCTTGCCGTCATCCTGTGGGTGGCATGCAACATGATCTATGACGGCTTTATGGGCGGCGAGCATGTGCTTGGATTGAGACACGTGCTTCGGCTCGGCTAGGGCCCGGGGATGGACCTCGCAGCATATCTGACTCCCGCCGCCATCACGGCGTTCTTCGAAATTCTCTTCATCGACGTCGTGCTCGCCGGCGATAACGCGATTGTCGTCGGTGCGCTCGCGGCGGGGCTCCCTGCCGAGCAGCGTAAGAAGGTCATTCTGATCGGCGTCGCTGCGGCGCTGGTCCTGCGAATCGCCTTTGCTCTGGTCGTATCGCAGTTGCTGCAGATCGTCGGCCTCGCCCTCGCCGGCGGGATCTTGCTGCTGTGGGTCGCGTGGAAGATGTACCGCGAACTCCAGCACAAGAGCGAAAGCGCGGGCTCGGACGAGATCGTCGGGGACGAGCATTCCGGCGTCAGACCGGCGAAGACCTTCGCCAGCGCCGCCTGGGGAGTGGCTGTTGCCGATGTGAGCATGAGCCTCGACAATGTCCTCGCAGTTGCGGGCGCGGCGCGAGAGCATCCGTATGTGCTCGTGTTCGGGCTGGTGCTTTCGGTGCTGCTGATGGGCGCTGCCGCCAACCTCATCGCGCGGTATATCGACCGTTACCGCTGGATCGCCTGGAGCGGCCTGCTGGTGATCCTCT
The DNA here is from genome assembly GCA_035555035.1 of Sphingomicrobium sp. Lineage (GTDB taxonomy): Bacteria > Pseudomonadota > Alphaproteobacteria > Sphingomonadales > Sphingomonadaceae > Sphingomicrobium. Next base: position 5,078 of record DATMHG010000125.1, read on the forward strand.
GGGTGGCCCTGAAGATGATCTACGAGGGTGCGGCCCATGTTGCGCCGGTGATCGCGCCCCTGTTTAGGTGATCGATGGCGGACACGATTTTTGCTTTGTCGTCGGGCCGGCCGCCGGCAGCGGTCTCGATCATTCGAGTGAGCGGTCCCAAGGCGCACCAGGCGGGTGAGCGAATCGCCGGATTGCTGCCGGAGGCTCGCATGGCGGCCGTGCGGGAATTGAGGCACCCCGAAACCGGTGAGTTGCTCGATGAGGCCCTCGTCCTGAAATTCGCTGGTCCGGCAAGTTCTACCGGCGAAGATATCGTGGAATTTCAATGTCATGGAGGCAGGGCCGTTGTCGACTCACTTCTCGCGGCACTCGGCTGCATCGACGAGGTGAGGGAGGCGCTGCCTGGAGAGTTCACGCGCCGCGCTTTCGAAAATGGACGCATCGACCTTACCGAAGCGGAGGGCCTGGCCGATCTGATCGAGGCCGAGACCGAAGCGCAACGCAAGGCTGCGCTGGCTCTGGCGGAAGGTGGTCTCCGCCAGCAGATCGACGTCTGGCGCCAGCGCCTGCTCGAGCTCTCCGCGCGTGCCGAGCAGGCGATCGACTATGATGAGGATGACAGCGCCGATTCCGGGTTGTTGAACGACTGTGGCGGGCTCGCCATCGAGCTTCAAAGTTGGCTGGATCGCCCGCGCATCGAAATCCTGAAGGATGGCGTACGAGTCGTCGTCGCAGGCCCACCGAACTCGGGAAAATCCAGCTTACTCAATGCTATAGCGGGAAGTGAGAGGGCAATCGTGACCGAGATTCCAGGCACGACGCGCGACCATATCGAAGTGCCGTTGGCGGTCGGCGGATTGCCGATCCTGCTCACCGATACCGCCGGCTTGCGGGAGACGACCGACGCGGTCGAGGCGATCGGCGTTGTCCGGGCTTCGGCGCTGATTGGTTCTGCTGCTGTGCTTCTTTGGCTCGGCGAGCCTGAGACCGCGCCTGACCACCCGCGAGTCATTCGAGTCCATGCGCAGTCTGATCGGCCCGAGCGGCAGCAAGTCCCGAGCGGTTCGCTGGCGGTCTCATCGGTCACTGGCCGCGGGCTTGCAGAACTGTTGGAGCGGATCGGCGCGACAGTGGAGACGCTCCTTCCGGGCGAGGGCGCCATTGTCCTGAACCGCCGTCAGGCCGTGCTGATCGAGGAAGCGGCAGCGGCGCTGGGCGACCCCCGCAATGCGGAGCTGGTGATTCTCGCCGAGAGCCTTCGCCGCTCGCGCTCGGCATTCGACCGGCTCACCGGCCGCGCCGGAGTCGAGGACGTGCTCGATGCCCTCTTCAGGCGCTTCTGCCTCGGTAAGTAGTGTTTCACGTGGAACGTTGATGCGTTAGAGCGCTTCAATGTTTGACGTCCTGGTCATCGGCGCGGGTCACGCCGGCTGCGAAGCTGCTGCTGCGGCTGCGCGCCGCGGTGCATGCGTGGGCCTGCTGACCTTCCGTGTGGAGGACGCCGGGCAGATGTCGTGCAATCCTTCAATCGGAGGCGTTGGCAAAGGTCACCTCGTGCGAGAACTCGACGTCTTTGACGGCCTCATGGCGCGAGCGGCCGATAAGGCGGCGATTCATCGTCGGATGCTGAACCGCAGCAAGGGACCGGCGGTCTGGGGACCGCGCGTGCAGGCGGATCGAGCGCTCTATCGTACCGCCATCGGCCAGCTCCTGGGGGAGAGCGGCGTCGAGATTGTCGTGACCGAGGCGCTCCGCCTTGCGCTTCGCGGCGGCCGCGTCGTTGGTGTCGAGACCTCCGCCGGCACCTTGCAGTGCCGGGCCGTGGTGATCGCAACCGGCACTTTTCTCGATGCGCGTATGTTTGTGGGCGAGGAGGTCCGGGACGGCGGTAGGCGGGGTGAGCGCGCATCTATCGCTTTGGCCGGACAGATTCGGGACGTGGGGCTGGGGAACGCGCGACTCAAGACCGGCACGCCGCCGCGCCTGGATGGTCGCACGATCGATTGGGCGAAACTCGAGGAGCAGCCGAGTGATGCCGACAACTGGACTCTGTCCGCTCTCGACGACGGGATTCGCCAACCGCAGCTGCGCTGCGCAATCACTCGGACCAATGCGACGACCCATCAGATCATCGAAGCCAACTTCTCGCGCTCACCTCTATTCGCCGGTGCGATCGAGGGCAGGGGCCCGCGCTATTGCCCATCGATCGAAGACAAGGTGAAGCGCTTTGCCGACCGCGATACGCACCAGATCTTCCTCGAGCCCGAGGGGCTGAGTGACGCTTTAATTTATCCGAATGGTATATCGACTTCGCTCCCTGTCGACGTTCAGCATGCATTCGTTCGCAGCATCGAGGGGTTGGATCGGGTCGAGATCGTGCGGCCGGGCTATGCGGTCGAATATGAATTCGTCGATCCGCGGCGCTTGAATGCAACTCTCGAGGTGCGCTACATGACCGGGCTGTTCCTTGCGGGTCAGATCAACGGCACCACCGGCTATGAGGAAGCGGCCGCCCAGGGGCTCGTTGCGGGGCTCAACGCCGCGGCTCGCGCGCTGGATATTGACGAGGTCCGCTTCGATCGCCGGTCGAGCTATATCGGCGTGATGATCGACGACCTCACGCTGCAGGGCGCCAGCGAACCCTATCGCATGATGACTGCTCGGGCCGAACACCGCCTTTCACTTAGAGCGGACAATGCAACCACGCGCCTGGGCGGTGACGCGCTCGCGGCGGGTTGCTTGTCCGAACGGCGCCGCCGTCACATCGAAGGACATCTCGCACGCAGGATGGCTCCGGACTGGAGCGAGACCGAAGAGGGCCGGGCGGATGCACTTTACGCGCCATACGTGGAGCGCCAGCAGCGCGAATGGGAAGTCGTGCGGCGTGACTCTGCGGTGTGGCTCCCGCCGGAACTGAATTTCGCAGCTATTCCTGGGCTGTCGACGGAAATGGTGGAGCGCCTGAACGCAGCTCGCCCGGAGACCCTCGACCAGGCGTCGCGGATTCCCGGCGTTACTCCCGCAGCGCTCTCGGCAGTCTATGTCGCGGTGAATCGCCGCGCCGCAGCGTGATTTCGCAGCTGGAAGGGGCCTCGTGCCGGCCTGTTTCACGAGAAACATTCGATCGGCTTTGCCTCTATGCAGATCGACTGAAGGAGGAGAATGCGCGGCAAAGCCTCGTGTCGGCCACGACACTGGATAACATCTGGGAGCGGCACATCGTCGATTCGGCACAGCTGGCGCGGTTTGAGTCTCGTCCCGGAGCCGCTTGGGCCGATATCGGTTCGGGTGCGGGTTTACCAGGAATCGTGCTCGCTTGCCTTGTCGAGGGCCCGGTCACACTGGTCGAACCACGGCGGCTGCGAGCCGAATTCCTACGCAGAATCGTCGCGGAGCTGGGTCTCCGGGCGAAGGTTGAAGCCTGGAAGGTCGAGAGAATCGCAGGACCCTACGACGTAATCACCGGACGCGCCGTCGCGTCCTTGGCGCGTTTCCTCGATCTATGCGACCATCTGTCCACAAAAAACACGGTTTGGGTTCTTCCCAAGGGCCGCAGCGCGCAATCGGAACTGGCCGAAGCGCGGCGGACATGGCAGGGTGAATTCCGTGTGGAGCCGAGCATGACCGACGCCGATGCCAAGATCGTCGTCGCCACCAAGGTGAGGGCAGGGAAGCGATGAACCGAATCGCAGTAGCCAATCAAAAGGGAGGGGTCGGCAAGACCACGACGGCGATCAATCTGGCGACGGCGCTCGCTGCGATCGGCTGGCGAGTGCTGCTAGCAGACCTCGATCCGCAGGGTAATGCTTCGACGGGTCTCGGAGTCGGCCAATCGCAGCGGCAGCGTTCGAGCTATGACGTGCTGATCGGAAGTGCATCCGTCGCCGATGCGGTGGTGTCGACGCGCGTGCCGCGGCTGGATCTGCTGCCAGCGACCGTCGATCTCTCGGGTGCCGAGGTTGAGATGGTCAGCCTTGAAGACCGCGCGCACCGGCTCGACAAGGCGCTCACCGCTGCCTCCGCGCGCTGGGATATTTGCCTGATCGATTGCCCGCCGTCGCTGGGGCTTCTCACGGTCAATGCGCTCGTTGCTGCGCGCAACGTGCTCGTGCCCTTGCAATGCGAGTTCTTTGCGCTCGAGGGGCTGAGTCAGCTGCTCCAGACAGTTGAGCGGATACGCGCTGCGTTCAACCCGGAACTCTCGATCCTCGGCGTCGCACTGACGATGTTCGATCGGCGTAACAATCTATCGCAAGCGGTGGCCGAGGACGTTCGCGCCTGCTTGGGCGATATCGTCTTCGACACCGTTGTTCCACGCAACGTCCGGCTTTCGGAGGCGCCGAGTCACGGCCTTCCGGCGCTGATCTATGACCTGAAGTGTCCTGGCTCCGAGGCCTATCTGCGCCTCGCACGCGAGTTGATCGCCCGCCTGCCGCGGGTGGCCGAAGCCGCATGAGCAACGAGCGGCCGGGCAGGGGCCTGGGAATGGGCCTGTCTGCGCTGCTCGGCGATGCGCCGCGCCAGCCGTCTGGAGAACCTGAAATCCGCGGCGGAGTTCGCGAGATCGAGATCGCTCGCATCAGGCCCAATCCCAACCAGCCGCGCATCCGGTTCAGCGAAGATTCGATCACCGAGCTGGCCGAATCGATTGCGCAACGGGGGGTTCTGCAGCCAATCCTGCTGCGTCCGCATGAAGATGGTTTCGAGATCGTCGCTGGCGAGCGTCGTTGGCGAGCGGCGCAGAAAGCGCGGCTGCACACGATTCCCGCAATCGTGCGCGAAATCGACGAGGCATCGACGGCCGAGCTCGCGCTCATCGAGAACATCCAACGCGAGGACCTCAATGCGATCGAGGAGGCCGAGGGCTATCGCCAGCTCATCCAGCGGCACGGCCACACCCAGGACGGCGTATCGAAGATCGTTCACAAATCGCGCAGTCACGTCGCCAACCTATTGAGATTGCTCGAACTTCCTGAGTTCGTCAGGCAATCGCTAGTGAATGGCGATATCACCATGGGCCATGCGCGCGCCGTGGCCACGGCTCCCGACCCGGAGGCGCTGACCAAGGAGATCGTCACCAAGGGCCTTTCCGTCCGGCAGGCCGAGGACCGCGCTCAGCAGGCAAAGAGGGCGCCGGGCCCTGCCCGTGATATTGGGCGAACAGGTGCTCGGAACGCCGCCAAGCCGGTCGATGCGGATCTTGCCGCACTCGAGCGGCAGCTGGGCGACATCTTGGGCCTCAAGGTGCAGGTCACGCACAAAGGGCAGGGCGGCCATGTGACACTGCATTATTCGAGCCTCGATCAGCTCGACATGATTTGCCAGCGGCTCTCCGGCGAGCCGATCTAGCCTCAGCGTCTCCGCGCCTCGCGCGCGATGGTCAGTAGCTCTTCGCCGAGTGCTTCCTGCTCCGGGGCCGGGCTGAACATCAGTTGGCGTTCGAGGCGGCCGACGCGTTCGGCAATTTTTGCCAACCGCTCCGCATCCCAACTCGAAAGCATCCGAGCTACCATGGCTTTGTCCTTCCAGAATAAGGACTTGCCGAGTGACGTCATGACAGCATCGGGGCTCTCGCCGCGCTCGACGCGCGCCCGGGCAGGCGCCAGCATGATGAGTCTGCGCTGCAGCGAACGGATGACTGGAATGCCCTCCGATCCGCCCTGGGGCAGTTTGGCAAGCTCGTCGGCGAGCGTCTCGGTCTCGCCGCTCAGCGCCAAGTCGGCGAGTCGCATGATGTCTCCCTCGGCCGTGTCGGTCCCCACCGCGTCGATAGCATCGTGATCGAGCTCCTTCGGGGCATGCGGCACAGCATCGAGGTAGACCGCCAGCTTCTGCAGTTCCTGGCTAACGACGGCCTGATCGTTTCCTGCCGCGTCCGCAATCCGGGCAGCAACCGTCGGGCCGATCTTGAGTCCGAAGCTGCGGCCGAGCTCCGTCACCATTCGCTCGGCGTCCCGCCCTTCCGGCACGTAGGCGGCAAAAGCGATCGCGTGAGGCGAAGCCTCCACGAGCTTGAGCAGGCTCGATGTCTTCCGAAGCGCGCCTGAAATTACGATCACGGCACTTTCGACGGAAGGCGCCTCGAGCACAGCTTCGGTGGCCGCCGCGATATCGTCGCCCCCGGGTTCGACCCAAATTGCGCGTGCCCCGCCGAACAGGCTCATCGCAGCAGCCTGGTCGGCGAGAGATGCGGGATCCGATTTCACCGCGCTCGATCCGACCGTGAACTTGCTGGCGCCAAGCGACTGCAAAAGTCGTGCCCCGAGCGCCCGCGACTGCGCCTCATCGGGGCCATGGAAGAGATAAAAGCGGATTTGCGCATTCGGCTGATCGACCGCACGGCCGATCGACTGCTTGCTCGCCTTCACTTTCGAGCGGTGCGCGACGCGTAGAGCGCGAGGCGCGACATGATCTGGTCGGCGACGATGCCGGAGAGATTCTCGAGCACCGTTTGCTCGGCCGCGACGGTCGCATATTCGGAGCTGACGATGTCGATCGATGCGTCGGAGCCAGCGGTCGCATCGAGGACAACCGTGCCGTTGCTGAGATCGACGAGCTGGTAGCGCGCGCGCAGCGTCCGCCTTTCCTGCGTTGCCGCCTGGTCCCGCCGGAGTCCGAATGAGGTGATATTGTCGTCGAGGGTCACGTCGAGACGATAGGCGGCGGCCCCTTCCCCGGCCTCGCCGAGCCGGTCGAGCAGCTTGTCGCGGACAAGCCACCCCGACTGGCCGGCAATAGGAGCGACCCGCACGGAGCGCAGCGTCGCGGCGACAGGGCTGTTGGAGCCGCCTCCGTAAAGCGGCTGGAGCCCGCAGGACGGAAGCAGGAGGAGCGCTAAGATCAAGCCGGCTCGCATCGCACCGTTTGGGATCATGCGACGATATTCACTAGCCGGTCGGGAACCACAATGACCTTGCGCGGCGCTGCTCCGCCGAGCTGGCGCTGCACCTTGTCGGACGCAAGCGCGAGCGCTTCGGCCGCTGCCTTGTCCAGACCGCGCGGGGCGGTGAGTGTATCGCGGAGCTTGCCGTTGACCTGCACGGCGAGGGTGACTTCGTCATCGACGAGCAGCGCCGGATCGAAGTTCGGCCACGCCGCGTCGGCGATCAGCCCTTCTTCGCCGAGTAGCGCCCAAGCCTCCTCGGCAAGATGCGGAGCCATAGGTGCGATGAGGAGGACGAGCGTCTGAACCGCTTCGGCACGGGTGGTCGAAGGCTTCGCCTTCTCGATCGCGGTGACGAGCTCGTACAGCTGCGCAACCGCCTTGTTGAACTGCAGGCCTTGGATTGCCTCACCGACCCCCGCGATGGTCCGGTCAACCTTGCGGTTGAGCTCGAGATCCTCACCCCCGCCCCGGCTGTCACCGTTCACGAGACGCCAGACGCGCTGGACAAAGCGCGACGCCCCTTCGATTCCTGCCTCTGACCATTCGAGATCGCGCTCGGGCGGGCTGTCGGACAGCATGAACCAGCGCACTGCGTCCGCGCCGTACTTAGCCAGGATCGGCTCCGGGTCGACCGTGTTGCGCTTGGACTTGGACATCTTCTCGACGCGGCCGGGTGTCACCGGCTGACCGCTTTCGATGTGGATCCAGTCGTCGCCATCCTTGCGCACTTCGTCCGGGCTGAGCCAGCTGCCATCGCCGGCGCGATAGGTCTCGTGCGTGACCATTCCCTGCGTGAAAAGTCCCTTGAATGGCTCGGAGATGCCGATTTCACCGAGATGCTGCAGCGCCCGAGTCCAGAAGCGCGCGTAGAGCAGGTGCAGGATCGCATGCTCGACGCCGCCGATATACTGCGCGACCGGCAGCCATTTTTCCGCCTCCGTTCGGTCGAACGGCTTGCCCGGCGGCTGGCTGGCGAAGCGGATGAAATACCAGGCCGAATCGACGAAGGTGTCGAGCGTATCGGTCTCCCGTGTTGCCGCGCCGCCACAGCTTGGGCAAGTGACACGCTTCCAACTCGGATGGCGTTCGAGCGGATTTCCGGGCGTCCGGAAATCGACGTCCTCGGGAAGGGTGACCGGCAGCTGGTCGCGCGGCACCGGCACGGCTCCGCAGCTCGCGCAGTGAATGATTGGGATCGGCGTGCCCCAGTAACGCTGGCGGGAGACGCCCCAGTCCCGCAGGCGATACTGGACGGTGCCCTTGCCCCAGCCTGCTTCTTCGGCGCGGCGGATCACTTCGGCAGCGGCCTGCTCAGTGGTCAGGCCGTCGAGGAAACGCGAATTGACCGCAACTCCGGGCTCCTTTTCCGCCTCTTCGCCGATCGGCTCAGAGGCCAGCTCCACGCCCGGGGCCACGACACGCACGATCGGCAAATGATATTGGTTCGCAAACTCGAAATCGCGCTGGTCGTGACCGGGAACGCCAAATAAGGCGCCGGTTCCATAGTCCATGAGGACGAAATTCGCGATGTAGACCGGCAGCCGCCACTCGGGATCGAGCGGGTGCACGACCTCGAGCGCCGTCCTGTATCCCTTCTTCTCGGCGGTCTCGATTTCGGCCTCGCTGGTCCCGCCGTGGTGGCACTCTTCGATGAACTCGGCGGCTTTCGGATCGGATTTCGCGATCGCCTCGGCGATCGGGTGACCAGCCGCGATGGCCACGAAGCTCGCGCCGAAGATCGTATCCGGTCGGGTCGTGAATACTTCAATGGAGTCAATCGAAGCGACCGGCTCCGCGAGCCGAAAACGAAAATCGAGACCCTTGCTCTTGCCGATCCAGTTCTCCTGCATCAGTCGGACCTTGTCGGGCCATTGATCGAGCGTGGCGAGCGCGTCGAGCAGCTCGTCGGCGAATTGGGTGATCCTGAGAAACCACTGGGCGAGCTTGCGCCGCTCGACCGGCGCGCCCGAGCGCCAGCCCTTGCCGTCGGTCACCTGCTCGTTGGCAAGCACGGTCATGTCGACCGGGTCCCAATTGACCTCGCTTTCCTTGCGATAGACGAGCCCGGCGTCGAACAGGTCGAGGAACAGCGCTTGCTCCTGACCATAATAAGCCGGATCGCAGGTCGCGATCTCGCGACTCCAGTCGAGCGCAAAGCCGATTCGCTTCAGCTGGTCGCGCATCGTCGCGATATTGGCCCAGGTCCACTCGCCCGGATGCACGCCGCGCTCCATCGCCGCATTCTCGGCCGGCATGCCGAATGCGTCCCAGCCCATCGGGTGAAGCACTTCGTAACCCTGCATTCGCCGATAGCGCGCGATCACGTCGCCCATCGTGTAATTGCGCACGTGGCCCATGTGGATCCGCCCCGACGGATAGGGGAACATCTCGAGCACATAGGTCTTGGGCTTCGGGCTCTCGCTATCGGCGGCGAAACTGCCCTCTTCCGCCCAGCGCGCCTGCCACCGGGCGTCGGCCTCAGCCGGGTTGAAGCGGCTGCTCATCTGGATCGAATTAGCCCGGGACGGTTGTGCGACGTAGGTCGCGGGCGCGCGTGAGAATGATGTCTTCGAGCTTCTGCACCGTCGCGGCCGACACCGGCGCCTCGGTCCAGGCGCCATTTTGGTAGGTCTCGCGAGAGGCGGAAACGCGAAGTGCGTCGGCGCGAAGATCCTGGTCCAGGACGGTGACGGTTAGCTTGACGCGCTCGCCCGGCGCCTTCGGATTCGCGTACCAGTCGGTGATGATCACGCCGCTATTGGGGTTTGCCTGAAGCAGCGGCGCAAAGGAAACCGTGTCGAGCGCGGCCCGCCACAAATAAGCGTTCACTCCGATCGACGTCATCCGCGAAGGAGCAAGCCGCGTCGGCAGCTGCTTGTTCCTTGCGCAGCCCGACGCTGTCAGGGCCAGAACCAGCAATGCGGCAGCGGTCGTGTGCAGACGAGTCATCGAGGATCCTTGAACCGGCTTTGAGAAAAGTTTCGCGGCGTTATAGATGGTCGCGCCCCTCCCGCAAGATGTCCCACCGAGAGGCATCCTGTCCCGCCACGGCGCATTATTGTGGTGAGTCGGCAACAGGGGCTGAACGAATCGACTCCCAGTCATGGAACCTTCAGCCGTTCCCAACTATATCGACTCCTGAACAAGGGGTTCGCTGTTTGCTGAAGATCGCCCACAGGAAGGAAGCCAAGCTGCTGGCCGCGCTCGCGGCGGGCGGTCTTATCCTGACTCCCGCGGTCGCAGCGACCAGTTCCAAGAAGCGCCCGGCGGCCGTCTCGCTGAGCTTCGATCCGATTTCCTCGTTCACGCCGGCCAACGGCGATCCCAAGCTCGCGGCAGCATTCGCTGGCAAGAGCCTCGCTCTGACCGATTTCAAATTCACGCCGGCTCCGGCGAAGGGGCGCCCGTCACAGGTGCGCGTCGCGATTCGCGCCCGCACGATCACGCCCGACACGCAGACCCGGCTGGCCGGCGCTTCGGTTCCGACGACGGCGGTCAATGCGCTCAGCCCAACCAGTTACAACCTCGGCGTGGCGGTCGGTTGGAAGCGCTTCGCGATCTCAGGCGACGTGGGGAAGGTCGTGGACGCCAATAAAGCACTTGGCGGTCGCGAAACCGCCATCGTCGGCGTCAGTTACTCCCTCAGCAATCGTTTGACGACGCGTGTCGCGGTGGGCGCCGACAGAAGCGAAGGGCATCCGCTCGCCGCTTTGCGCAAGGGCGACAATGTCTCGCTCGACGTAGGCGGGTCGTACGACATTACGCACCACATCGCCGTCACTGGTGGCGTCCGCTACAATATCGAGCGCGACCGGATGGCGGCGCTCCAGGACGTCCGGCGCGACAGCCAGGCCGTCTACATCGGCACGGCGTTCAAGTTCTAACGTCTAGCCAGGCGTCGATTCCCGCCCAGCCATAGAAGCCCTCGAGCTCAAGCGCCGCAAACTTGTCAGCATTCACACCCCCGAGCGCGATTGGCGGCACGCCTGCGACTTTCGCAATCCTGATCGCGAGCTCTGGACCGAGCGGCTCCCGGCCAGGGTGCGACCGCGTGGGATAGACGGGAGAGACAAAGACGAGCGCCGCGCCTTCTGCCTGGGCCGTCTGCGCTTCTTCCAGGCTATGAACCGATCGTGAGAATGGCAGATCCGTGGGTGTGCCCGGATTGTGGACCATCTCGGCTGCGAGACGCTCCGCCAGTTCTACATCGCGCGCGACGGCGAAAGTGATCCCGCGCTCCCGAGCGGCTGAAGCCACGCGCCCGGCGAGCTCCTCCCTTGCCGGGCGTGGAAGCGAATGGTGCCGGAAGACTATCCCGGATCGTGGCGAAAGGCGTCCAATGGCCTTCCACAGCCGATCGCCCACTCGTTCGTCGGTCATCAGCCACATTCGCGGCCACGATCGCTGGCGGGCTTCCATTGCACTTCCTATAGCGCGCTCCCATGATCAGCGCCGCAGACAGCCGCAACCGCATTCTTGAGGGAATTGCTTCTGCCGCCAAGCTCGCGCGCCGCGACCCGGCCGATGTCCAGCTGATCGCCGTTAGCAAAGGCCGCTCGGCGGAGAAGATCAAGCGAATGATCGAAGCCGGTCAGCGCGATTTCGGCGAGAACCGCGTGCAGGAGGCGCTCGCCAAATGGCCGCCGCTCCTCGCCGCGCATCCCCATGTTCGTCTTCACGGAATCGGGAGGCTGCAGTCGAACAAGGCGAACGATGCGATCCGGGTTTTCGACCTGATCCACTCGGTCGACCGCACATCTTTGCTCGATGCGCTCGCCAAGCAAGCGGAGAAAGCCAAGCGTTTTCCAGCCGTCTACGTCCAGGTGAACATCGGCGAGGAAGACCAGAAGGGCGGCTGTCGCATTGGCGATGTCGGTGAGCTGGTCGCAGCGGTGCGTGCCTCGCCGCTTCAGCTCGCCGGCCTCATGTGCATTCCGCCGCTCGGGCCGGAGCCCGCACCTTTCTTCGCGCTTCTCAACAAGTTGGCACGGCGGCATGACGTCATGACGCTCAGCATGGGCATGTCGGCCGATTACAAACAGGCGGTGATGTTGGGTGCGACCGCCGTTCGAGTCGGGACGGCACTGTTCGAAGACGATGTCTGATTTCGGCGCGATCATCTTCGATTTCGACGGCGTGCTGCTCGAAAGCGAGTTCGAGGGCAATCGTGAACTCGCTGAGCTCCTGACCGAACTCGGTCATGAGCACAGCGTCGAGGAGACACTTCGTCATTATGTCGGCCTCGCCGGGAAGGACTTCATCACGGCGATCGAAGCCAGGATCGGCAGCGAGCTGCCCCCGGAATTCCACGAGCGAATGCGCGAAAAGAGCGTTGAGGCGCTTCGCGACGGCATTGCTGCTGTGGTTGGGGCCGTCGAATTCGTCCAATCCCTGCCACCCGAGCTACCCAAGGCGGTCGCGTCCTCCAGCTCGACGCGCTGGATCCGCCGACATCTTGAACATCTCGGGCTCGCCGGCGTGTTCGGCGATCACATCTACAGCGGCCGCGAGCATGTCGAGCGGGGCAAGCCCGAGCCGGATCTTTATATTCATGCGGCTGCCCGGCTCGGCGTTGCGATCGATCAGGCAGTCATCATCGAGGATTCGCCAGTGGGTGTGAAAGGGGCCCTAGCGTCCGGAGCGCGGGTGATCGGGCTGGCCGCTGGGTCCCACTGCCTCGACGGCCACGACAGCATGCTGCGCGAGCTCGGCGTGCAGAAGATCGCCTACACATTCGAGGACGTCCGGCGCCTCCTCCGCCTTTAGCCCAGGTGTCCGCTCTTCTTGCGCTTGGTCGCGAGATAGTCCGCGTTGTGCGGATTGGCGGGCATGTGGTGGGATACGCGCTCGGCGACCCTAATGCCGGCGGCCTCGAGCCCAGACACCTTGTTCGGATTGTTGGTCAGCAGCCGGACCCGGTCGATCCCTAATTTGCGGAGCATCGCCCCCGAATGCCAATAGTCGCGTTCGTCGTCGGCAAAGCCGAGGCGCCGGTTCGCATCGACCGTGTCGAGACCGCGATCCTGGAGCGCATAGGCCCGGAGCTTGTTCGCGAGCCCGATCCCGCGACCTTCCTGGCGAAGATAGAGCAGTACGCCGCCTCCCGAATCCCCGATGATTCGGAGCGCTTCCTTGAGTTGCGGCCCGCAATCGCACTTCAGCGACCCGAAGACGTCGCCCGTCAGGCATTCGCTGTGGAGCCGGACGAGCGGCGGCTTCCCGCCGGGCGCGCCGATCAGCAACGCGACATGCTCCTGCCCGTCCTCCGACGCTCGGAAGGCGACGATCTGCGTCGGCGGAAGACCGTCCAGCGGCAGCTTCGCCCGGGCGACGATCTCGACTTCCGGCGCGCGATCCTCGCCCGCAATGTCGCGAACCGAAACCCTCGCAGCCACCTTCTCCGAAGATACGATCCACAAAGCCGGAAGCAATCCGGCCGAGCGGGTTAGCGAAAGTGCGGCCTTGGCAGTTTCTGCGCAATCGAGCTGCACGGGATGAAGCGGACCGATCGGGCTGCGGTCGAGGTCTCGCCCCGGATCGGCAAGTGCGAGCGCTGTCTCGGCATTGAGCCAGTCGGTCGATTCGATCAGCACCGGCTGTAGCGGGTCCGCGGCATCGCGCTCGTTGGACAGCGCGAGCGCGGCGGCCCGTTCGCCGCTGATCAGCAGCCGCGCGGTGCGTTCGGCGTCCAAGGTGTCGAGCAGCTCGGGCGTTGCGGTCTCGACGGCAACAATAGCCATCGGCTGCTCACCTTCGACCGCCACGGGTCGCCCGCCGCGCAGCGCGGCAATGGCCCGGCGGGTCGGCGGTCCGTGCGTCAAACCTCGATCTCGCAGATCAGCGGAACGTGGTCCGAAGGGCGCTCCCAGCTGCGGCATAGCTCCAGCACTTGGTGCGCAGCGAGATGGCCCGCCAGCGCAGGCGACGCCCACATGTGATCGAGCCGTCGGCCCCGGTCGTTCCTGGTCCAGTCGGGCGAGCGGTAGCTCCACCAGGTGAAGCAACGTTCGGGGGCGGGGACGAACTTGCGGCCAATGTCGACCCAGTCGTGGGCCTGCTGGAGCAGGGTGAGCGCTTCGACCTCGACGGGCGTGTGGCTGACGACGGTCAGCAGTGCCTTGTGACTCCAGACATCGCATTCGAGCGGCGCGACGTTGAAGTCGCCGACGATGATCGTGGGCTCGGAGAGGCCTTCCGACCAGCGTGTCATCCGTTCGATAAAATCGAGTTTTTGGCCGAACTTGGGGTTGACGTTTCTATCGGGCGTGTCGCCGCCCGCCGGCACATAGACGTTCTCGAGCCGGATCCCGCATTCCAGCCGCACGCCGATGTGGCGGGCCTCCCCATTGTCCTGCCAGTCGTGCTTGCCGGGATCTTTCAGCGGCGCCCGGCTGAGGATCGCGACGCCGTGGTGCATTCGCTGGCCGTTCAGCTGGCGGTGCACGTAGCCGTGGCGCTCGAACAGGTCCGCCGGGAAGATGCTGTCTAGCACCTTCGTTTCCTGAAGGCACAAGATGTCAGGCTGCTGTTCCTCGATCAGCCGCTCGACCAGCGCAGTCCGCGCGCGCACCGAGTTTATGTTCCAGGAGGCGATTTTGATCTTCGTCACTGAAGGCCGATGTAGCTAGGCTCTTTTGCCTTTGCGAGCGACGGCAGGAAAAAGGCCCCCGCTCCGGGGGCATGGAGCGAGGGCCGCCTAGCGTTCGTCACGCAAGGGATCCTGCACGCCCCGGTAACAGGGGGAAACCCAAGGCAAGTTGCAGAATCGAAACTCTAAATAGGCCTCCACGCCTTACATTGCGATGAACAGGTCGCAATCTGAAACCCTTTTGATCTCAGCGTTTTTTCGGTTCGGCGAAAGCGAAGGCACTGTCGGGTGCCGCGACGTTATAGCGGACGTCCGATAGTTTGACGGTGGTCCTGTGCCCTTGGGGATCGATCGCGGTCCAGCCATACATCTGCAGACCGCCCGGCGACGACGGACTGCGCAGGAATGCAAGCGTCAATTGGCCGTAGGACGTGTTCTTTGCCCGGGCGACGAGGATGCGAGGGTCGCTGTTCGGCAGGACCTGAGCCTTGCCTTCGAAATCCGGAGAGCCGGAGAGAAGCGGCCCGAGCGGAGTCTTGTCGAGCGGCCAGCTATTCTTCTGGCCGACCTGATAATCGAGGAAATAGAGCCGCTTGCCGTCGGCGACGAGAAGCAGGTCGCCGCTGCCATATTGGAAGCGAACCTTGCCCGGCCGCTTGAGTTGCAGAGTCCCCGCCGCTGATCGGCCGCGCGCATCCGTCTGCACGAAGTTGGCGGTCATCGTCTGGACGGAGGCAAGGTGCGCCTTGAGTTTCGCGAGATCCGGCGATTCCGCCGCGGCCGCGGGTACTGCGGCGATGAACGCCCCGGCCATGAGGGCGCGCGCGAGCTTCGTCGTAAAGGTCATCTCAAAACTCCCGGGATTGGCCGCCGAAACTGGCGTTCACCCATTGAATGCGGACTGAACCTTCCGGTTCCGTTCCGTTCAGGCTCAGATGGGGTGCCCGTCAGGGTCGATTAGGACCTCGCGGCGGCCGACGTGATCGGGCTGGCCGACGAGCCCGTCCTTCTCCATCCGCTCGATCAGCCGCGCGGCGCTGTTGTAGCCTACGCGCAGCTGACGCTGGAGGTAGGACGTCGAAGCCTTCTGGCTTTCGGCCACGATCTGGATCGCCTTACGATAGAGTTGCGTCTCCGCGTCGTCCTCGCCGGTCGGCTGGCCGTCGAAGAGGTAACCGCCGTCCTCGGGCTCCTCGGTGACGGCCTGGATATATTCGGGCGTGCCCTGCCGCCGCCAATGCTCGGCGACCGCGCGCACCTCCTCGTCGCTGACGAACGGGCCGTGGACGCGGATGATCTGCTTGCCGCCGGGCATGTAGAGCATGTCGCCCTTGCCCAGCAGCTGCTCGGCGCCCTGCTCTCCTAGAATCGTGCGGCTGTCGATTTTGCTCGTCACCTGGAAGCTGATGCGGGTCGGCAGGTTGGCCTTGATCACGCCAGTGATGACGTCGACGGAGGGGCGCTGGGTCGCCATGATCAGGTGGATGCCCGCCGCACGCGCTTTCTGCGCGAGCCGCTGGATCAGGAACTCGACTTCCTTGCCCGCGGTCATCATCAGATCGGCGAGCTCGTCGACGACGACGACGATTTGCGGTAGCACCTCATATTCGAGCTGCTCGGTCTCGTAGAGCGGCTGGCCGGTGTCGGCATCGTAGCCGGTTTGCACCCGGCGCCCGAGCTTCGAGCCCTTGGCTTTCGCTTCGCGAACCTTTGCATTGAAGCTCGGCAGCGCGCGGACGCCAAGGTTCGCCATCATGCGATAGCGCTCCTCCATCTGCTCGACCGCCCACTTGAGTGCGCGGATCGCTTTGCCGGGCTCAGTCACGACGGGGGCGAGCAGGTGCGGGATGTCGTCGTACATGCTCAATTCGAGCATTTTCGGATCGATCATGATCAGTTTGCACTGGTCCGGTCCGTACCGATACAGCAGCGACAGGATCATGCAGTTGAGACCGACCGACTTGCCCGAGCCGGTGGTGCCGGCGACGAGTAGGTGCGGCATCGGCGCGAGGTCGGCGATGACCGGATCGCCGGAAATGTTCTTTCCAAGGATCAGCGGCAGGGCCATGTTCTGGTCCTCGAACGCCTGGCTTCCGATCAGCTCCGATAGGCTCACGGTCTCGCGCTTCGGGTTCGGCAACTCGATGCCGATGACGCTGCGTCCGGGGATCGTGGCCACTCGCGCCGAGAGCGCCGACATGTTGCGCGCGATGTCGTCGGCGAGAGCGATGACCCGGCTGGCCTTGATGCCGCTCGCCGGCTCCAGCTCGTACATGGTTACGACCGGCCCCGGTCGAACCTCGACGATGTCGCCGCGGACGTTGAAGTCCTCAAGCACCGTTTCGAGCAGCCGGGCGTTGCGCTCGAGCCCCGCGCGATCGATCGGCTGCCTCGATTTCTCCGGTGGACGCGCCAAGAGGTCGACGGTCGGAAGCTGATAGCTGTCGCCGAGAGCAAGGCTCGGCTGAGTTGAGGGCTTTGCCGATTTGCTGCGGCCGGCGAGCGGAACGGCTTTCGTCGTCTCCGCGACTGCTACCGTCGGTTTGGGCTTGGGCGGCGCCGCAGGGACGATCCGTTCCTCAGCAATCTCGGTGCGCCGCGGAGCAGCGCGCCGCTCGCGCGGCTGCCGGTGCAAGAGGCCACCGAGCCAGCCTTTCTCCTCTGCCTTGAGCCCGAGCGCGACATAGCCGAGCGCAAGTCCGGCGATGCCGAACAGCAGCAGGGCCGTAAGCCTGGTCGGGCCGGCAATCGAAGGGTTTGGAATCAGGCTGAGCGCCGCGTCGACTCCATGCGCCAGCGCGAACCCAAGAGCACCGCCCCAGCCGGCAGGCAGCCCGGATACCGCCGACGCGCTCGTAAGGCTCAGCGCAACACCCAACAGCACCGCGCCGGCGGCGGCGCGCAACAGGCTTCGTCCGAGCCGTCCCGCCGGCTGAAGGTGCATCATCCGGAGACCCGCGATGCCGACCACGGGCACGAGCAGGACAGCACCCAACCCGAACAACAGGAATAAGGCGTCGCTGAAATAAGCGCCGGTACTTCCCAGCCAGTTCGTCGGCGGACCTCCCGCGGCGGTGCTGAGAGATGGATCAGTTGGGTTATGCGTGGCGAGTGCAACGGCGCCAGCCACGCTCATAGCTATAAGGATGGCGCCCCAAGTGCGAATCGCGAACCGCCGCACTGCCTCGCGCAGCGCGTCCCTCCAGTCGGGCGCCAGTTCACGCTTCGGCGCGCGTGCAGCTACGGTCGCCATCTCCCACCCCCGGAATATTCCCGCTCTAGAATCCTCCAGCGAGAGTCCGCGGTCAAGCGAAGTCGTGGCGTCAGTGCGACGAACGGGGTAGTGGCGCGGCCATGGACCGGGCGGACGTGATCATCTTTGGCGGAGGTCTGGTCGGGCTTGCGCTCGCCTCGGCGCTGGATTCGAGCGGTCTTTCAGCGATCGTGCTCGATCCGGCCGATCCGGCGCCCCGCACGCAAGCGTCGTTCGACGGGCGCACGAGCGCGGTGTCGTCGAGTTCAATGCGCATGCTCGATACGATTGGCGTCACTCCGCACTTCGCCGAGACCGGCTGTCCAATCCGGCGGATCGCCGTCGCTGACGGTCTCGAACCTGGCGGTCTTCACTTCGATTC
>DATMHG010000126.1:0-26572 GCA_035555035.1 Sphingomicrobium sp.
CGGCTTGGCCGCCGCGCGCATGAGGCGGAACGCGGCTTCGAGGTTGATCCGGATCACCTCCTCGAACTCCTCGTCCTTCATCCGCATGAGGAGATTGTCTCGAGTGACCCCCGCATTGTTGACGAGAATGTCGAGCTTGCCCCCAAGCGCCTCGACCGCCTGAGGGACCAGCTGATCTACCGCGGGTCCATCCGAAAGGTCACACGGCAGCGCGACATGGTCGCCGCCGAGGCCTGAACGGAAATTCTCGAGCTTCTCGACATTACTTCCAGAAATCGCGAGCCGCGCCCCCTGTCCCACCAACGCGGTGGCAATGGCACTCCCGAGCCCGCCGGAAGCACCGGTTACAAGAGCGGTCATTCCACTGAGGTTAAACATGCACGAGATCCTTATTGTTCGCGCAGAGGCGCATAGGCGCAGAGGCGTCGTAATCATTGACGATGCGGCGGAATCCTTCTTTCAGCGTCGCCCCGCCAAAGTTGATCAACAGACTGGGTTGCCGGTTCGTGAGTCTGAGAATAGGTGAGGAGCTGCTTGAAATGAGCGGCGTTAAGCCGCTCGGCAGACTTGATTTCGATCAGCACACGAGCTTCGACCAGCAGGTCGATTCGAAATGCATTGTCAAAGTGATGGCCTTCGAAGTGAATTGGAACAGCCTTCTGCCGTTCCACAGAATAACCGACTTCTACAAGTTTCGCCGCAAGTACCGTCTCATAGACCGATTCCATCATCCCCGGACCAAGCGCCTGATGAAGTCGAATAGAAATGGCGAGAACATCGCCGCTGATCTCGTCAAGGCTCCCCACTCGCTCGACCTCTCTGCGTCTCTGCGTTCTCTGCGCGAACAAACTATAAATTCTTCGTCAGCGCTTCGACGTCCTCGATTGTGATGACGCTGGTGACCTTCGCATCGGGGACGATGCGCTTGACCATGGACCCGAGCACCTTGCCGCCGACCTCGACGAACTCGTGCACTCCGGCCTCGAACATGTTGGAGACACTCTCCCGCCAGCGGACCATTCCAGTGACCTGCTCGACGAGCCGGTTGCGGATCCTGTCTGGGTCGCTCTCGGGCTGCGCCGTCACGTTGGCGAACACCGGCACGGCAGGCTGCTCGACAACCACATAGCTCAACGCATCCTGCATGGCTTCGGCCGCGGGCTGCATCAGCGGGCAGTGGAACGGCGCGGACACCGGCAGCGGCACCGCGCGCTTGGCGCCCATGTCCTTGGCCATGGCAATGGCTCGATCGATCGCGGCCCGATTGCCGGAAATCACGACCTGCGAGGGATCGTTGTCATTCGCTACGGCGCACACTTCGCCTTGCGCCGCAGCCTCGGCGATCTTCTGCGCCAGCGCGAGATCGGCGCCGAGCAGTGCCGCCATCGCACCCTGCCCCACCGGCACCGCCCGCTGCATCGCCTGTCCGCGCAGCTTCAGCAGCTTGGCGGTCGTGGCGAGATCGAATGACCCGGCTGCGCATAACGCCGAATATTCGCCGAGGCTGTGCCCGGCGGCGAACTGCGCAACATCGGCTAGCCGCACACCCATCGTCCGAAGCACCGCAATCGATTGCGCCATGATCGCCGGCTGCGCATTTTCGGTCAGCTTGAGCTCGTCGTCCGGACCTTCGCGCATGAGGCGGAAGAGGTTCTGGCCGAGCGCCTCGTCCACCTCGTCGAAGACGTCCCGCGCCGAGCGGCTCGCCCCAGCGAGCGCGGCGCCCATGCCCACCGCCTGGCTGCCCTGCCCTGGAAAGATGAATGCGTGCATCTCGGCCCCTCGAAGTCCGGCGCGCCGCTTGGCCCCTCCAAGTGAACGGGTCAAGTTGCCCTGGAACCGGCCAACCACGGACGGGTTAGGGGATTGTCACTCCGATAAGCGAAGGCCCTCCCATGCTCCGCAAGATCTTGATCGCGACCGCCATTGTCGTTCCCGCCGCAGCAGTGGCAGCGCCGCCAGCAGCATTCCTGCGCGACGCGATCCAGGGCAATTATTCCGAAGTGGCGCTCGGCCGCATCATCCAGAACCGCGGCTATTCCGAACAGGCGCGCAGCTTCGGTGCAATGCTCGTGCGCGACCATAGCAATGGGCTTGCCCAGGCGCAGCGCATTGCCGCGCGGCTGCATTTGCGCATTCCAGCGACGCTCACTCCGCAAGCTCGCAACGAGCAGCGCCTCTTGCGTCATCTCAACGGCCGCGCGTTCGATCGCGAAGTGCGGCGGTACATGGTCAACGATCACATGAAGGACATTGCCGCATTCAGAGCGCAGGTGCGCAGCGGCGACCGCGCGACGGCGGGCTATGCAGCGGCGACCGTGCCCGTGATGCAGCACCACCTGGCGATGGCCCGCGCGATACGCGGCTAGCCAGCGCTTCTCCGACCTGCGACACGTGAGGCGATGACCGACGACATCGCCGCAATCGCCAAGAGCGCCGAGCCGCGTTCGCGGATGCTCGGCAAGTGGATGAGCGCCGCGATGGTCGTGGGGACGATGGTCGGTTCGGGCATCTATCTGCTGCCGACGACGCTCTCGCCTTTCGGGCCCAATCTGGTCGTCGCCTTCCTCGTGACCGGCTTCGGCACGATGTGTCTCGCATTCGCGCTGGCGCGCCTCGCCGCAAAAGTTCCGGGGGGTCCTTTCGTCTACGTGACCGAAGCCTTCGGCGAGACCGCGGCCTTCCTGACGCTGTGGAGCTACATGGTCTCGCAATGGACTGGTGTCGCAGCGGTCGCGGTCGCCACCGCTGGAGCCCTCGGCCATGTCTTTCCAGCGGTTGCGGCAGGACCCGGCCTGATCGCCGTCGCGCTCGGCTCCATCGCCATCCTGCTCGCCGTCAACTGCTTCGGTGCGCGTTCGGCAGGCGGGCTTCAGCTGATGGCAACCCTGATCAAGATCCTGCCGCTGCTGGCCGTCGTGGTGCTCGTCGCAATGCGCCTCGGCAGCGGGCGTCCGCTCGAGCCCCTCACCCCCGTCCCATTCGGGTTACCGCCGATCATCGCCGCCGGCGCCCTCATGCTCTTCTCGCTGACCGGCTTCGAAGCGGCGGCAGTTGCCGCCAACGTCACGCGCGATTCGACGCGAACCGTGCCCCTCGCAACGATTCTCGGGACCGGCTTCACGGCGATCCTTTATCTGATCGCCACCGTCGCCGCGCTGATGCTTCTCCCGAGCGCCGTTGCCGCCAGGAGCGGGGCTCCCTTCGCCGACGCAATCGCACCGACGATGGGCAACCTCGCCGGAATACTCGTCGCACTGATCGCCGCGATCAGCGCATTCGGCACCGGCAACGCCCTGCTCCTGCTGGGGGCTGAAGTCGGCCGCACTATTGCCGGTGCACGTGACCTTCCGGCCGTCTTCCGCCGGACCAACCGCGTCGGTGCGCCGGTCGGCTCGCTCGCAGTCGCGGCGATCGTCGCCGCCCTTCTCGTTCTCGCCAGCTCGTCGAAGAATTTTGTCGCCATCTACGTCTTCATCACCCTCGTTTCGACCGTCGCGGCGCTGGTGCTGTACCTCGTCTGCGCCGCGGCGGCCCTCAAGCTTCGAGTGACCGGACGCTGGTCGATCGTCGCCATCGTCGGCGTGCTCTACGGTATCGCCATGTTCGTCGGCGCCGGACTCGAGCCCACGTTGTGGGGCCTGGCGCTAGCGATCGCCGGCCTTCCCGTCCGCGCTATCTCGCGCTGGCTGAACGGCTCCAGCCGGTCGGCGGAGGCGAATCCAGCCGCGCCTCGGGGATGAGCCTCCTCAGCTTCTGAGCGAAGCTCCTCAGGCACACCTCGCTCGTCCCGAGCGGCCCGGGCACATACTTGGGCGATTGCATGCCGAGCTGCACGCGCGTGATCAGTTCGGTGTCTTCAGCATTGACCCGCCGGTTGATCCGCCAGTTGAGGTGCCGCGCGGCCCGCATCGCGCGCCGCTCGTCGGGGATCGCATAGCTGATCTCGCGGATCACCGTCTCGTTCGGGCTCACCGGCAGGAACTGCATGAAGTCGATCTGGTCGGGGTAGATGTCGAACGCGACGTTGGGGAACAGCTTGTAATAGAGCCATTTGCGCTGGTGCGTCGGCGGGAGGTGCTCGACCGGCGGAAGGAAGCGCTGGTACGCGCGCTCCGATGGATTGGCCGATTCCTTGTCGAGCAGGTCGCCTTCCATCTTGTCGACGTGGGTATTCGCCTCGATGCGATAGCCCTTGCCGAACAGCCGCGTCAGGCCGGGATGGCCGACCGGGATGTGCAGCCCGTCCGAATAATTGTCGGCGATAGTCTTCCAGTTGAGCTCCCGCGGCCGCAGAGTCACGCGGCCGATCGCGCGCAGATCCTCGAAGCGATATGGGGCGACCTCGTCCTCGTACGGCGCCATCATCTCCGCGACGGAAGGCGCGCCGGGCTCCAGCGTCACGAACAGGAATCCGCGCCACGCCTCGAGCGGCACCGGGACCAGCCCGAACTTCTTCGTTTCCAAGCCGGGATATTCATTGCGGTGCGGTACGCCGACCAGCCGCCCGTCCCGAGCATAGCTCCACGCGTGGTAGGGGCAGGTCAGCACCTTGGCGCAACCGGCCGCGCCATCGACGATCCGCGACCCGCGATGCCGGCAGACGTTGGAAAAGGCGCGCACCTCGCCATCGTCGCCGCGGATGACGATCACGCTTTCGCCGAGATATTCGAGCGTCCGCCAGTCGCCCGGCCCAGGTATGTCGCTCAGATGGCAGACCACCTGCGGCGCCGCGCGCAGGAACGCCTTCTTCTCTGCCTCGAAGAATTCGGGATCGTAATAGAGCCAGCCGGGCAGGCTCATACCGTCGAGCGGGTCCGGCGTTGGCTGCACGGAGCGGAGGTGTGTGGCCATGCTTCAATCTACCCGTTCGACCGAAGCGAAGTCGAGGGGCGTTGCTCCCGTTCCTGCTGCTGAAGGAACGCTGCTGCGAAGACGTTCGTTACCGGCCCGGAATTGGGTGACAGGGAGACCCAGCATGAAAAGGCTTGCGCTACTTCTGGCGGTAACGACCATCACGCTTGCGGCTTGCGCGACGACGCCCGCGATGCAGACGTGCGCGGACGGATCGCAAGTTCCGGCCAATGCGCCTTGTCCGTTGCCTCCCGCTCCGCCCCCGCCGCCTCCGCCTCCGCCTCCGCCGCCGACGGTCTGCCCGGACGGAACATCTGTGCCGGCCGGCACACCTTGCCCAGTGCCGCCGCCACCGCCCCCGCCGCCGAGCCACGCCGGCGAACGCGGCTGAGAGGTCGACACCGGCCTCACGGCTGAGGTGACGCGTTAGACGGAAGAATGCGCGCAAGCCTCATTCGGGCGTAACGGCGGGCGCTGCTTCGCGAAAAAAAGGCGGCCGGCATGATGCCGGCCGCCCCCCTGCACTTGGAGACCACAGGGTTTAGCGGAGGTGATTCGACACGTTGTTGAAGGTGTTGTTGAGGCTGTTGCCGATGCTCGTCATCGCGCCAATGGCCGCAACCGCGATCAGAGCCGCAATGAGACCATATTCGATGGCCGTGGCGCCTTTCTCGCTTTTAATCAACTTCAGAAACTTGCTCATGGTCTTTGCTCCTGGTTCTGCGGGACAGCAGTCCCGAACCGCTGTCCGAAGCGGCAGGTGCGGTTTTACGGCAGCGTTTCTTGAGAAATCGTTGCGCGACGAGGTTACGGCGCCGTTAGCGACCGGATGGCGCTCGACGCTGGTCTCCAAGGCAGGCGATAAGTGATGCGACTCGGCATCCGCCTGTGCGCTCTTACTATCGATCGTTAGTTAACTAATGGTAACGGCCGCGCGAGAAGTTCGCGCACCCGCACCTTTTCAGTTGCCCTCGGCACGATCCTGATGGGAAACGACTGTGGGGAGGGCGGCTTGGCATCGTTCGACAGGATCTTCGGTCAGCCTTCGGCGCGCGTCGTGGCCCTTGCAAGGCTGGGTCTCGCTGGCGTCTTCTTTCTCGCGACGCTGATCGAGCCGCAACCGGACGTTTCGCCCATCATCGTCCCGGTCCTGACGGCGTTCCTCTGTTTCTCGATCATCGTTGCTTATCTCACCTGGAGCGACTGGTGGGTCGATGCGCACATCGCTCGTGCGACACACATCATTGACGTCGGCTTCTTCGTCGCGATCGTCGGCTCACCCCAAGGCTATTCGAGCCCCTACTTCCTGTTCTTCGTGTTCCTGCTCTTATCGTCGGCGATCCGCTGGACATGGCGCGAGACAGCCATGACCGCGGCACTTGTCATAACCCTGTATGTGGTCGCCGGTCTCGTGATGGGCGTGACATCGGGCACACCATTCGAGACCCGGCGCTTCATCATCCGCAGCGGCTATCTCCTGATCCTGTCGATCGTGCTGATCTGGTTCGGCGTACGCCGCCGCTTCTCAGCCGGATCGATTCCGGAACCAGCACCCAGTGAGACGGTCTCCGACGAGCCGCCGATCGCCATCGCGCTGCGGCAGATCGCGAGTGTGACGCGCGCGCGACAAGGACTTGCGTTTTGGATCTCGGTGGACGGCGCGCGTGAGGCTGTCGCAGTCGAAGGGGGGCAGATCAAGCTCGAGTCCGCCGCGCCGATGGCCGGAGAATCACGCTTGGACTATGCGTTCCTTTTTGATGCGAGGCACGACCGCGCACTCGCGAACCGCGGCGTGAGCACTACGCGATTCAGTTCCGCGACGGCACTCATGGGCGACAGTCTTATTAGGCAGCTCGCACCGAACATGGGGATCGGGATTCCGATCGAGAGCAAGCTCGGCCACGGACTGTTCCTGTTGTGGGGGATCCCGGACCTGCACTCGGATCATCTCTCGCTGGTTGAGCGGCTGCGCCCCGAGCTTGCCCATGTGATGGAGCGCTACGCTCTGTTCTCGGCACTGCGGGATGGTGCCATCGCACGCGAGCGGCTCGGCATTGCCCGCGACCTCCACGACGGCGTCGTTCAGTTCCTCGCCGGCTCGGCATACAAGATCGAAGCGATCAGCCGGTCGAACGGGGCCGGAACCAGCGTTGCCGACGACCTGCAGGAATTGAAGCAACTGATGTTGCTCGAGCAGGAGGACCTGCGCTCGTCGATCGGCACCTTGCGCAAAGATACGGTCAGCCTCGAAGATACGGCGTCGGAAGCGATGGCTCTGTGCGAGAGATTAGAGCGCCAGTGGCGCGTGCGCTGCCGATTGATCTCCAAAGTCTCGGCGGCGCGTATCCCCGCGCGTCTCCACATGCATCTTCTGCACATGATCAAGGAGAGTGTCGCCAATGCGGTGCGACACGCGTCGGCAAGTCAGCTCGAGATCGAGCTCAGCACGCGCGGTCAGAAGCTGAAGCTCGCCGTCACCAACGACGCGGAGGCGCCTCGGGGTGACAGCGCGACGGTTCCTTGGTCGATCCGGGAACGGATGGCCGAGATCGGCGGCACCGTCGCCATCACCAAAAAGAATGGCGCGACCACCGTGCTCGTCACCATCTCCATCCCTGAGGACACAGCTTGAGCAAGATCTTCCTTGCCGACGACCACCCCATGATCCGCGCGGCCCTCAACTCGCTGCTGTGTGGCAGCGGACACGAGATGGTCGGCTGCGCCACAAGTGGCGCCGAAGCGCTCGAACAGATCGGACAGTCTGACGCCGACGTGCTGGTGCTCGACGTGCAGATGCCCGGCGGCTCCGGCCTTCACGTGTTGGGCGAGCTTCGAGCCCGTGGCGACACGCGGCCCGTCGTTTTGCTCACCGCCGCCATAGGCGACGAGACGATACGCTCAGCTCTGTCACTCGGTGTCAGCGGAATTGTGCTCAAGACATCCGATCCGACGCTGCTGATCGAGGCGGTCGAGGCGGTGGACAAAGGCGAGACCTGGATTGACGAACGCGTCCAGGAGCGTCTGTCCGCTCTGTCTAGCCGCGGCCCCGCGCGCCGCGCGCTGTCAGATCGCGAACGCGAGCTAATCCGGCTCGTCCGTCAAGGCCTCAAGAACCGCGACATTGCGGAGCGGCTGCGCACGACCGAAGGCACGGTCAAAGCCTATCTCCACGCGATCTTCGACAAAGTCGGAGTCGAGAACCGCACCGAATTGGCGATGAGGGCCCCGGAGATTATTGGCCCTGATTGAGCCGCCGCGATTCCAGCGGCAGACGACGCGAAGAGGCATCGCCTGCACTGGTCAAGTTATCCTCTCGACCGGCGGACCGTGGTGCTCGACCTAATACCCGCGATGCGGCGGGAACTGGGCGTGGATGATCGCGCCCGTCGGCAGCTGGCACTGGCCCACGCCGCCGCCGGCCATGCCGGAGCTCGGACTCATGAGGGTGAAGTGGCAGCGCATGAAGCCACCCGGTCCCTGCAGGTTAGCGAGCACCTGTCCTGAATACTGGGTAATGGTGTCGGGCCCCCACGGACCCCAGCCGCCCCAGCCCCAGCCGAAGCCGGACCAGCGGCGGTGCCAACCGAAACCCGGGCCCCAGCCGAACCACAAAGGATCGTAGTCGACTCGGGCTTCCTGGGTGACCTGGAACATCGGGCCCTGGTAGACCTGGCCGTTGTTCAATTGCGCGACCATCGTTCCGCGCGTTCCGTTGGTCTCGGTCCAGGTAAAGGTGGCGCCGAGGCCGTTCATACCTTGGCCGGTGCCGATGCCGGTGGTGGTGCAGCCTGCAACAGCGATGGCGGCGAGAGACGCCGCCGCGGCCCTGAGCGACAGGAGATTCATGACACTGCTCCTTTCCAAGAGCAAAACGTTAGAAGATCGAGGGCGGCTCCATTACGACTTGGCAATGATACAGACGCTGAACGAGAGCCGCTGTTCCCGCGCTTGCCTTTCGAGCGGCATCTCGCCATATGCGCGCCGCTGGCGCACGGCCCCGCCGCTGCGCCTGTAATTTTTGAACGACAGCCGGAGGGGCGTCGCACTGGGCGGCGTCAGCGATCGGCCAAAAGAGAGAAGTGAAACATGCCGCTCTACGAGCATGTTTTCCTCGCGCGTCAGGACCTCGCCCAGGCCCAGGTCGATGCGCTCGCGGAAAACGCCACCAAGATCATCGCCGACAATGGCGGGAAGATCGCCAAGACGGAGACCTGGGGTCTGCGGTCCCTCGCCTATCGCATCGCGAAGAACCGCAAGGCGCATTATGTCGCGCTCGACATCGACGCGCCGGCCGCGGCGATCGCCGAGCTCGAGCGCCAGTCGAACATCAACGAGGATATCATCCGCTTCCTCACCATCCGCGTCGACGAGCATGAGAAGGGCCCGTCGGCGATGATGCGCCGGGGTGAGAAGGAGCGCTCGCGCTCCGATCGCGGCGACCGCGATGACCGTCCGAGCTTCCGCGCTCGTGAAGAGGAGGTCGAGTAATGGCCCGTGCATTTTTCCGCCGCCGCAAGTCGTGCCCCTTCTCGGGCAAGGACGCGCCCAAAATCGATTATAAGGACGTGCGCCTGCTCCAGGGCTTCGTCTCGGAGCGGGGCAAGATCGTTCCGTCGCGCATCACTGCCGTCTCCTCCAAGAAGCAGCGCGAGCTGGCGCGCGCGATCAAGCGCGCCCGCCATATCGGCCTGCTTCCCTACATCGTGAAGTAAGGAGAGCGACCCATGGAAGTGATCCTGCTTGAACGCGTCGAGAAGCTTGGCGCAATCGGCGACGTGGTGAAGGTCAAGGACGGCTTTGCCCGCAACTATTTGCTGCCGCGCAAGAAGGCGCTCCGCGCGAACGAAGCCAACCGCAAGGTCTTCGAAGCGAACCGCGTGCGCATCGAGGAAGAGAATGCCGCGAAGCGCGGCGACGCCGAGAAGGCGTCGAAGGGGGTGGACGGCAAGACCGTCCAGCTGATCCGCCAGGCATCGAACACGGGCCAGCTCTACGGCTCGGTCAGCGCCCGCGACATTTCCGAGGCGCTCGAGGGCGTCGGCGCCAAGGTGACGAAGAGCCAGGTCGTCCTCGACCGGCCCATCAAGTCGATCGGCATGCACGAAGTGAAGATCGCGCTTCACCCCGAAGTGTCCGTGACGGTGAAGGTCAACGTCGCCCGCTCGCCCGAAGAAGCGGACCTGCAGGCGCAGGGCGTCGACGTCATGGCTCAGATGTTCGAGCGCGACACTGCGGCGTTCACCGAGGCTTACGATCCCAACGCTGAGGCTGGCGCGGCAGCGGAAGCTCCGCCGGCCGAAGCTCCTGCCGCCGAGGACGAAGAGCGGCAGAGCTGAGCTCCACCGCCTGCAACTCGGAAAGGCCGCTGGTGGCAACACCGGCGGCCTTTTGTTTGTCGAACAGCAGCGGCCAGCCGCTCGTCGCATCGCTCGGTCGGCTGCGGAACGGCGGAGCCCGGACCTTGTTCTGCCTGCAGAGCGTAGCGGGGGTCAGATGAGGAGTATTTCGAAATGGCCGACGAACGCGACAACGAGCAATTCAGCGAACAAGACGGCGGCGGCGGCGGCGATCAGAGCCACCCTAAATCAAAGGGCAGGGAAGGCAGCTTCGGCGGCCAAAGCCCCGGCCAAGGCTCATCGGACGGCATGGGCGGCCAGCCGATCGGTGGCGATGACAGCAATACCGGGTCGGGAACCACACTGACCCAGGGCGCCGACTTCGGAGGGCAGAGCGCGACGGGCCAAGCGCAACCGAGTTCTGGGTCCGAACCGCCAAGGAGCATGGGCACCCACGGAACGGAGTTCGGCCAGATGAGCGACTATGACCGCTCCGGTCAGCAGGGGCAGAGCGGGACCGGCCAAGCCGACCTTGGCACGCAAAGCGATGCAACCCTCTCGGGACACACGGACCAGCAGGATTTCGGCACCGATCAACCGGGCAGCGTTGCCGGCGCGACCGGACGGCAGGACGAGGGGTTCATGGCGCGGCAGCCCGCTGGATCCTCATCCTCGGCGGACGCCACCAGCGGCTCCGATTTTGCACGGGAAGGCCGCGGCGCGCTCGACGAAGACGATGAATCCGAGAGTGGAAAATCGGAGCATAGCGCCTTCACGAGCGGAACGGACTCCGGTCGCGACTAGAACGGAAGGCGCCTAAGCGGCCTGTCTGTTGAGGAACTCCGTCTCGCGTTCGATCCACGGAGCAAAACTCGGCCGGGCCAGGATCCGCTCAGCATAAGCCACCGTGCGGGGATAGCGCTCCGGGTCGATGTGCGTGCCGGTATGGCGAAAGTTCGCGAAGGGTCCGGCAATGGCGACGTCCGCAAGCGTTAGCTCGCCGCCGACCAAATAACCCGCATCGCCGGGGACCGTCTTCTCGAGATAATCGAGGACTGGCGGAAGCTCGTTGAGCTCGGCTGAGCGCACGGCTTCCTCGTCGCACGGCTGGCCGAGAAAGCGCGGTGCGACGATCCGGTTGAAGAAGATCTTGGCGCCGCAGGCGACGAGGATCGTGTCGGCGAACTCCTCGAACCAGATCGTCTTGCCCCTGAGCTGCGGATCGTTCGGGATCAGCGCCGGTTCCGGCTGCTTCGCCTCAAGGTAATGGATGATCGCGCTCGAATCCGCGAGCGTATAGTCACCGTCGCGCAGCGCCGGCATCTTTCGGAAGGGGCTCGCCTCCAGATATTCCCGGCTGTGATTGGGGAATCCCGTGGGCTGGAGCTCCAGCTCAATCCCCTTCTCGCCCACGAAGGCGAGCACCTTGCGAACGTATGGCGACAGTGAAGATCCGTAGAGTATCATGCCCAGCCTCTCCCAATGAGCGGCGAAGCGCGGAGATTAAGCCATGCTCGCCCGTTGATCAGAGTCACCTAGGAGAGGACGAAATGCGCAGCAACAGCGGCAAGGATGAAGCACGCGACAATTTGCACGACCCGACGCTCCGTGATCGAGAGCTGGGTCGCGGGGACACGGCCACTGCCGAGAAGAAGCCCAAGGCGCCGGCCGATCACCGCACCGGCCGCAAGGACTGACGCTCAGCGGATGCGGTAATAGTCCGCGACCCGGTCGAGCGCGAAAGTGAGTACGAGCTTGCCGGCGCGCGCCGGCCAGCCGAGCGCCGTCTCCGCGTCGCGCATGCCTTCGCCGGCGCAGACGATCCGCCACAGGATATCCGCCAGCCCCGGCCCGGCCCGCGACACCGCCTCATTGAATCTGCGTTTAGCGTCGATTTGAGCGCCTGCGAGGTCCGGCCCATCCGACGAACCGCCGCGTCCGCGTGCCACCGGCGCGGCATCCCAGGCCATCGTCACGCGCGGAGCGAGCTGCGCGCGCTCCCAATCGCTCCGGAGCCGCTCACCGGCGTCGAACTGCCGCTGACTGAGCAATCCGCGGGCGAACAGCCAGCCGAGCGGCGACTCGACGGCATTGACGGTGACCGAACGGGCGAGCCGCTCCTCCAGCCCTTTACCACCCGTCATGGCGACTCCGTCGATTGCACGCTCTTTCAGCAGGCGCGGCTGCAGCTTGTTCATCGTTCCTCCTTGTCGACCGATCCGCGAGACTTGCCACAGCGGCAAAACTGTAGGACAGAGGAAAAACCTTATTGGTTAGTAACGGGGCGAAGATGATCACACGTATCAGGGAGGTCCGCCGTGCTCGCGGGATGACGTTGGACGACGTCGCCCGGAAGTGTGAGCCGCCGACCACACCTCAGACCATCGGTCGCTTGGAGACGGGAACTCGGACCGTTTCCGTGGGGTGGCTGAACCGGATCGCAAACGCCCTGGGCGTCGATGCTCAGGATCTGGTGCACGCGGGCGAGGCGGCCGAAATCGAGGTCGCGGCTGTGCTTGGCCCTGGCGGCGCAATCGCTCCGAAACGCACGGCGATCTTCGTTCCGCCGCGAGTTAGCGACGGACAAGTCGGAGTCGTCGTTTCGGCGAGCATCGGCGACTATCGCTCCGGCGACGAGATCTGGTGCGATACGCTCGAGCCCGCGAACTACGCGCAGGCGCTCAATCGCGACGTGCTCGTCCCCCGCCCCGCCGGCCGATTTCTGTTCGGCCGCCTGATCAATCGCGACCAGGAGAAGCTGCAGATCCTTCCGTTGGAGGCCGGAGGGCGGCAACAGGTCGTCGCCAGTCCACCATGGATCGCCGCTGCGTCGAAACTGGTCCGCAGTTTGTAGGAGGTGATAGGCATGGTGGGCGGTGACGGGCTCGAACCGCCGACCCTCTCGGTGTAAACGAGATGCTCTACCAGCTGAGCTAACCGCCCGTACCCGCGGCAGTGCCACGCAGAGGGCCGTGCCGCAAGCATGTGGGGATGATGGCGCCTGCTGCGGCGAAGCGGCTAGATCAACTCACCGACGATCTTCACGACCGCCGCTACTTCGTCGGCTTCGATTCGAATTGTCAGATCTGGATTGAACTGGCGCAGTTCGAAGCTTGTCGCCATCCGCTTCACCAGTTGCATGATCAGCACTCGCTGGAGGTCGTCGCGTTCGCTCCGAGCTGCGAGCCGCGCAAGGACATCGTCGCCGATCGCCACCGGCGAGCGTGGCGATATCGCAACCCGAGATCCCGTGCGGAATCGCGGCCACATCGATGTGCCCACGATCGTCAGAGCATATGAGTCCGCATCGCCCGCGAGGACGAGCGGGCGCGGCAAATGCTCGATCAGCTCGCGGGGCCGAATCTCAGTCACTTCTACTCCGCTGCCCGGCTCCCCCCACTCTCCACCAAGCCTCGAGCCGACGAGCGGAAGAGGATTGGGCGGTCCGGACCTCCACCCCCATGCAGCATCGCGGACCTGGGCGCTTGCGAGACTTGGTATGAGTTGCCGCGGTTCCGGACCGAGACGCAGCGCTTCGAACTCGAGCAGTGAGGACCCCGCCGCCGTCAGCAATTTCTCCAAGGTCCGCCGCGAAGGATTGCCGTGCCTGCGCATATCGGTCCAGACGGTGCGGCTCACGCCAGCCTTCACCGCCCACGCATTGAGCGACAAGCCTTCCGGCTTGAAGCGCATGAGCTCGCGGTAGACTTCGGATTCTCCAGGCGGCGTCACGAACCTCAATATTGCGTCGGAGGCAGCCTACCACAATTTCAGAGACGCCTGACAAAGTCATCTTGACAATATGCCAGACTTATCTGACATTCTGCCAATGCTGAGTCACCCGGCTAGCCACTGGTCAGATCATTGCCGCCTGTCCCACGTCGGCAAAATAGTTGCGAAGCGCCCGGCTCGCTTCCGGCGCAAGCTCGACGAATACGCGGCGGCCGTCGTGAGGGTCGGCACGGCGGATGAACAGGCCTTTGCTGACCATCGTCTTGAGCCACCTCAATGCCGTCGTCGCCGGAACCGCGGCCGCGATGCAAAGGCTCGAAACCGGCACGCGCAAGTGCGAAATTTCGGCTTGGAGCAGGTCCAGCAGCATATCCCAGGCTGGGTCGGCGAACAGATCTTCCTCGAAATAGCGGGCTCGCAATCGCCTCGCGCGGATGATCGAACGGATCATCTCTGCCGAGATCGGCGGAGCTTCGGTGGTCAATGCCTCATGAATCACGCGCGGCGCGGCGCCGGGTCCTGTGGACAGGCGTGCGAGTGTGGCGGCGATCCGGCTCACCTCATCGCTGAGCTGGCGAAGGCGCTCAGCGTTACGGTCCGAAGCGACATCATTTACGCGCAACGACTCGACCAGCTGGCTGGCCGCAAGGGCAAATGCGGCTACACGATCGGCGTCGTTCGGCTCGACCACCACCTGGACCGGGCTCGCGCCTACGATCGCCTCGATCGGATCGATCAGCGCCCGAGTTGTGGAGACGATGGCGGCGTACCGCTCGTCAAAGGCATCGCGGCGGATGATCCTGAGCAACTCGTCCATCGCCTCGCCGCCGTCTTCGTCCAACTCCACCCAGACCGCCGAAGCAGCCGGCTGGTGCCGAATTCTCTCCACGGCTTCGGC
The DNA here is from genome assembly GCA_035555035.1 of Sphingomicrobium sp. GTDB lineage: Bacteria > Pseudomonadota > Alphaproteobacteria > Sphingomonadales > Sphingomonadaceae > Sphingomicrobium. Next base: position 14,821 of record DATMHG010000126.1, read on the forward strand.
AACGCTGAGGCTTGCGCCAATGCGCGCCCCAAGCGCTTCGATCGAAGGGCGCGCGCACTTCAGCGCGCGCGCGCTGCTTGCGGCGATCAGGACAGGCCGTTGATCCCCATAAGGAATGTCGGCTCGGTCGGTTGAATACGCATCCATCGGGTCAACTCATCGTGAACAAGCGGGACCGAGCACGGATGGAATAACGCGCATTTTGGAGAAGAGTTAGACGATTTTGGCTCCGGAACGGACGTATGGGCATTAAATCTCAATTAAATTCTCGTACAGAAGAGGCTCACCGGGGGGATGTAGTGGTTCGAGTACCAGTTTATGTAACCTCCGCGCAGTGGGCGGGGTGGCTGGCGGAATTGTCCGAGGCGCTCGATGAGGCGCAAAGGCTAGTCTGGCGTCTGACACCAATCGATGGCCGCAATTGCGACGCTCTCGACCTTGCCGCTCGGATCGAAGCAGCGCTTGCACAAGTTCAGTCGCTCCGGCTCGCACGGCGAAATGCAGGCGGGCACGATTCACATCCGGAATGGAGCAATCTGCTCCCGTGGGATCGTGGTGTCGAAAATCCCGGAGTCTAAACGCCCTGCGGGAGATCGCCTCCGCCCGAAAAGGGCTCGAGAAACGGCTCGATCCGCGGCGCCTTCCATCCCGCCGTGGCGACGAAAGCGCGATTCAGAAACGCTTGCTTCCCATAGGGGAGCGGGTCGCCGTCGGGCCCGTCAACCATTCCGCCGGCAGCTAGCAGCACCGCGTGACCCGCCGCCGTATCCCACTCGCTCGTCGGCGAAGCCCGTGGATAGATGTCGGCCTGGCCCTCCGCGACGATGCAGAACTTCAGCGACGAGCCGATACTGATATAGCCGCATGTGCCGACCGCAGCTTCAAGGTAATCGATGGTGGCCTGGTTGAGATGCGATTTTGAAGCGACGGCCGTCACCTGTTCACCGCGCTGGCGGGTCCGGATCAACAGCCGTCCTTGGCCCTTGTCCACCCAGGCGCACTCCCCGGCCGCTCCGGCGTGCAGCACGCCTGTCGCGGGCGCGAACACCACTCCTGCGCACGGGATACCCGCTTTGATCAGGCCGATGTTGACGGTGTAATCATCGCCGCCGCGCACGAATTCCTTCGTTCCGTCGAGCGGATCGACCAGGAAGAATGTGTCATCATGTGCCGGAATGCGTCCCGCGGCGACCTCTTCTTCCGCGATCACAGGGACGCCCGGCGCCGCGCTCGCAAGGGCCGCGAGGATGACCAGCTCGGCCGCGCGGTCCGCCTCGGTGACCGGTGACTGGTCACGCTTGGCTTCGACATCGAAGCCGCGACGCACAACCGTCAAGATCGCTTCGCCCGCTTCCCTTGCCGCGTCGGCGAGCGCATCGATGAGCTCGCCGTAGCCGCTGCTCAACGCGGCGCCATCCGGATTCCGCCGTCGAGACGCACCGCGGCGGCGTTCATGTAACGATTCTCGATCAGGAAGCAGGCCAGCCGAGCATATTCTTCAGGTTGGCCGAGCCGCTTCGGGAAGGGCACCTGAGCCCCGAGAGCATCCTGCACAGCCGGCGGCATCATCGCGACCATTGGTGTCTTGAAAACCCCGGGAAGGATTGTGATCACGCGGACGCCTTCGTTCATGAGGTCACGCGCGATCGGGAGGGCCATCGCCAGAACGCCGCCCTTCGATGCGGAATATGCTGCCTGACCGATCTGCCCGTCCTCAGCCGCAACCGAAGCCGTGTCGATGATCACGCCTCTTTCGCCGTCGTCCAAAGGTTCGAGATCGACCATCCCATAGGAGCTGTGCGCGATGCAGCGGAAGGTACCGATCAGATTGATCTGAATGGCGAGCTCGAACTGTTGCATCGGATACATCTTTGCGGCTTTGGTCTCCTTGTCGCGAGCGACGGTCTTGGCGGCATTTGCGACTCCCGCGCAGTTGACCAGGATTCGCTCCTGCCCGTGCGCTTCGCGTGCCTTGGCGAATGCCGCAGCGACCTTCTCGTCGGAAGTCACGTCGACTTCGCAGAAAATGCCCCCGATTTCGGACGCGACTGTCTTCCCGCGCTCGAGGTCGCGATCGAACACCGCAACCTTCGCACCCATCCGCGCGAGCTCGCGCGCAGTTGCCTCACCCAGGCCCGAGGCCGCTCCAGTCACCACCGCGGCCACTCCATTGATGTCCATGCAAGTTCCTCGTCTGGATGTCTTTGGAACCGCCTAGTCGCGCCGGCACCGCCACTTCAAGCCTAGTTAGTGCAATTGAAAGTTTGGATCCGCGATAAGCGGCGGCTAAACGGTTGCGAAGCTCGGAGATTGGGGTGATGGCATATCTTCCGAAGTGGGTTCTCGCTGGCGCTCTGGCTATTGCAACGCTGAACGCCACGCCATCCTATGCAGAGCCGGTCTCTGCGGCCGTCGACGCCGCGTACGATAAGTTCCACATTCGGCCGATCTGGTTCCGAAGCAGCGTTAGCGATCCGGCCATCACGCAGCTGATCGCAATTCTTGAACGCGCACCGTTCGACGGTGTTTCGGAAGGGCCCGAACTCGCCGCTCAGGTGCAAGCCACCGCGGGACAAGCGAACTCCGCCGATCCGTCGTCGATTGCGGCTGCGGATCGCGTCCTGTCTGCGGCTTGGGTTCAGTACGTGCGGGCGCTCAAACGACCGACGCCGGGAATGATCTACGCTTACCCTGTGCTGCAACCGCAAGGCACCGGTACCGAAGAAATCCTGCTGACTGCGGCAGCCGCTCCATCACTTGAGCGCTACCTCGTCGCCACCTCCGACCTCAACCCGATCTACGCGCAGCTGCGCGATGTTGGCTGGGCCGAAGCTCAGGCGACCGGCAACATGACGCCCGATCCGCGCTTGCTTGCAAACCTTGACCGGGCGCGATCCATTCCCGCGACGGGCCGTTTCATGATTGTCGATTCAGGCGATCAGCGGCTCACGCTCTACGAAAACGGGGAGGCGGTGGACTCGATGAAGGTGATTGTCGGCACTAGCGAGCTGCCGACGCCTCTAATCTCGAGCATCATGTATTATGTGACGTACAATCCGTACTGGCACGCGCCGGATCATCTGGTGCGAAAGACGATCGCGCCGAACGTTCTGCGGCTTGGGCTCAAATATTTCACGACGCGCGGCTACCACGTCATCGATGACTGGAGCGAAGACGCCAGGACGATCGATCCATCGACCATCGACTGGAAGGCCGCTGCAGCTGGAACCCTTCACCTTCGGATTCGACAGGATCCGGGGCGCTGGAACTCGATGGGGAACCTCAAGTTCCCGTTCGCCAATCCCCAGGACATCTACCTGCATGATACGCCGGGCAAGGAGCTGTTCGCGAAGGATCAGCGGCACCTCAGCAACGGCTGTGTGCGGGTTGAGGACGCCCCGCGTCTCGCGCGATGGCTGCTCGGGACCGATCCTGTGGCGCCGGGAAGCGATCCGGAAACGCCCGTGCAGGTGCCCCATGGCGTCCCCATCATCCTGACCTATCTCACGGCGAAGGTTCAGGACGGCAAAATTAGCTACCTGCCCGATATCTACGGCTGGGACTCGTCGTCGACGAAGCAAATCGCCGCCGCCCAATAGAAGCGCCTGAACTTCCGGCCTTCACGAGAGCCGCGCACTGCGCGGACAAAAGAAAACCGGCCCGGGCGATCTGCCCGGACCGGCATTTCTTGCTCGCAGTCGCTTAGAGGCCGCGCTCGGGCGCCGGAGGCGGCGGCGGAGGCGGAGGCGGCGGTGCCGGCCAGGTTGCCGTCGCCGGGATCACGCTGCCATCCGGGCACGTCTGCGTCGCCGGAGGCGGCGGCGGAGGTGGCGGAGGCGGCGGAGGCGGCGGAGGCGGTGGCGGAGCGTAGAAATTGTAGAGCAGGCTCGCCATTACGCTGTGCGAACGCCAACGGCCCTTGAGGTCGAAGCCGACGTTATTCTCATCGGTCCCACCGAATCTCAGATTCGTGACGTTGAAGAAGCGATATTTCAAACCGACGTCGATGTTAGGAGTCACGGCGTAGCGGAGGCCCGCAACAGCCTGCCATGCGAGGCCAGTGTGGTTATCTGAGAAGCCGATGATCCCGTTGGGAGTGTCCGCCCTGGGAGTCATCTTCACATTGGCGACGCCGATGCCAGGGCCAACATAGCCGCTCAGGGCGTTTTCGTCACCAAAGTCGAGCAGAAGGTTCACCATCGCCGATAGCGCGCGGCTACTGCCACTGGCGTCGAAGTTGTCGAGCGCGTTGCCGCCCGAAAGACGGGAGTCGATCTCCAACTGATTGACTGACGCGCGCTTATAGCCGAGCTCACCTTCGACGCGAAGCATCCCGAAGTCGTAGCCAGCGACGGCGTCGACGTCCAAACCGGTGTGGTGCAACACCGTAAAGCCGGGCGTGAACGTACGACCAGTCGTATCGTTGAAGTCGAAGTTGGCGTCCTCGATCCACATCGCGCCGCCTTCGAGGCCGGCATAAAACGAATGATCCCGAGCGACAGCCGGTGTCGCCAGAGCCGTCGATGCGAGCGCGACCGCAATGGCCAGCTTGCGCATATTTGTCCCCTTTCAAAATGCGTTCTAAGTTTGAACCGCTCGGACACATTATGAGAGCGCCGTTTGCCGCGCAAGGTCGCGCCCTGTTGCGCAAAAGCCTCACTCCATCCTGAGCCCATCAGAGAAGCTATTGTGATATTTGGAGTTTTTCAGGGCTCGATCAGACCGTGCTGACGCAGTGCTACAAGAATTTGGTCTATAGCGGCGCGCGCTTCGCTATCGACGGTGGTCCCCCCGCTTGTTGAGGCGATCGCCGCGGCACGGCTGCCGACGACCTGCTCGCCGTCGATGAGGAGGCTCGATCCCCGCATTTGGCCGAGCTCCCAGGCTCCGGCGCGAAAGACTGCCCAAACAGCCGTGGATCGCACGTAAAATGTCATTCCCTCCTGCGGCGGGAGCAGCCGCCAGCCAGCGCTCGTGAACGCCGCAACATATTGCGGCTTGCCCGCCCACTCACCTGTAGGCGCCGTGCCGACGATGTAGCAGGCACCGACTACCGGCGTGCCGGGAGATTCGAGCCGAGGTGGCTCTTCGACGGCTCCCACAACCAACGAGTCGAGAGTCTGCAAGGCCTCGTTATGAGTGACCTCCTTCTGTGCCTGCCCCGCGCTGAGTAATGGGAGGCCAAGCCTCGCCGTGCCGCTCATCAACTTGCTCCTTTAGATTGTAAGAGTGAGCTCAGCGGCGTGAGAGGCAGCTGCATCGCCGAGTTGTTGCACCTCGATCGTGATTGACCCCGAGCCCGCTTGCACCAGCTCCGCCGCGGAAACGTCCAGCATCGGCACGGCCGTTTGGAATTCGATCGCCGCCTGCGCTCCCCTGATCGTAACTTGATATTGTTCGGTGCTCTCGCCGACGGGAGCGTCAATTCCGTCGATCCACGCGAAGCCCCTTCTGCTCCGCCGCGTCCAATCCAAGGAGAGGTTGCCGGAGGCATCGAGGGCCGCCTCGAGACCAACGGGCGAGACTGGTCGCACGCTCTCGGCGGCCAACGCGATGGGAGCACTGGTGCTTGTGCCGGCTAAATTCTGAATAGATGCGCTGACGGTGGCGCCGACGGTCCATGAGGGAAGCGCTATTGCGCGTAACGCGTCTCGTTCGACTAAAACGAAGGGCTCGCCGACTGTATGCGAATCCATCGCCCACTCAGTGCCGGCGCGGCCGCGCAGCAGCCGGGTCAATTTGAACCGTCCCTGGCCGAGCGGCTCGGCACCTCCGAATTGCAGGACTTCGCTTCCGAGGATTGCAAGATTGCTGCCGCCGACCAGCGCATCGTCATCACAGCTCACGAGCCATTGTTCCGGATCGATGAGCTCGACGTCGAATGCTGCTGATTGGTTGATCAAATAGGGATCGCCCGAGCCGAGGACCGTCGAGGCACGTCCCAGCATGGTCTTCCGGCGAGCGCTCTGAATCTGGAAGCTTTGCTGGCCGGCAACGATTTCGACATTGGAGCTTTTCCACCCGCCTACCGAAGGTGACGATGCAGCGAGCAGGAGGGTCGGGGTTGCCGATCCCAGCTCAAGCACATCGGGAACGTCCAACAAGGCAAGCGTCAACTCGGCAGCTGGCGCATCCACGTTGGCGACGATGCGGCCTGCATCTGCGGCAACGGAGGCCCCCGCTGCCCATGACGGCCGCAGCTCAAGTACAACCACATAAGAATCGATCGTGGCCTGCTCGACTCGCCACGTCCTCGGACTAAGGTCGAGCTTGATGAGCGCTCCAGGCTGCAGCGCCAGATAATGCGGCGGCAAACGGAGGGTGAGCTTGTCACGGCGAGCCCATTCCCGAGAAATCATGTTCTGAGCGAGAGATTTGGCCTCGCCGGCGCTTACTGCGGCCGGCAGCTCCAATTTCTCTTCGGTACCGCGTTTATCGGCCGAGGTCGCACGCGCATCGCCGGCCTGATAATCGAGCGCGGGATCGTAATAGCCGAGCCGCAGAACCGAAGGCAGCGACTTGGACGGCAACTGCTCCCGCTGAATCCGGACGGCCGGCTGATTGTCGGAACTGTTTCCTAGCTCGTCCTCGGCGATCTGAGTCACGGCCGAATCCGGAGTGACCAAGCGTGTCCCGCCATCGAACAACTCGATCGAATAACAGTCGACAAGCGGCTGCACTGCTGCCTTGATGGATTGTCCGTACGCCGCATAACCGGCGAGCGTCTGCGCGTCGGTGCTCTGAATCAGTCCGCCCGACGCATCGTTGAGAACTTCGCCGACGCTCGCCCCGCTTTCATCCGCGAAAATTTCAAAGGTAAGAAAAGGAATCCGGTTTCCGAAGTCAGCGAGTTCGAGATCCTCGAACACGGCAAGCGCGAGGCCGCGATAGGCGGGCGTGTTCGCAAGTCCTTCCGCTGACGCGATCAGCGGATCGATGTCCTGGTCCTCACCACCGGAGTAGAAACGAAACTTCGTGCTGACCTTCAGGTCTCCACCGGCGCCGCGGAGAAGCTTGCCGTCGGCCCAAATCCGTCCAACGCTTTGCAGCGGCCGCGAGGACAGGGCGACAGCAATCGAGACCGAGTAGCTATAGGTCGTGTCCGGCTGCCCCTTCGCGCCGGAAGCTTGAGTGCTCTCGACGAGATCCGTCGCCCAGATCACCGTCCCCGCAACACGCATGCTCCCATAGATCCGCGGGATTTGCGTGCCGTAGCTCGAGCTTTGCACCTTGAGGTCGCCGAGCCGCGGCCCGCGTGTCGAAGGGCCCAGCAACTGCTGATCGATCGATTGTCCGACCAGCGCGCCGATCGCACCGCCGACCGGCCCGCCAAGCGCGTTCCCGATCGTGCTGAGAACGAGTGTCGCCATGCGTCAGAGGCTCCGTGCTCGAACGCGCCGGCGGTACGCGGCAATCAGTGGCCACTCTGGCATGCCGGGAGTCTCGACGACCCGGCGCAATCCAGCATGCGCATGAACAAAACCTCCAGCGGTGCGCACACCGAGGTGGAGCTGCCTGCCCGCAACAGTCATCAGCATGATGTCGCCGGGTGCGAGCTGCCGAACGGAGAGGCGCCGGAAATGCTTCAACAATGCGGTATCGAGTTCGATCGGCTCTTGCGCCTCCATCCGATAGTCTCTGCCGACCGTCCCTGGATCGATCCCGAATGTCGCAAGCACCACGCCAATACAGTCGAGTCCATCGGCTCCGCGACCTTGCGGCCGGAACCGCGTCCCGACGAGCGCGCGAGCACGCTCGACATAGTTGATTGCCATAGAGATTATGCTCCGGGGTAGCGGGTCAGAAGATCATTGCCGGGCAAGTGCGGCTCGCCCCGGAAGTTGATGGCATTGGCGAACCGCTCGACGCACGTCGCAAGCCTCTTGTCACAGCCTTCGCGCAGCTCGATTCGACAACCGTTTTCGACTGCCGCCCGCGGAAGGTCGCGTAGGGTCACAATGGTCCCTGCCGCAGACAGGATGACGGTGGAAAGCCCGCAATTGGCGCCGCTCATGTACTTCAAGCGGCCAAGCACAAAATGATCGTCTACAGCTTGGTCGAGCGTCAGCGCTCCGTCGCTGCTGCTGACCACGTGCGCGACTATTGTCCGACCGGCAAGGTCGACTCGGCATTCCTTGTCGCCGAGTTCCGCGCGGCACTCGGCCGAAGTTGCAGGGCATACCGGCCCCTCCAGCCGCGCAGCCGCGCCGTCGAGGTCCGCCGAAAAGCTTTCGCCATCGATCGACACGTTTCCGATCTCACCGGAGAGAAGCTGAATCGGATCCGCAACGGCATCCTGCCAGTCCACAGCTGTCAGCCTTGCCCGTGCTCCGTCCCAGCGTCCGAGCGAGAGATCCTCTACTGCCAGAGCCTCGGAGCTGAGTGCACCGGCGACCTCCGCCGATTGAGGTTCCAGGCCGAGCTTTCGTGTGACTGCCGCTGGAGCCATCCCCGGCTGCGGCTGGTGCACCGCCCCTTCGCTGAGGATCACGTCGTCGTGACTGGTCAGCGCAATTCCCGCGCCGTCCGTGCGTTCGAGACGCCAGCATAGAGCAATGCCGGTCAGCTCACCGTCGACGATGCTCACGGGTCAGGCCTCGCGCACTTCGACGAGCGGCACCGACGGTGCTTCGCCGGCGAGGAACGTTGCGCGATTGATCTCCAAACGATCTTCGCTGAATCGAACCGGTATATCGAAGCGATAGCCAGCGGTGACCACCGCTCCAGCCGCGGGCGGCTGAGTGAACTCGATGACGCCTTTATCACTCAGGATCCACCCGGTCGCGAATTCTGTCCCGCCCACTGCAACGCGGACACTACCAGGGACCGGCCTCGTAATCCGCCGCTGCTCGCCCGATCCGTAAGTCTTCGTTAGCGCAAAGCTGTCGGTGACGCCGTCACCCGTGCCGATCGTCTGATCCGCTGGAGACGGAACGTCGGTCATGCCGTTCGAGCTGCTGTCGTATGGGTCTTGGAACCGGAATGCGACCGCCGGCCCCCTTCGCGCGCGAAAGAAGGCAAGCAGTGTCTTGAGTTCCGCGTCACCCCGCACGCCGGGACCCGCATCGAACTGCAGCCGCGCCTGGGACCAGTTGACGTTACGCGCCTCGAACCCGCTCGCGCTTGTCACGATGTTGGTCGAGAATGTCGGCGCAACGCTGGCTTGCGCTCCGATCTCGATCGGAAACAGCACGTCATCGAATGGCGTCACCGCCTGCTCCTCCCCAAAGATTGTGAGACCGTCGCGCAACACTTGCGGAAGCGCCCACAGAAAGACTTCAGCGCATCCGCGCCGCTGGGCATCGAGGGCTGCGCTGATGATCGGGCTCCACTGCCCGCGATCAGTCGCGTCCGCGACGAACCCTGAGAAATATTGCTGCTCCGAATGCGCGTAGCCGAGCCGCGCATCGACATCAGCGTAGGTAGAGCTGCGCAACGCTGCCCGCCCGCTCGTCACCCACGCATAGTCTTCGACCTGCAGCACATCGAATGCAGGACTAGCCCAGCCGAGTGGCAGGTTCGCACGCCTCAGCTCCGGCGCTTCCGGATCGAGCACCGTAGGCAAATAGACGAGCAGCAAGAGCTTTGCGTCGGGCGCGGCTGCCTTGATAGCGGCTGCAATGGACGATGTCGAAGACGCGAGCAGGTCGCCGGCTTGGTCGAGCAGTTGCGTCTGTTCGGCCGTGAGCGGCGCACGCACGTCCGCAAGCTCCACCGGGCTGCCGCCGAGTGCCGCCTTCGCTGTATCATCGTAGAGACAGATCGCGCCGGTTGGCGTCACCCACCACCACGGCTCGCCGATCTGCACCTGCGGCTGCAGTCCCGCATCGAGGGAGATTCCGACCAGCTCGGCTACGATCGACTGAAGGAACGCGATCGCGGTTCCGTTCGCCGGCGAAACCAGGGTTGAAGGCGGATCCCAAGCCGTGAGCGCTTGCGATCCGTCATACGCCCTTTGCTTCCACGCATCGGGGCAGAACATGTCGAGGATCTCGTAGGAGAGCGACCAGATCACCTCATACTCATGCGTCTTCGCCGCGCGCGCGAAATCCCGATGCCAGGCCAGGGCCGCGCTGTTCAGTGTTCGCGCAGCGTCGAGCTTTCCCGATCCGTCGATCCCAAAATAATGGCTCATTCCCACATAATGGTTGAGCACCTTCCGGTAGCCGAGACGCTCTGCCGTTTGCATCACTCGCTCCGGCGGCAGATTGTACATGTCGTCATAGGCGGTCGCGATCCGCAGCCCATGTTCCGGCGTCACCGCATCATTGATCGCGAGAACGCTTCCGGAGCCGTCGCAACGAATATTCGTGATCGTCGCGCTGCCCTGAACGGGCGAGGCGAACATTTCCTCGGAACCGGACGTATAACCAGGCGCGACGAGGCTGACGAACATCCGGTCGATGCTCGAAGGCTCGACGCGCGCTGCGTCCGCCGGCAACGAGAAGCCTGCGTCCAAAGCGCCGAAATCGAGAGTCACGTCCGCGCTCGTCGGACTGCCGGATGCATAATTCCAAAGGCGCACGAGCCAGACCTGCGCGTTTCCGGCCGAATCCGTGCCCTCGATCGTCAGGGTTGGCCCATCGATCGCGTCGAGCGCAATGATTCCGCTCGACTCCCAATGGAAGCTCAGGATGCATTTGGAATAGTCCCGGCTCGTCTCTCGCGCGTGCGCGGGATGAGCAAGCGTATCCTCGCTGTCCCATATGAGGCCGACAAGATCGCCCTTGCGCAGGAACTCGGCAGTGACCGTGAGTCCATGCGCATCCGGAGTCGTTACGACACTTGCAATCGCGCCGCGCGGAAAGTCGACGGTCCAATGCAGCGGATCGAAGCGTTTGACGTGCGTCTGGACGATCGGCGCACCGGCACTTGTGAACCAGACGTTCATCGCCGCTCCACCAGCGCCGAGCGGATCGCGCGCGCAACTTGGCGGCTGGATTGCCTCAGCACCTGCGGATCCGAAGGGCTCGGCGTCTGGATTGCGATGGCGACGCGGACGTCACGTGCGGCGCCATTCGACAAATGCTCGATCCGCCCGCTGCTCGAAGGCACGAACAGCTCCGGTCCCCGCTCACCCACGACATAACCGCGACCTGCACTCACAGGTCCGCCGGTTGCCCGCCCAGTCAGGCCGAGAAGTCCGGTGACGAGACTCCCCAATCCATTGAGAAGCCCCGCGCCGACGCCGCCGTTTGATCCTGGCGGATTGAACAGCGCGCGCAACGAAGCTTGCGCGATGTCGGCCATCGCCGACAGCGCCACCTTCTTCAGGTCATCGAACCCCAGCTTGCCGGTGCGAATCGCCCGCGCGAGCGCGTTATCGATCATCGATCCCGCGCGTCCTGCTCCCGCGACCAGCGGACCCTCGAGTTCGCCGCGCATCGTACCTACGTCGCGTGCGAATGCAGACGTATCGGCGCGCACGCTCACCACGAGCCGTTCGATTTCTTCGTCCATGATCTAAGCTTTCACTCGTCCGGAAAACGCCGGCGTAGCTCTTCGATCGTCGCTGGGTCCGGCGCATCCGCCGCTGCCCCGGGCGCCTGCAAAGCAAGCGCCAACTCCGCTGGCGTGGATTTCCAGAACTCATCCGGTCGCCAACCAAGCAACATCGCCGCCGCGTTGCATAACCGTGCCGCAGTTTCGCCGAAGCGTTCCACCGTCAGCGGCCTTGCAGAATCTGTGTCAATACCAGCTTCAGCGTTGGAGTGATGCCCGCCAATCCCTTTTCCACGACCGCTTCGCCGAT
>DATMHG010000127.1:0-10155 GCA_035555035.1 Sphingomicrobium sp.
GCGGCATCATCGCCATCTCGGTGTTCACCATCCTCGTTCTGATGTCGATCTTCAGCTTCTACATCCTCTTCACGAAGCTGATGCAGCAGCAGAAGATCATCAGCCAGGGCCGCAAGGTTCGTTCCAGCTTCTGGAACTCGCCCAACCTTCGGGAAGCTTCGAACAAGCTCGAATCGCGCAGCGCCTATCGCGCCATAGTTGACGATGCGATTCTGGCGCAGGACCAGCACGGCAAGCTGACCGACCCGATCGACCAGCATGACTGGATGGCGAACAGCCTCGCCCGCAGCCAAGGCGCGATCAGCGCCCGTCTCGGCGAAGGTCTTGCCTTCCTCGCGACCGTCGGTTCGACCGCTCCGTTCATCGGTCTGTTCGGTACCGTCGTCGGCATCTACCGCGCCCTCATCAAGATCGGTGCGTCGGGCCAGGCGTCGATCGACGCCGTCGCCGGCCCGGTCGGTGAAGCGCTGATCATGACCGCCCTCGGCCTGGTCGTCGCGGTTCCGGCGGTGCTCGCCTACAACTGGCTGGTCCGCCGCAACAAGTCGATCATGGAGGACCTCGCGGCCTTCACCAACGATATCCACGGCTACATGATGTCGGCCGGCGCGGTGAAGCCGCGCATGGGCGGTGCCGGTCCGGCCTCCAAGAGCTCGGCTCAAACCAGGGCCACGGGAGCGCCGTCTCAGCCTGGAAGCGAGCCGGTCCGTACGCCGACTCCAGCCAAGTAATTGCGACCTTCGCTCGGTTGAAGCTAGACGAAAGAAACCGTCCTTATGGCAGGACAAGTAATCCAAGGCGACGAAGACGAAGCCATATCGGACATCAACGTCGTACCGCTGACCGACGTTATGCTCGTGCTCCTGATCGTCTTCCTGATCACCACGCAGGTGATCAAGCAGGCGGTCCCGGTCAAATTGCCCAACGTCAGGTATGAGCCGACGATGACCAAGCCGGAAAACGTCTCGCTCACCGTTCGCAACGGGCCGGGCGGCACGTGCGAGGTTTATTGGGGCGTGACGAAAGTCACCCAGAAGGAACTTTTGGATCGCTCGGTCAAAAAGCTCGAAGACCTGATCAAGAGAGTCGGTGGCGTCCAGAACGTCAATGAAGAGAATATGCCTGAAGCGCACATCCGCGGTGATGTGAACGCGCAGTACAAGTGCATCGGCGCGGCGATCATCACCATGCAAGAGGCTGGATTCCAGCGCGTGGGCTTCATTTCCGAGCCGCCGCCCAACCCCGGCGCGCGCGCCGAATAGGAGTTTTCTGCAATGTCGATGCAGACCACCGGTGATAATGAATCGGGCGAACCGATGATCGACATGAACGTGACGCCGCTCATCGACGTCATGCTGGTCCTTCTCATCATGTTCATCATTACGATTCCGATCCAGACCCATGCCGTGAAGCTGGATCTGCCGCAAAACACGGACACGCCACCGCCGCCGATCCTGCCGCAGAAGAACGTCGTCGTCGTGACGGCGCAGGGCCAGATCCTGTGGAACGGCACGCCCGTGAGCATGCAGCAGCTGCGGTCCTATTTGGATACGACGCAGCAGATGAACCCGGTGCCCGAGCTGCACCTTCAGCCGGAAGCCACGGCCCGCTACGAGCTGGTCGACGAAGTGCTCGCGGTCACCAAGCGCGCGCACGTCCAGAAGATGGGTTTCGTCGGCAACGAATATTATATGAACGTCTTCTAGGACGCTTTTGTCCTATTCTTCGGGGCGGCTCGCAACGGGCCGCCCTTTTCTTTTGAAACTCTGGCGCTGGGCTGACCGCCATGCCATTGCTCCGCGCGATGAGCGATCAGCGCCGCTTTGCAGTCGTCATCCTTGCCGCGGGGCAGGGTATGCGGATGCGTTCCGACACGCACAAGGTCCTGCACCCGATCGCCAGCCGGCCGCTGCTCCTGCACCTGCTGGATACGGTCGATTCACTCGGCGCCGACAAGCGCGTCGTGGTGGTCGGCAAGGGGCGCGAGCAGGTCGAAGCAGCAATCGCCGGGCGAGATGCAATCATCGCCGTCCAGGCCGAGCAGAAGGGCACGGGCCACGCGGTCCAGCAGGCCGCAGAGGCGCTTGCAGGCTACGTCGGCCCCGTGATCATCCTCTACGGTGACACGCCGTTCGTCGAGACAGATACGCTGCGACGAATGCTAGACCGGCTCGACGGCGACGGCGGCCCTGGCGTGGTCGTGCTTGCATCCTCGCCGGCCGATCCGCTCAAATATGGGCGCATCATTCTTGGGCAGGGCGACCGCATTGCGAAGATGGTCGAATATAAGGACGCTACGGAAGAAGAGCGCGCCGTCCGGCTTTGCAATTCGGGCATGATGGCGGTCCGCGCCAAGGATTTGTTCCGCTGGCTGGGCGAGGTCGGAAACGACAATGCGGCGGGCGAATATTACCTGCCGGACATCGTCAATATCGCTGCGGCGGAAGGTCGGGACGCCGTGGTGATCGAAGGCGACCCCTACGAGACGGCAGGCGTCAACAGCCGGGCCGAGCTGGCTCATTTGGAGCTTGAGTGGCAGCGGCGGCGGCGCGAACAGGCGCTCGACGAAGGCGCAACCTTGATCGATCCGGAAAGCGTCTGGTTCGCCTACGACACGAAGCTCGGGCGCGATGTGACGGTCGAGCCCCATGTCGTCTTCGGGCCCGGTGTCCAGGTCGCCGACGGTGCGACCATCCACGCCTTCAGCCACATCGAAGGTGCATTGATCGGCCCCAAGGCCAGCATCGGCCCGTTCGCCCGCATCCGGCCAGGCACGACGCTCGCCGAACGGACGAAGGTCGGCAATTTCGTCGAGCTCAAGAAGGCCGAGCTCGGCGAAGGCGCGAAGGTCAACCACTTGTCCTATGTCGGCGACGCCCAAGTCGGCAGCAGTGCGAACATCGGCGCGGGCACCATCACCTGCAATTACGACGGCTTCGGAAAATACCGGACGGTGATCGGCAAAGATGCGTTCATTGGTTCGAACACGGCGCTTGTGGCGCCAGTGACGATCGGCGACGGCGCAATTGTCGGTGCCGGATCGGTGATCACCCGCGACGTGGAGCCCGACAGCCTAGCCATCGAGCGCAACCAGCAGAAAGGCATCGCCGGCTGGGCCCGCCGGTTCCGCGAACGAATGACCCGGAAAGCGGCCGAGTAAGCCGATGTGCGGGATTGTCGGCATTGTCGGAAGATGGGATGTCGCCCAGCGGCTGTTCGACGGGCTCAAACGCCTCGAATACCGCGGCTATGACTCGGCCGGCATCTGCACGCTCGACCAAGGGCAACTCGTCCGACGGCGCGCCGAAGGGAAGCTCGACAATCTCGCCCGCGAACTCGAGGCCGAGCCGCTGCATGGCGATATCGGCATCGCTCACACACGTTGGGCGACTCATGGAGCGCCGACGGTCGGCAATGCGCATCCGCACATCGTCGGGTCCGTCGCGCTGGTTCACAATGGCATCATCGAGAATTTCAAGCCGCTCCGGGACGAGCTGATCGCAGAGGGGCGCAAGTTCGAGAGCGAGACGGACACCGAAGTCGTGGGCCACCTCGTCGCGCGCGAGATCGAAGGCGGCGCATCGCCTCAGGAGGCGGTTGCGGCTGTCCTGCCGCGGCTCACCGGCGCTTTCGCCATAGCTTTCCTGTTCCGCGAGGACCCAGACCTGCTGATCGCCGCGCGCATGGGTGCGCCGCTGACCGTCGGTTACGGCGACGGCGAGAATTATCTCGGGTCCGACGCGATCGCAGTCGCGCCGTGGACGCAGCGAATCGCTTATCTCGAGGAGGGCGACTGGGCGGTGGTCCGCCGTGGGGGCATCGAGATCTTCGACCGCGACAACCATCCCGTCGCGCGGCAGGTGGTCGAATCCGGCGCCTCCTCGGCTCCAGTCGAGAAAGGCAATTACCGGCATTACATGCAAAAGGAGATCTTCGAGCAGCCGATCGTGGTTGCCCAGACTCTCCAGACCTACGTGCGTCCGTTCGAAGGCGAGGTCGCGCTTCCGGTCGCGGACGCGGACCTCCAGTCGATCAACCGCCTGACCATCGTCGCGTGCGGAACCAGCTATTACGCGGGGCTGGTCGCAAAATATTGGATCGAGCAGTTCGCGCGGGTTCCGGTCGACATCGATGTCGCGAGCGAGTTCCGCTACCGCGAGCCCGTGCTCGAGCCAGGCGGGCTGGCGCTGTTCATCAGCCAGTCGGGCGAGACCGCGGACACGCTCGCTGCGCTCCGCCACGCGCGCTCCCAGCAGCAGCGGATCGCGGTCGTGGTCAACGTTCCGACCAGCTCCATGGCGCGCGAGGCGGACCTGCTGCTGCCGACGCACGCAGGGCCGGAGATCGGTGTGGCCTCGACGAAGTCCTTCACCTGTCAGCTCGCGGTCCTCGCGGCGTTGGCCGCAAACCTCGCACGCGCAAGAGGCAGACTATCACGCGAAGAAGAGCAGGAGATCGTTGCGCACCTGCAGGAGGCGCCGGCGGCGCTCAACGCCGCACTCAACCATGACGAGGAGATCGCCGCGATGGCGCATTTGATCGCGCCGGCGCGCGACGTGCTCTATCTCGGCCGCGGCCCCGATTATCCGATGGCGCTCGAGGGTGCGCTGAAGCTCAAGGAAATCAGCTACATCCACGCCGAAGGCTATGCGGCGGGCGAAATGAAGCACGGCCCCATCGCGCTGATCGACGACAAGGTGCCGGTGATCGTGATCGCGCCCTCGGGGCCGTTGTTCGAGAAGACCGTCAGCAACATGCAGGAGGTCCGCGCGCGCGGCGGAAAGATCGTGCTGATCAGCGACGCGCGCGGGATCGAGGAGGCGGGCGAAGGCTGCATCGCGGCGATCGAGATGCCGGACGTCCACCCGCTCATCGCGCCGCTCGTCTATGCGGTCCCCGTGCAGCTGCTCGCGTATCACACGGCGGTGCTCAAGGGTGCCGATGTCGATCAGCCGCGCAACCTCGCCAAGAGCGTGACGGTCGAATAATCACCCGATCGCAGAATTTATGGAAATCTCAAACAGTTGCTGTATCCTTCCAGTTGGGGTGGGAGACAGATCGTGCGTTCTTCGCAAGTCCTGCGGAGCCATGAGCCGGCAGAGATAGATGCCGACCTCGCGCAATATTGGCGCGAGGGATATGCAGTGGTTCGCGGCTTTTTCAGCATATCCGAGATCGCCGAAATTTCCGATGCTCTCGATCAGCTCTACGCTGAAGGCGCCGCGCACGGGCGCTGTTTCAGGCATGGCAATTTATTCTACAACGTCGCGCGCGAGGACGGTGGCGAACCGCTGGTGCGGATGGTCCAATGGCCGTCCTATCACCAGGCGGTGCTCAACGGTGTTCGGCTCGACACGAGGTTCGTGGAGCTGCTCGAACCTTTGATCGGGTCCGACCTCAAGCAGATCATCAATCAGGTGCACTGGAAGGTCCCCGGATCGCTCGGCGATTTCGCCTGGCACCAAGATTCGCGCTTCCGCCGCCCTCCGTCGGCCTATCGCAATCTTGCTACCGCCTATGTCCAGACGGGTTTGGCGATCGATCCGCACACGGCTGAATCGGGGTGCATGCGCTTCATTCCGCGGAGCCATTTGCGCGGCGATCTCAACATGGACTGCTCGAAATTCGCCCTTGGCACGGCGATGACGAAAGAGGCGCTGGAATCGGTCGGCCTCAATGCCGAAGACGCCGTCGACGTCCCGCTCGAGCCCGGCGACCTCGCGCTGTGGAGCCCGTATCTCGTGCACGGATCGGGGAAGAACCGGTCCGATCACAGGCGGCGGCTCTACATCAACGGCTATGTCCGCGCGGACGATTGCGACCGCGGCGAATGGGCGTTCCGCGACGGCGAGCCGGTTCCGTTCGGCCCTAAGCCCGCCCTCGTGCAT
Organism: Sphingomicrobium sp.; assembly: GCA_035555035.1. Taxonomy (GTDB): domain Bacteria; phylum Pseudomonadota; class Alphaproteobacteria; order Sphingomonadales; family Sphingomonadaceae; genus Sphingomicrobium. Next base: position 5,889 of record DATMHG010000127.1, read on the forward strand.
TACGAGGAGCTTCGCGAGCGGCCAGGGCCGCAATATCTCTAGCTAGGCCTTCTTCTTGCGCGCTTGTGGGTGCGCACGTAGCAATCGCGCCCATGAAGGTTTCTGGCGGCTGCCATTGCGGAGCGGTGCGGTTTGAGGCGGAGGTGCCGGAGCCGCCCGTGCCCGCGCTCGATTGCAACTGTTCAATCTGCCGAATGACCGGGTTCCTGCATGTCGTGGTTCCGCATGAGCGGTTAGAGTTGATCACCGGCCGGGACGCGCTCACTAGCTATCGCTTTGGGACCGGAGCTGCCGAACATCTCTTCTGCCGCCACTGCGGCGTGAAGAGCTTCTACCAGCCGCGCTCGCATCCCAATGCGTGGAGCGTCAACGCGAATTGCCTGGACCAGCCGGTCGAACTCGCCGTCGAGCGCTTCGACGGAGCCAATTGGGAGCAGGCGAAGGCCAACCTCGACGCGCAGCGGTAGCGCGGTTACGGCGGCGCGATGCACCGCCCGCTTCGCCTGACCATCGACCGCTCGGCGATCCAGTCGAACTGGCGTTGGCTGCAGGAGCGGGCGGCTGCGCCTGCGGGAGCCGCGGTGAAGGCCGACGGCTATGGTTTGGGCGCTCGCGAAGCCGCCGAGGCGCTGCTTGAAGCGGGCTGCCGCGACTTTTTCGTGTCGACATGGACCGAGGCGGAAACGCTCGGCAACTTGCCGCCTGAAATCAGCCTGATCGTGCTGCACGGGGTCGGCCCGGACGACGTCGAGGCGGCGCTTCGAGGGCCGGCTCGGCCGTGCCTCAACACCGTCGAACAGGTCGCGCGATGGAAAGAGATCGCAAGAGAGCGTCCCTGCGATGTGATGGTGGACACGGGCATGAACCGCCTCGGGCTGCGGCCGACCGAAATTGACGCCGTCGCCGGCCTCTCGATCGACACATTGCACAGCCATTTGGCTTGCGCGGACGAGGACAGCGCGCTCAACCAGATGCAGCTGGAGCGTTTCCGCGCCGTCGCGTCGGCGGTTCCGGCACGCCGGTACGCGATGGCAAATTCGGCAGGGATCGGGCTCGGCAGCGACTTCAGCTTCGACCTGGTCCGGCCCGGCATCTCAATCTACGGCGGCGTTCAGCGCCCCGAATTCGACGGGCACATCCGCCAGGTCGCTCGCGTCGAGGCGCAGGTCGTTCAGCGCCGCACGATCCCGCAGGGGGAAAGCTGCGGTTATGGCGCCACGTTCGTTGCCAAGGAAGACACCGAGGCTGCGATCCTCAACATCGGTTACGCCGACGGCTATCTTCGAGGGTTCTCCTGCCACGGGTCGGCGTTTGCCGGAGAATATGCGCTGCCGGTGCTCGGGCGGATCTCGATGGACCTCATCGCTGTCGCATGCGACGCCACGCCCGGTCTCAGGGAAGGCGAGTGGGTCGAGATCGACTACGATCTGCCTTCGGCCTCGAAGCAGTCGGGCGTTTCGCAATACGAGCTGCTGACGTGCCTCGGCGAGCGCTTTGAGCGGCGGTGGGCTTAGTCCGCTCCTCGGGCGGCGGGGTCTTGGGCTTATAGCGGCAGAGATCGATGACCGGGCACCGCCAGCATTCAGGCAGCCGCGCCTTGCAGGTGTAACGCCCGTGCAGGATCAGCCAGTGGTGCGCATCGCGGCGGAACGGCTGCGGCACGATCTTGTCGAGCTTCGCTTCGACTTCGTCCGGCGTCTTGCCGGGCGCGAGCCCGGTGCGGTTGCAGACGCGGAAGACATGCGTGTCGACGGCGAACGTCTCTTCCCCGAACGCTGTGTTGAGCACCACGTTCGCTGTTTTGCGGCCGACACCGGGCAATGCCTGCAGTTCCTCGCGGGTTCGCGGCACTTGCCCATCATATTGATCGATAAGCGCTTGGCTGAGCGCGATGACGTTCTTGGCCTTTGTGTTGAACAGCCCGATGGTCTTGATCGCCTGCCGCAGCCGCTCCTCGCCGAAGTCGAGCATCTGCTGCGGAGTCTTGATATGTTCGAACAGCGGCTTGGTCGCGATGTTCACGCTCGCATCCGTCGCCTGAGCGGAGAGCACGACCGCGACGAGCAAAGTGTATGGATTGATGTAGTCGAGCTCGGTCGTGGGTGACGGGTTCGCTTCGGCGAGCCGGCGAAAGAATTCGAACACCTGGGCGCGGGTCATCGCAAATCGTCCAGCGCAGAGCCAAGCCGGATCAGAGCTTCTTCGAAATCCGGTGTAGGGAGGCCAAATCCGATCCGAAAATGTTCGGGCATCTCGAACCAGCGCCCGGGCACGACTGCGGTGTCGTAGCGCTGCCGCAGATGATCGTTCAGGCTTTCGGTGTCACCGCCAGCCCAGCGCGGGAAAGCGGTGATGCCGTGCTCTGCGGGCATGCACGCGATGTCGGTGCGACCTGCGGCAAAATCGTTGAACAGCGTTCGGTTGCGCTCCAGCGTTGCCGGGTTCTCCCCGATCACCTCCTCGATGCGGTCGAAAGCAATGCAGGCGAGGCGCTCGGCAGGATGCGCCTGGTTCACCCCGAACATATCGTTGAGCCGCCACGTGCGCTCGGCAAGCTCCGGCTCGGCCAGGATCCAGCCGCAGCGTAGGCCGCTGAGTCCATAGACCTTGGTGAGGCTGTTCGTGATTACGAACTCGGGGCCGAGATGGACTGCGCTCCGTCGCGGCGGGACAGCGGAATCGAGATAGACTTCATCGACCAGCACCCGCGCGCCCCGCTCCGCAGCCAGCTCGCCGATCGCGCGGAGTTCGTCCTCCTGCGCGAGGGAGCCGCTGGGGTTATGCAGATTGGTGATCGCGATCAGGCGCGTTCGGTCGGACATTTGTCGACCGACGATCTCAGGATCGAGGCGGAAAGCATCCGAAGGCTTGCGCTCGAAACGCTTGATGTGCGCGCCAAGAAACGACGCGGCCCCGAGCAGCGGTTCGTAGGTTGGCCGTTCGATCAGCACTTCATCGCCGGGTGAGATCAGCGCCGCCATGGCGAGGAAGTTCGCCATCGACGTTCCGTCGGCGGCAACCACCTGCTCGACCGGAACGCCGTAGCGTGTCCCGATCCGCTCGCGGAGCGGCGCGTATCGCGGATGACTCGCGCCATCGAGGTCGAGATCGGCGATCGTGATCGGCAGCAAGTCCATTCGGAAATGCGGCACTTCGCTGGTCGTGAGGGGATAGCGCACGCTCGGCTTGAACTTGGCCCAATGCATGTAATCCGACTGAAGCAGGCGGCTGCTCGTCATGCGGCGTTCGCTCTCCGCCAATAGAGAAACGCGGGAACGCCCGCGAGCAGGATGCCGTAGCCGATGAGACTGTTGACGGGGTTGTTGACTACGGTCGCCACGACGATGGCGAAGCAGGCCACGACGAACAGGCCTGTCGTGACCGGGTGACCCGGCGCCGAGAAGCCCTCGTGCACCGACCCGAACTTGCGCCGGAAAACGAACAGCGACGCGCCGGTGAGTCCGAAGAAGATGAAATCTACGGACACGACGTAGCCGAGAATCTGCCCATAAGTGCCCGACAGAGCGATCACTGCCGAAAGCACGCCTTGCAAGATGATCGCGAGGACGGGCACGCGGCTGCCTTCGCTCACCGTTGCCAGGCTTCGGAAGAACACCCGGTCCTCGGCCATTGCGAAATAGACTCGCGGCGCCGTCAGCATCCCCTGGCTGAGGAAGCCGAGCGCCGAAATGGCGATGCCGATGGCGATGAAGGTCGCGCCTTTGTCGCCGAGCGCGAGGCGCATCACGTCGCTCGCCGGAGTCTTCGACGCGCCGAGCGCATCGGGCCCGAGCGCATGAACGCAGACGAAGGCGACTGCCGTGTACAGGATCACGACGCCTGAGACGCCGAGGAGAAGGCCGCGCGCGAGGTCGCGCCGCGGATTGCGCATCTCGCCGGCGACGAAGCTCGACGTCTGCCATCCGCCGTATGAGAACATGACCGCGGTCATGGCTCCGCCGATGCCCGCGAGTGCCGAAGAGTTGTCCGCTACTGCCGAGACAGTGCCGGCTGGAGCGGGCGCGAACCAGAAGCCGAGGATCACGAGGGCCGCGATGGCTGCGATCTTCAGCACCATCAGCGCGCTCTGCGCATTGCTGCCGGAGCGCACGCCGGAGCAGTTGATCAACGTCAGGAGCGCGATTGCCGCAACCGCAATCACACTGTCGCTGACTGGCACATGAGTCAGCTCGTTGAAATAGCGCGCGAAGGTGATCGCGACCGCGGCCATTCCGCCCGACTGGATCACGAGCAGCAGCGACCAGCC
>DATMHG010000128.1:0-9275 GCA_035555035.1 Sphingomicrobium sp.
GCCGGGAACGAACACGCCGCTGCCGTTCGGAGCGTTCGGTCCAAGCGTGCGGCTGACGCGAGCGCCGCTCTTCGTTCCAATCGTCGGATGGAAGAAGCGGAAGCGGCCGAGAGCGTTCGTGCTCGAACCGCCGCAGTAGAAATTGCTGCCCGCCGCCACATAGTTCGGAGCGGCGCCGAGCGAGCAGAACGAGAAATCGCGGGTCGCTTCCAGGACGGGGTCCTGCGTGCGGTAGGTCGCGTAAGCGAGAATGCTGCCGCGGTTGTCGGCGAAGCTCGTGCCGAATGCGGCCGCGATGTCCTGCGCTCCGCCGTTCGTGCTGAGGCCGCGCGGCGGGCGGAAGCCTTTTTCCGTGTTCGGATTGATGATGTTAGGGCCGGCCCGGTTGTCGTGCTGGAATACGCTGGCCTGGCCGTCGATGCGAAGGCCGCGGAAGTTGGTGTCCATGATGAAGTTGACGACGCCGGCGACGGCGTCCGCACCGTAGACCGACGATGCCCCGCCGGTCAGCACGTCGACGCGCTTGATCAGCGCTGCAGGGATGAAGTTGATGTCGGCGACCGAACCCTGCCGCGGATCACCCGGCTGCTCGCGGCGGCCGTTGATCAGCACGAGGGTGCGGCTCGATCCGAGACCGCGGAGGTTGACGGTGGCGGTTCCGGTCGCGCCGTTGGACACGTCCGAACCCTGCGCGGCGAACGACTGCGGCAGCGAGTTGATCAGGTCCTCGGTGCGGGTCGTGCCCTGAAGCTTGACTTCCTGCGCCGATAGCACCGTCACCGGGCTCGAGGACGTGAGGTTCGGCTGCGGAATGCGCGTGCCGGTAATCACGATTTCCTGCGTACCCGTAACGTTGCGGCCCTGCGCATTCGTCGAAGGAACGACCGTCTGACCTTCCTGCGGAGCCGTGGTTTCGGGCTGCGGAGCGGTCGCGGTGTCCTGCGCGGTGCAGTTGGCACCCGGCGGCGGTGCACCCGGAGGGCAAAGCGGCTTGGTCTGTTCCGTATTGGACTGCGCAAGCGCCGGCGTGGCAAGCGCGCTGACGCCGACAATGAGAGTCGTCGTGAGCAGGCGCTGACGGAAATCGAGCTTCATAGAATTCTTCCCCTTCGGTTCGCCGCGCGAACGCGGCTGCAGTAACGGCAAACGTTACTTTGCCGGACTGTCGTGGTGATAAGTGAGGGAAGGACTCGCTGGCAACGCCTGCAGGCCCATGTGAAGCGAGTTGTCTAGTCTCTGTATCAATTTTGCAACATGGCGAGATTGCACTGAATCGGGTCTCCGGAATAGCGTTGTCCGAAGATTCGCGGGGGTTGAAACCATGTTCAAGACACTGGCGGTTGGAACGATTTTGACGGCGGCGGTAGTCGCCCCCTTGCAGGCGCGGACGATCCCGAACACGGGTACGCCGCAGTCGGTCCAGCAATTGATGGGGTGCCGATCGATCGCCGATTCTGCACAACGGCTGGCCTGTTACGACCGACAGTCGGATGCGCTCAGCCAGGCGATCGCCAAGAAGGACGTGGTTCTGATCGACAAGGCGCGCGCGACCGCGGCCAAACGCAGCCTGTTCGGCTTTTCGATTCCCAATTTCGGCGGACTCTTCGGCGGCAGCGACACCGACGTGAAGGAGATCGCAAGCACGATCACGAAGGTCAGCAAGGATCCTTACGGCGCCTGGATCGTATCGCTCGCGGATGGTTCGACCTGGTATCAACAGGATGATGCGCCCCTCGGTCTGCCGCCGGAGAAGGGCAACAAAGTGGTGGTTCACATGGGTTCGTTCGGCGCGTTCTTCCTGCGCGTGAGCGGACAGCCGGGAATCAGGGTCAAGCGAATCGGCTAGGCGCCGGCGGCCTTCTGCTCGGCGTTGAGGCTCGCCTCAGCGTCAACGTACGGCTCCTGCCGCTCGACGCTCCAGTACCGCAGTTCGTGCAACGGGATCCGCGCACCCGTGACGGCGCACACGACATGATCGCCGTCCGACAGCAGTCGAAACGTGCCGGGCAGATAATGAACCCGCGCGGCCTTGCCGCTGCCGGACATGAGCATGCGATTACTCCTCCGCCTCGTCGAAGAGGCCGGGCTGCGGAGCGATGTAGGATCGGCGCGCCGGACGCTCAACCCGCGGCGAGGCGCTCGCGCCCTCGACGCTCGCATCGACGGCGCCATCGCCGAAGTGGAGCCGAAGCTCGCCCGTCGCGCGCGCGTCCGCGGCGCGAGTCAGAGTGCGGCCGTCGCGACTCGTCACGCGGACGTAGCCCTTGGACAACGGCCGTTCGGGATGGACCAGCTCGGCCATCTTCCATGTGGCCGCAAGTTGCTCCGTAAGGCGAATGATCCGGTTGTCGACGAGGTCACGCCGGAGCCGCCCCGCCACGAGGTTGAAGTCCGCCCGGGCGTTGCCTGCGCGCGCCGCGAGCGATCGCGGCAGGCGTTCGCCCAGCTCGTCGACTCGCTGAATCATGGGCGCGAAGATCGCCTGCGCCTCCGGCCACCGGCAGACGGTGAGATCGTAGCGCTCCCGGCTGCGCTCAACCCGGCGCGACAGGCAGTGTTGGGCGCGATGCTGAAGCTCGGTCAATTGAGCGACGAGCTCGGCACGAACCGGGACGGCAAGTTCCGCAGCGGCCGTCGGTGTTGGGGCACGAAGATCGGCGGCGTGGTCGATGAGAGTGGTGTCGGTCTCATGGCCGACGGCGGAGATCAGCGGGATCGGACTTTCGGAGGCGGCGCGCACCACCTCTTCCTCGTTGAAGGGCCACAAGTCCTCGATCGAGCCGCCGCCGCGAGCGACGATCAGCAGGTCGGGGCGCGGATCGATCGCGGGGAAACTTCGAAGCGCGTGGGCGATCCGGGCGGCTGCCCCCTCCCCTTGCACGGCGACGGGCCAGAGAATCACGCGCGTCGGACAGCGGTCCTCGAGGCGGTGCAGGATATCCCGAATCACCGCCCCTGTCGGGGACGTGATGACCCCGATGACTCGGGGAAGGAACGGAAGCCCGCGCTTGCGCCCCGGATCGAACAGCCCTTCGGCGGCCAGGGCCTTGCGCCTGCGCTCGAGCAAGGCGAGCAACGCCCCCTCGCCTGCAAGCTCCATTCGGTCGACGACGATCTGGTATTTCGACCGGCCCGGGTAAGTCGTGAGCCTGCCCGTCGCGATGACCTCGGCTCCGTCCTCCGGCCGGAATGCGAGCGTGGCGGCGCCGTTGCGCCAGATCACGGCATCGATGCAGGCGTTTTCATCTTTGAGCGTGAAATAGCAGTGGCCGGACGCGTGCCGCTTGAACCCGGAGATCTCGCCGCGCACCCGAACCTGGCCGAACGCGCTCTCGATCGTCCGCTTGAGCGCGCCGGAAAGCTCGCTGACACTGAGCGCAGGCGAATTGTCGCCGGGAGCGACGTTGGCTAACAGAGATCCGCGCGTGTCGTCAGGGAGATCCATGAACATTCTGCTGTTGGGGTCCGGCGGACGCGAAGATGCGCTCGCATGGCGGCTTAGGCAATCGCCGAGCTGCGGCGGGCTGCTTGCCGCGCCCGGGAATCCGGGCATCGGCCGATGGGCGCAATGCGTTTCCGTCGACCCTTGCGACGCAGGCGCCGTGGTCGAGCTCGCCAAGCGCGAGCGCATCGACCTCGTCGTCGTCGGGCCGGAGGCGCCGCTGGTCGCCGGCGTCGCGGACGCGCTTCGCGACAGCGGAATCGCCGTATTCGGTCCGAGCGCCGCAGCAGCCCAGCTCGAAGGCTCGAAAGGGTTCACCAAGGACCTCTGCCGCGCAAACGGGATCCCGACAGCCGACTATGTCCGCGTCGACAATGCAGAGAACGCTCGCCGTGCTCTCGACGGGTTCGGCATCCCGGTGGTGATCAAGGCCGATGGACTGGCCGCCGGAAAGGGCGTGACCGTTGCGATGACGCGCGAGGCAGCCCTGGAGGCAATCGAAGCTTCGGGAGACGGGCCGCTGGTCATCGAGGAATTCCTCAAGGGCGAGGAAGCGAGCCTCTTCGCGCTTGTCGACGGTGAAACGGCCGTCCCGCTTGCTTCCGCGCAAGATCACAAGCGCGTCGGCGAAGGCGACACGGGCCCGAACACCGGCGGCATGGGGGCTTATGCCCCCGCGCCCGTCCTCACGCCCGAGCTCGAGCGGCGCGCCATGGACGAAATCGTCCGGCCGACCGCGCGAGCGCTCGCTGCTGCGGGAACGCCGTTCAGCGGCGTCCTCTACGCGGGGCTGATGCTGACCTCCGACGGACCCAAGCTGATCGAATATAATGTGCGTTTCGGCGACCCCGAGTGCGAGGCGATCATGCCGCTGATCAAGGGCGATTTCGCCGAGCTCCTCAACATGGTGGCGACGGGACGGCTGGCCGGCATGGATGCGCCGAAGCTCGCGCGAAAGCACGCGATGACCGTGATCGTCGCGGCGCGTGGCTATCCTGAGTCACCTATGAGCGGCGGATTGATCCGCGAGATCGAGGCTGCCGAGCAGGTCGAGGGTGTTACGGTCTTTCATGCCGGAACGGTCTTGGGCGAAAGTGGGCTGGTCGCCAAAGGGGGGCGGGTGCTTGCAGTGACCGCCGTTGCAGACAGTTTCGCCAATGCGCGCGCTCGCGCTTATCGAGCCGTCGACCAGATCGATTTCGCCGACGGCTTCCATCGCCGCGACATCGGCTGGCGCGAGCTTGCCCGGGAAAATGCATGAACGCTTTCTGGAGCTATTTCTGGCCTGTGTTCGGAGCCGGGCTCGCGGCTGGAGTGATTGCTGGCGCTTTTGCGTTTCGAAGGCAACCGACGCGCTGGGTGCTCTTGGCGGCGGGCGTCGTGGCATCGATCCTTCTCGCGGCACTTTGGCACGGGCCGCTCGGCGGAGCCGACCAGTTCGAGACCAAGGTCAACCGCGGCATTCGCGCGACCCTTACCTATTACGAAATGACGCAGGTCACGGCGCACCTGCACCACGATCCGCTCACCCGCCGAGTGCTGCTTTCCGGACCGGCAGACGATTTCCAGCGCAGCGAGCTCGTACGTCTCATGGATGAGTTGCCCGGGGTCAGCAGCGCAAGCTGGTCATCCAATGGCGGCGGCGTGCCGTTGATCGTGGAAGGCGCGGCAGTATCGGTGCTGGGCTTTCTTTTGGGGTTGCTGCTCGCCTATCTCATCGAGCTTCGCCGTCGTTACAACGCACAATGGAACTGGTGATCTAATGGATTTCGTCCGCGAATATTGGTGGGTCGTTGCCGTCGTTGCGGCGCTGGTGCTAGCCTTCATTCTGCTGCGCCCGCGCCAGAGGGTGCGCCTGACCGACAGCGCGCCAGTGCGCCCGCACATGCAATACAACAGGCCGCCCGAAGGCCGCGGCGTGCCGGGCGAGGCGGCGGCCGCTACCAGCGATCTCGCGGGCGCAATCCTGCGCGCGCCGGTCCACCGGGAACTCGATGGCGAGAAGGACCCGCACGACGACCTCTGCCGGATCAAGGGCGTCGGGCCCAAGTTTGCAGACGCCCTCCACGCGCTCGGCTTCTATCGCTTCGAGCAGCTTGCGCATCTGACGCCGACGGAAGTCGAGCGGGTCGATGCGCAGCTTGGGGCGTTCCGCGGCCGGCTGACTCGCGACCGGATCGTCGAACAGGCGGATTATCTCGCCCGCAACGACATTGACGGCTTCGAGCAGCGGTTCGGGAAGCTCTAGCCGACCGCCTCGGCCTGGGCTTCGGCCGCTCGCTTGCGCGGTCGCGAGGCCAGCAGCTTGTCGATCTTGCGCCCGTCCATGTCGACGATCTCGAACTTCCACCCGTCGTGACGGAAAGTCTCGCCGGTATCGGGCAAGTGCTTGAGCACTGACAAAGCGAAGCCCGCGACGGTCGAATAGTCGCGGTCAGCAGGAAGATTGACGCCGAGGCGGTCGCCAAGGAGGTCGGCACTCGCCGCGCCCGAAACCAGCCAGCTGCCGTCCTCGCGCTCAACCAGGGCCGGCTCCTCGCTGTCGTCCACGTCGCTCGCGAACGTGCCTGCGAGCGCGGCGAGAATGCTTCCCGGCGTGACGATGCCATCGAGGTGGCCATATTCATCGTGCACCAGCGCGAGCGGCACGTCGGCGCTGCGCAGCACCGCGAGCGCATCCATCGCATCCATCAGGTCGGGGATGACCGGCGCCTTCCGGCAGATTCTCCCAAGATCAATCGGCCTGCCTTCAAGCGTTTCGGCCAGCACGTCGCGCGTCTGGATCACGCCGACGATGTTCTCAACCGAGCCGTCTGCAACAGGGATGCGGTTGTGCGGCGTTTCGAGCAGCGCCGTGCGGACTTCGTCGGCCGTTGCGTGGACATCGATCCAGTCAATCTCGGTGCGCGGGGTCATGACCTCTCGGACCGGACGATCGGCGAGCCGCACGATGCCGGAGATCATAGCCCGCTCGTCCTCCTCGAGAACGCCTGCTGTCTGCGCTTCCGCAACCACCAAGTGAAGCTCTTCGGCAGTCACCTGGTTCTTGGATTCGCGGTCGAATCCGAACAGTTTGAAGATCAGGGCGCTGGAGCGGTCGAGCAGCCAGACGAACGGCGCGACGATTCTTGAAAGCCAGCGCATCGGCTGAGCGACAATCACTGCGATCGGCTCGGGTGAGCGAAGAGCGATCTGCTTGGGAACGATCTCGCCGATGACCAGCGAAACGAAAGTCGTGAGAACGATGACTAGGCTAAAGCCGAGAGTATGTGCGGCCTTCTGAGCGATGCCCAGCTGCTCCAGCCGCTCGGCCGTCGGCTCGCCAAGCGTCGCTCCGGAGAAAGCGCCCGCGAAGATCGCGATCAAAGTAATCCCGCTTTGGACGGTGGAAAGGAACCGGCCCGGCTCCGCGGCGAGCTCGAGCGCGCGTTGCGCGCCGCTGCTGCCGCTTTTGGCCATGGCCTTGAGCCGCGCCTCGCGCGACGAGACGATCGCCAGCTCGCTCATCGCCAATAGGCCGTTGAGGCCGATGAGGGCGAGGAGCAGCAGGACGTCGAGCCAGGGAATAGGTTCTAAGTGGTCGCTCATGGCGTGAACGGAATGTAACCTTGGCTCCCCGCCATTCACAAGCACCGGCTCGGTTCACAGGCGGAACCATCGAGGCTAGGGACCGGTTTCACGGACCTAGCCGAACTTACCGGAGCCACGAGACCATGAATCTTCGCCGCACGCTGACCGCGGTCCTGTCCTGCTCGATTCTTGCGCTTGCCGGCTGCGAGACAGCCCCGCCTCCGGTTGTTCGGCCCGCCGCGTTCACTCCGCTCGGCGTCAGTGCGCCTTACCTCTCGGGCGACGTGATCGGCGGGTATCGCGCGCGAGCTGGAAAGATGCGGGCGGCCAAGATCCGTCCGCTGCCCCGCACGATGGCCGGAGCCTACATGGCGAAGCTCGACCAGGAGTTGCGGCAACAGACCGCGGGCATCGGCCTCGACGTGCTGAACCTCGGCAGCAGCATCGTCATCCGCGTTCCGGCGACCTTCACCTTCGACGAGGGCAGCGCGAGCGTGAAGCCGCAGACGGATGCCACCTTGCTCGAGATCGCGCGAACGGTGAAGACCATGAACCAGACCTTCGTCGACGTGCTCGCCCACACCGACACGACGGGGTCGCCGCAGGCCAATCTTGCGCTGTCGGAGAAACGTGCGGCGGCGGTTGCGACCTATCTGGCAGGGCACGGCGTCGCCCGGGCGCGCATCGCATCCCACGGCCTCGGCGAATCGGCGCCGCTGTACATCCCCGACGATACGGAGACGAAGCGCGCCGCGAACCGGCGGATCGAGATCCGACTCGTGCCTTATATGGGCTAACGGCGCTCGGCGAAGAACCGGCGGAGCAACTCGGCCGATTCGCTCTCGCCGATGCCGCCGAGGACATCCGGCCGGTGATGGCAGGTCGGCTGCGCGAAGATGCGCGCTCCGTGCACCACGCCGCCGCCCTTCGGGTCCTCTGCTCCGAATCGCAGCGCCTTCAGGCGGGCGAGCGAGACCGCTGCAGCGCACATCGCGCAGGGTTCGAGCGTCACCCACAGAGTGCATTCGTCAAGCCGCGATGCGCCGAGGGCAGAGGCGGCGGCACGGATCGCCTCCATCTCCGCATGCGCGGTCGGGTCGAACGAGCCGCGCATGGCATTGCGCTTTTCGGCGACAATCTCCTCGCTGCACGTCACCACGGCGCCGACCGGCACCTCCCCCGCGTCAGCCGCTTCGCCTGCGAGCTCGAGCGCCCGGCGCATCGGCGGCGGCAGCGGAAAACCCACTCTATTGAGCGTTGTTGGTCGCGGCAGCAGCCTGGTTTTGCGGCGGCACCACTTCGAGCTTCGGGACCGTGACGGTCGTGTTCGTCGTCCCGACCTTCACCGAGCCGGTCTCGACGTCGAAGGCGGGCGCCTGGCCGCCCTTGGCGGTCACTCCGTTGCGGGTCGCGCTGATCTGCGGGGCCTTGGCTCCCCGGATCTGGTTGATGTCGACGAAGCCCGTCGCAACCCCGACGATCAAGACGATGACTGCAAGAACGAGGATCAGGATCACAGCACGCATTTCGTTCCCCCAAGATGATTCATTCCAACAACGCAACGGATCATTTCCGGTTGCGGCCTCTCGCGAGCCGTCCCACGTTGACGAGTGCGGCCCAAGTGGCTAACGGGCAGCGCTCTTCGAGCCTACGGGCTCGCACAAGAAAATCAGGATTTGAAACCATGTCGCGGGTTTGCGAGCTGACCGGCAAGGGCCGGCAGGTGGGACACAATGTTTCCCACGCCAACAACAAGACCAAGCGGACGTTCCTGCCCAACCTGCAGAACGTGACGCTGATTTCCGACGCCCTCGGGCAGAGCGTAAAGCTGCGCGTCTCGACGCACGGGCTGCGTTCGGTCGAGCATGTCGGCGGCCTCGACAACTGGCTCCTGAAGACCAGCGACGACAAGCTCAGCCCGAAGGTGCGCAAGCTCAAGAAAGAGATTGCCAAGAAGGTTTCTGACCAGGCCGCGTGAAACCTTCCTGTTGCGAAGCAATGGGGAGGTGGCAGCGCGAAGCGTTGACGAAGGGGCCCCTCCACCACTCGCTCTTCGGGGAGCGGTCCCCCTCCCCATCCCCGCTCCGCGGAGACATGGAGGATAAGCTAAGCTTCTGAACTTCCACAATTTTTCCTGAACGCGGGCTGTACCTTGCGTTCAGCCTTCATTGCCTGCGAATCGCGCATAAGCCCTTCATCCGACGGGGTTTTCCCCTTTTTCCTCGTCGCCGTCTGGAAACAGACAACCTTCCCTCGCGTCGCG
>DATMHG010000129.1:0-2756 GCA_035555035.1 Sphingomicrobium sp.
CCGCCTTGCGCCCGGCGATCGGCGCCATCGAGACGTGGTCTTCCTGTCCGGCCGACGTCGGGATCGTGTCGATGCTTGCGGGATGCGCAAGCGACTTGTTCTCGCTGACGAGCGCTGCGGCCGTGACCTGCGGGATCATCAGGCCGGAATTCACGCCGGAATCTTCGGTGAGGAATGGCGGCAAATCGCTCATCTTCGGGTCGATCAGGACGGCCGTTCGGCGTTCGCTGATCGAGCCGACCTCGCACAGCGCCATGGCGATCATGTCCGCAGCAAAGGCGACCGGCTGCGCGTGGAAGTTGCCGCCCGAGATTGCGCTGTCCTCGTCGGGGAACACGATCGGATTGTCGGTCACCGCGGCCGCTTCGATGGTCAGCGTGCGCGCGGCATTTTCGAGCAGGTCGAGAGCGGCGCCCATCACCTGCGGCTGGCAGCGGAAGCTGTACGGGTCCTGCACCTTGGGGCAGCCGGTGGCGTGACTCGCCAGGATCTCGCTGCCCTCGAGCAGCTCGCGAAGCGCAGCGGCGACGCGGATTTGCCCAGGCTGGCCGCGAAGGTCGCTCAGTCGGCGATCGAATGGTTTATAGCTGCCCTTGAGCGCGTCCACCGAGAGCGCGCCCGCGGCGATGGCCGCGGCGAACACGCGCTCGCCGGAGAAGAGAGCGTCGAGCGCAATCGCGGTCGATGCTTGCGTGCCGTTGATGAGCGCCAGGCCTTCCTTTGGGCCGAGCTGAAGCGGCTCCATGCCCAGCCTCTCCAGCGCGGCTGCGGCGGGCATGATTTCGCCATCGACGTCGATGCTTCCGTGCCCCATGAGCGCGGCAATCAGATGCGCAAGCGGCGCAAGGTCGCCCGACGCGCCGACGCTGCCCTGCGACGGGATGACCGGCATGGCGTCGCGGTCGAGCAAGGCCTGGAGCGCCGCGATGACTTCGCGACGGACGCCGGAATAGCCGCGGCCCAGTCCGAGGAGCTTCAGCACGATCATCAGCCGCGTGACGTGCCGAGGCAGCGGATCGCCGACACCTGCGCTGTGCGATAGGATCAGGTTGGTCTGGAGGTCGGCGAGGCGATCGTCGGGAATGCGTGTGCTGGCGAGCAGGCCGAAGCCAGTGTTGACGCCGTAGACGGTCTCGCCGGAAGCGACAATGCGGTCGACGGCTGCGGCGGCGTCAGCGACGCGCTGCATGGCGGCATCGTCGAGCCGCGCTTCGGCGCCGAGCCATAGCTCGCGGAGTTGGTCGAGGGTGACGCTTTCAGGATTCAGCTTCAGCATTGCTTCCCCTGTACCCCGGCGAAGGCCGGGGTCCAGCCCAGACAGAAACGGCGCGGTAGCGCCGCCTGGGCCCCGGCCTGCGCCGGGGAACTAGATCATCGGCAAATCGAGGCCCTCTTCGCGCGCGCACTCGATCGCGATCTCATAGCCGGCATCCGCGTGGCGCATGACGCCGGTGCCGGGGTCGTTCCACAGCACCCGCTGGAGCCGCCGCGCCGCGTCGTCGGTCCCGTCGGCGACGATCACCATTCCGGCGTGCTGAGAATAGCCCATCCCGACGCCGCCGCCGTGGTGGAACGACACCCAGGTTGCGCCGCTCGCGGTGTTGAGGAGCGCGTTGAGCAGCGGCCAGTCGGACACGGCATCGCTGCCGTCATTCATGCTTTCGGTCTCGCGGTTGGGCGAAGCCACGCTGCCGCTATCAAGATGGTCGCGGCCGATGACGATGGGCGCCGACACTTCGCCGCTTCTCACCATCTCGTTGAAGGCGAGGCCGAGCCGGTGCCGCTGGCCGAGTCCGACCCAGCAGATCCGGGCGGGGAGACCTTGGAACGCGATCCTCTCACGCGCCATGTCGAGCCATCGGTGGAGGTGCGGATCGTCGGGGATCAGCTCCTTCACTTTCTGGTCGGTGCGATAGATGTCCTCGGGATCGCCGGAGAGTGCGACCCAGCGGAACGGTCCGATGCCGCGGCAGAAGAGCGGTCGAACGTAAGCCGGTACGAACCCTGGGAAGTCGAACGCGTGCGACACGCCTTCGTCATACGCTTCCTGGCGGATGTTGTTGCCATAGTCGAAGACCGGAATGCCCATGGCCTTGTAGGCGAGCATCGCCTCGACGTGCTGGGCGATCGACACGCGCGCGGCTTCGGCGACGGCAGCGGGATCGCGCTCGCGCATCTCCTGCCATTTGGCGACGGCCCAGCCCGCCGGGCAATAGCCGTTGGCCGGATCGTGCGCGCTGGTCTGATCGGTCAGCGCGTCCGGCCTGATGCCGCGCTCCAGCATCTGCGGCAGGATCTCGGCGGCATTGC
This sequence comes from Sphingomicrobium sp., assembly GCA_035555035.1. Taxonomy (GTDB): domain Bacteria; phylum Pseudomonadota; class Alphaproteobacteria; order Sphingomonadales; family Sphingomonadaceae; genus Sphingomicrobium. The sequence goes on from DATMHG010000129.1 coordinate 2,311, forward strand.
CGAGCAGGCCTACGCTGGTCGGCTCGGTCGCATTGCGGATGATTTCGAGTGCCTGGTCGATGCTGGTCGCGCGCTGATCGAGATAGCGCGTCTCGAGCCGTTTCTCGATTCGGCTCTCCTGCACTTCGATGGCGATGCAGTGCGCACCCGCCATGACCGCAGCGAGCGGCTGCGCGCCGCCCATTCCGCCGAGACCCGCGGTAAGAATCCATTTGTCCTTGAGGTCACCGCCGTAATGCTGGCGGCCCATTTCAGCGAAGGTTTCGTAGGTACCTTGGACGATGCCCTGCGTGCCGATGTAGATCCAGCTGCCGGCGGTCATCTGGCCGTACATCATGAGCCCCTGGCGATCGAGCTCATTGAACGTCTCCCAGTTCGCCCACTTCGGCACCAGGTTGGAGTTGGCGATGAGCACGCGCGGTGCGTCCTTGTGAGTCGGGAAAACG
>DATMHG010000130.1:0-12748 GCA_035555035.1 Sphingomicrobium sp.
GGCCGAGGCCGAGAGACTGCGTGCAGCGTTGGAAAGGCTGGGGTAGTCGTTCCCCGGCGAAGGCCGGGGTCCAGGGCAGCGGGAACCGCTGCTTCGCATCGGCCTGGGCCTCGGCCTTCGCCGGGGTGCAATGAGGAGACGAATGGCAGACGCAGCAGCGAAACGAGCACCACCCGCACGCGGCGACCTCACTCAGGGGTCGATCGGACCGACCCTGCTGAAGTTTGCGCTTCCGACGCTCGCCTCCTCGATCGTCCAGTCGCTGAATGGCACCGTGAACGCGATCTGGGTCGGACGCTTCCTGGGCGAAAATGCGCTCGCAGCCACGTCCAACGCCAACATGGTCATGTTCCTCCTGATCTCGTTCGTTTTCGGCTTCGGCATGGCGGCGACGATCCTCGTCGGCCAGGCGTTCGGGCGGAAGGACGTCGAGCAGGCGCGCCGGGTGGTCGGCACGACCGCGGGCGCATTCCTGCTGATCACCATTGTCATCGCGATGGCCGGCTATTCCCTGTCGCCGGCAATCCTCCGGCTGCTCGGAACGCCGGGGCCGGCCACGCCGCTGGCACTCGCCTATTTACGCGTGATCTTCCTCGCCATGCCCGCGCTCCTGCTTCTGACGATGCTGATGATGACCCTCCGCGGCGCGGGCGACAGCATGACTCCCTTGTGGTTCATGCTGGTAGCGGTCGTTCTCGACAGCGGCCTCAACCCCGTCTTCATCCGTGGTCTCGGACCTGCACCGCGGCTCGGAATCGCGGGATCGGCGACGGCGACGCTCATCGCCAATTACACGGCGTTGATTGCGCTTCTCGCCTACATTTACCTTCGCGATCTGTCGCTGCGCCTCAAGGGCCGGGAGCTCGGCTTCCTGCTTCCCAACCCCGCGATCGTGAAGACGATCGTGGTCAAGGGCTTCCCGATGGGCGTCCAGATGATCGTCATCTCGGTGTCGGCGCTGGCGCTCATTGGCCTCGTCAACGCGCACGGAGTCGACACGGCCGCCGCCTTCGGTGTGGCCCTGCAGCTGTGGACCTACGTGCAGATGCCGGCGATGGCGCTTGGAGCCGCGGTCAGCGCCATGGTCGCGCAGAACATCGGCGCTGGCCTGTGGGATCGGGTTGGAGCGGTCACCCGGTCTGGGATCATCTATTCCGTGCTCATCACCGCCGCCCTAGTCGTGCTGCTCACTCTTGCCGACCGGTCTGTGATGGCGTTGTTCATGGGCGCGGGCAGCCCGGCAATCCCGATCGCGCGCCACATTCATGTGATCGCGACCTGGAACTTCATCCTCTTCGGCGTCACCATGGTCCTGTTCGCCACCGTCCGCGCGAACGGCGCCGTCTGGGCCCCGCTGATCATCCTGACGATCGGGCTGCTTCCCGTGCGTTTCGGTTTCATCTTCGGGACGGATCAATGGCTCGGCGCCGACGCCATTTGGTGGAGCTTTCCTGCCAGTTCATTCGCGAATGTTGCGCTGTCGCTCGGTTATTATCTGCAAGGCGGCTGGAAGAAGGCCCGCATGACCGTGGCCGAGCCTTGCCCGGAAGAGGAAACGACCGAGGAGGCGCTCGCTACGCGCGAGGCTGGCGGCGCGCTGAATCCGGCGGGGTGACGAACGGGTGAGCTGAGGCTAAGCGCCTGCGCATGTCCGCGTCTTTCCCCGCCCTCCGTATGCGCCGCGGCCGCTCGAGCGCATGGATGCGCTCGATGCTGGCCGAGAACCGGCTTCACCCGAGCGACTTCATCTGGCCGCTATTCCTATGCGACGGGCGCGACTGCGAGGAGCCGATCGGTTCGCTTCCGGGCGTCAGCCGCTGGAGCATCGACCGGCTGGGCGCCAAGGCGCGCGAGGCGGCGGATCTGGGCATTCCCTGCATCGCCCTGTTCCCGAACACTCCGGAAAAGCTGCGCACCGAGCGCGCCGAGGAAGCGCTGAACAAGGATAATCTCATCTGCCGCGCCGTCCGCACCATCAAGGATGCAGTGCCGGAAATTGGCGTCCTCACCGACGTGGCGCTCGACCCCTACACCGCCCACGGCCACGACGGTCTCATCGACGAGCTCGGCAACGTCATCAACGACGACACCGTTGAGATGCTTGTGCAGCAGGCCCTCGTGCAGGCCGACGCCGGCGCAGACATCGTCGCCCCGTCGGACATGATGGACGGCCGCGTCGCCGCGATCCGCGCCGCTCTCGAAGACGCGGGACACCAGAATGTCGCAATCATGGCCTATGCGGCGAAGTACGCCTCCGCTTTCTACGGTCCGTTCCGCGAGGCGGTCGGATCGTTGGGCCGCCTCAAGGGCGACAAGCGCGGCTACCAGATGGATCCGGCAAACATCGAGGAGGCGCTGCGCGAAGTCGAGCTCGATCTCGCGGAAGGCGCGGACTTCGTGATGGTGAAGCCGGGTCTGCCCTATCTCGACGTCGTCGCCCGCGTAAAGGACGCGTTCGGCGTCCCGACTTTCGCGTACCAGGTGAGCGGCGAGTATGCGATGATCGAGGCCGCCGCAGCAGCCGGCGCAGGGGACCGCGACGCGCTGATCCTCGAAACCCTCCTCGCCTTCAAGCGCGCCGGCGCGACTGGCGTCCTCACCTATCATGCGGTCGATGCCGCGCGCCTGATCGCGTGATCGATCAGCTTCGCGCCGAGATCGCGCGGCTGCGGGAAGCGGCTGCGCCCCTGGAGCCGGACGCCGGGACTCGCCGTGCCTTGGGCGGGCAAGCGCTCGATCACGCGCTCGCTTACTGGGACCAGGTCGAGACCGCGCCGAGCAACCGCCCGTGGTCGGAGGTCTTCAGCCGGCGCCTCGATCCGGAATTCGCCGAGGAGGGCAGGGACCCCGCGACGGTCCTCGACTTTGTCGGGGCCTCCATCGACGCGCCCGGCTTCGCGACGACCAGCCCGCGCTTCATGGCCTACATCCCCGGCGGCGGCGTGCCTTTTTCGGCGTTCGGGGATCTGCTCGCCGCGACCTCCAATAAATATTCGGGCTTCGCGTCCGCTAGTCCGGGAGCGGTTCGCATCGAGAATGCCTGCGTCGCATGGCTCGCCAGCGTCATCGGCTATCCGCGCGACGCCGCCGGAACGCTGACGTCCGGCGGGAGCATCGCCAATCTGACGGCCGTGGTTGCCGCTCGCGAAGCCCGCGACGCGGAAGGCGGCGGCGCGATCTACGTCACCCGCTTCGCGCATTATTGCATCGACAAGGCACTGCACATCGCCGGCCGCGGCCGCTCGCCCAAGCGGCTGATCGCAACCGACGACAGCTACCGCATGTCCGTCGAAGCGCTCGAGCGGGCGCTGGAGGAAGACCGCCGCAACGGCATCCGGCCGTGGATCGTCATTGCCTCGGCCGGCACCGTCGACACCGGCGCGATCGACCCGTTGCCCGAGATCGCCGACCTCTGCCGGCGATACGGCGCGTGGTTCCATGTCGACGGCGCCTACGGCGGTCTGTTTGCACTCTGCGACGAGGGGAAGGCTCTCCTTCGCGGCATCGATCAGGCCGACAGCGTCGCGCTCGATCCGCACAAAACCCTGTTTCTGCCCTACGGCACCGGTGCGGTCGTCGTTCGCGATGGCAGGCTCCTCCAGAACGCGTTCAGCGCCACCGGCGAGTATATCCGCCCACTCGGCGAATCGGAGGTCGGACCGTCACCGGCCGACCTCTCGCCCGAGCTCACGCGCCACTTTCGTGCTCTCCGCCTCTGGCTCCCGCTGCAAATGGCGGGCATCGCGGCATTCCGGGCCGCCCAATCCGAGAAGCTGGCGCTCGCCCGCTACTTCCATGCGTGCCTCTCCGAGATCGCGGGGTTCGATGGGGGTCCCAAACCGCAACTCTCCGTCGTCGCCTTTCGTTACGTTCCGAAGTCCGGGGATGTCGACGATTTCAACGAGCGCCTGATGCGCCACATCCAGCAGGAAGGCCGTGTGATGATGAGCGGCACGCGCATCGATGGCCGCTACTACCTGCGCTGCGCGATCCTGTGTTTTCGAACGCACCTCGAACATGTCGACGAGGCCGTCGACGCGGTCGTGCGCGGCGTCGAGGCGCTCTCCTAAAGCCCGAGCCGCTGCTGGATCGCCTTGATCCGCGCTGCCTGGCGTCGATCGATGGCTCCGACCTCCGCGCCCGCGCTCTTGATCGCCGCAAGGTCGTTCGGCGCAATTCCGCCCTGCGTCTGAAGCGCGCTCGCTCCGATTCCATCGATGTCGCCGAGCGCGGCTCGGGTCGGCCCTGCTGCCGCGATCGCCGCCGTCAGCGCCTCCTGCGCTGCGATCCAGCCCTCGCTTTGCGGCACTCCCGCAGCCGCAGCCAGCCGCTCCGCTCCAGCCGCCGCGGCTTCGAACGCCGCGTCGCCCTGCCGCGCTTGCGCGACGAGCTCGGCAAGGCGGCTGGCGAGTGCAGGCGTCACCGGTCGGTCGTTGATCGGCCGATCCACAGGCAGCCGCGGATCGACCGCTTCGCCAGCACGTGGCTGAAGCGATGGATAGGGACCTCCTGGCGTCGTGCAGGCGGCCAGTGTCAATAGTGTGAGCCAAACCGCGCTTCGCATCGGAAGCAGGGTCTAGGACCGGCCCCCGAGGGTGGCAATCGCGCTAGGACGCTTTGCTTCCGCAGCCCCAGATTGCTTCGGGTATGTCGACCATTCCGTCATGGTAGATCTGTGCGGCGAGCGGATCGTCGGCAAGGCCGTGCGGGCCGTCCAGGTCGACGACATCGCACAGCTGAGCGAGGACGAAGCCCGGCGCCATGGCGAGAGTCGACCCGCCCATGTTTCCGACCATCAGCTGCTTGCCGAAGAGCCGAGCGGCGCGCGCCATTTTCAATGCTTCGGTGAGACCGCCGCACTTGTCCAGCTTGATGTTGATCACGTCGAAGTAGCGCGCCCGTTCGCGAAGCTCCGAAAGATCGAGAATGCTTTCATCGGCCGCGATCGGGATGCCCGGCCGCCATCCTTCGAGCGGCGCTTCTTCGCCGCGCTTCAGCGGCTGCTCGATCAGCGACACGGACGAGGCGCGGGCCGCGTCCGCCAAGGCATCGAGATCCGCAGCGACGAAGCCCTGGTTCGCATCGACTCCGAGCCATGCGTCGGGCCTCGCGGAGCGCACCACCCTCAACCGCTCGCGGTCCATCTCGACATTGCCGTCGAGCTTCAGCTTGATCGACCTGGCGTACGTCAGCCGTTTGACCTTGTCCGCGAGCACCGACGGATCGTCCGCCGGCAAGGTGAAAGTGGTGACCAGCGGCTTGGGTTTCGGCACGCCGGCGAGTTGCCATACCGGAATCCGGCTGAGCTTCGCCTCCAGCTCCCACAGCGCACAGTCGAGCGCGTTACGCCCGCCGCATGGGGGGAGCACGACCTGAAGATCGTCACGGCTCAAGCCGTCCTCGATCTCGCAGCGGATCTGCTCGATCATTTCGAGCATGTGGTCCTGGCCGTCGCCGAGATAATAAACGCCGGCGGCCTCGCCGCGGCCAACGCAAGCGCCTTGGGCGATCTGCGCGACGATCGAGGGCATCGCCTCGAACACATAACCGGTGATTCGGAAGGGCTCGGCGAATCGGATCGCGGCCTTTTCGACCTTCAGCTCACGCGATGCGGTGGTGGTTGCCATGCGCATCGCATAGCAATGGAAACTAGAGTTTCAAATATAGAAACAGCTCGAGTGCCTATTCGCTGCCTTCCTGGGACAGGCGCAGACGCTTCCGAGCGGTCTCGGCAAGCTGCTGAATTCCCTGGCCGGCGCAAACTGCGAGAACGGTGCACGCGTCAGTGCTGGTGCGAACATAGCCATGCGCCATGCCGCTATCGAAATAGACCGAATCGCCGGGCCCGAGCGGAAGCGGCGCGTACAGATCCGAGTGCAGCTCCATCGATCCGCGAAGCACGTAGAGATATTCTTCGCCGCTGTGGCGGACCAGGCCGCCGAGCTCATCGACGCTTCGCGCCTGAACGTCGATGATGATCGGAGTCATCATTTTCCCGAGCAATTCAGAGGCGGGATAGTGATGCAGGTGTTTCTCGGATTCGGCGTCCAGAGCCTCGCCTGCGCGAGTGACGCTGCGGCGGCCGACGGCGACCGGCGCGGCGCGGTCTTCGGCGTTCGCGAGAATATCCTTGAGGTCCACATTGAGCGCCTGGGCAAGCCTGATCAGCTTGTCATAGGTGAGCGCCATCTTGCCGTTTTCGAGCTTCGATAGCGTCGAATAAGGCAGGCCGGCTCGTGCCGAGAGGGCCCTCAGACTAAGCCCGCGAGCAACCCGGACATCGCGGATCGCGCGACTGGGCGCCGGCACCGCATTGCGCGCGCCGAGATCCAGTCGATCGCCAGCTTCTTCCTTCAGTTTTCGCCCCACCATCGCTCGATTAGAAACCAGTTGCCAATCCTGAAACACTGCTGCAATGATGCCACTAATCTACGGGGGAGAGCTAGGGTGAACATTCATCGCTCGGTCGTATATTTTCTTGCCGGCGCAAGCACGCTTGCCGTGAGCGCCCCGGCATTTGCGCAGGCGGCCAATCAACCGGCGACAAATGCGCAACAACTGCCGCCGCAAGCCCAGGCCGATCAGAGCATCATTGTCACTGCGGAGAAGCGGCCGCAGGTCTTGATCGACGTGCCGCAGTCCGTGACAGTGGTTCCCGGAGCCACGCTGGAGCAACAGCACGCCAGCAGCTTCCAGGATTATCTGAAACTCATTCCAGGCCTGCAGCTGGATCAGTCGCGGCCGGGCGAAGGACGGCTCGTCCTGCGCGGGGTGAATACGGGCGGCGTCGCCTCAACCGTGAGCGTCTATGTCGACGAAACTCCGTTCGGTTCGAGCAGTGGGCTAGTCAACGGGGCCGTGCTTGCCGGCGATTTCGACACATTCGATCTCAGCCGGATCGAAGTGCTGCGCGGACCGCAGGGCACGCTCTATGGCGCCAGCTCATTGGGTGGTGTCTTGAAGTTCATCACCAATGCACCCTCGACAAGCGCATTCGAAGCGCGGGCGCGGGCAGGTATCGAGAGCGTCAGCGACGGCCCTCTCGGCTATAGTGCGGATGCGGTCGTGAACGTACCGCTCAGCTCGACAGTCGCATTCCGAGCCTCAGGCAATTACCGCAAGGACGCGGGCTTCATCGATTCAATCGGCACCGGAGGCTCGGATCACGCCAGGAATATCAACGGCGACCGCGACTTCGGCGGCCGTGCCTCGCTGCTGTTCCGGCCTAGCGATGCGGCATCCATTCGTTTGTCGGCGGTCGCCCAGAACATCGACGCAAACGCGCCGAGCATCATCGAAGCCGACCCGGTTACGCTAAGGCCACTGCATGGCCTTTCGCAGTCGCAGTTCATCCCGCAATTCTCGAATCTTCACTATCGCATCTACAACGGCACCGGGATTTTCGATCTCGGGTTCGCGAACCTGACCACCTCGACCAGCTACGAGACCCAGAAGCAGCGCGAGCGGATCGACTTCACCTTCGCTCTGAGCCCGCTTCTGCAGTTCGCATTCGGGCTACCTCCGAATGAATTCCTCGAAGCGCAGGATACGAACCTCAAGAAGTTCACGCAGGAGGTCCGCCTCGCCAACCAGACACACCTGCTCGATTGGCTGGTCGGCGCTTACTACACCAACGAAACCGGGCTGATCGATCAGAACTTCGTCGCAGTCCAGCCGGGCACCCTGACTCCGATCGACGTGGTGCCAATCCTCCACACGACGCTAGGAAGCGCGAGCGTAGTTTCGAAATATCACGAGCTGGCGGGGTTCGCGAACGCGACCATCCATTTCGCGCCTCAATTCGATCTCGATGTCGGCGGCCGATACAGCCACAACCGGCAGACGGCCCACGAGGTGACCGATGGTGCGCTCGCCGGTGGCCACAACGATTTTCCGGTCGCGCGCTCAGCGGAAAACGTGTTCACTTATTCGATCGCGCCCGAGTTCAAGCCCAACAAAAATACATCTCTCTATGTGCGAGTGGCCAAGGGCTTCCGCCCGGGTGGGCCGAACGTGCTCCCCGCCGGAGTCCCGATTCCGCCCGACGTACCGAGGATTTTCCACTCCGATACAGTCGTCAGCTACGAAGCCGGCGTGAAGGCGGAATCGAGCGATCACCGCTTCAGCATCGATGCCGACGCGTTCCACATCGACTGGAAGAACATCCAGATATTCACCGTCGTGTCGGGCTTCGGCGTGAACGCCAACGGCAAAACCGCCAAGAGCGACGGATTTGAGTTCAACGCGGGGGTGCGACCTGTCCCGGGCCTCGATCTGTCCGTGAACGGGGCCTACACGAACGCGCGTCTGACTGCCGATACACCGCCGTCGGTCGGAGGGAGGCGGGGCGACCAATTGCCGTTCACGCCCAAATTCAGCATCGCCTTCAACGGCGATTATCATTGGCGGCTCTCGCCCGGCACGAGGGCGCATTTCGGCGCATCCTTTCGCCATCTTTCCGGCCAGACCGCCACCTTCGATTCAGATTTCGTCGCGGCGTTCGGCAGGCAGCGCCACGTCCGGCCATACAATGTGATTGACGTTTTCGCCGGCGTGGACTTCGGCCGTTTCGACCTCGAGGCCTATGTCAAGAATCTCGGGAACAGTCATGGCGTGACGTCGGTGACGGGCGTAAGCGTTTTCGGCGGATCGCCAGACACCGGATTCCCGCTGTTCCCGGGCGGCGCGATCGGGACCGGAATCATCCGCCCGCGCACCATCGGCTTGACGCTCGGGTTCAATTACTAAGAGGAGCTGCACGATGCGGTTAATCGGTTGGTTGGTGGCGATCGCGGCGGCGGTTGCAATTCCGGCAAGCGCCCAGTCTCCGACGCAGCTCCAGCCGACAAAGCCGACTGCCGCGGTGCTCCCGGCGTCACCTCTGCCGGCAACTTCGGCGACCGCGGGCGGCCCGCATGATCTCACCAAGGCCGACGTCGACGCCTGGCTCGACGGCTACATGCCTTATGCACTCAAGGCTGGCGATATTCCCGGCGCCGTCGTGGTGGTCGTGAAGGACGGTCAACCGCTCACCATGCGCGGGTTCGGCTATTCCGATCTGAAAGCTCAGAAGCCGGTCGACCCCAACCTGACTCTCTTCCGCCCCGGCTCCGTCTCCAAGCTGTTCACCTGGACCGCGGTCATGCAGCTGGTTCAGGCCGGCAAGCTGAACCTCGACGCGGACGTCAACACCTATCTCGACTTCAAGATTCCGCCCAAAGACGGCAAGCCGATCACGCTACGCAACCTGATGACGCACACGCCGGGCTTTGCGGAGACCGCCAAGTATCTGATCGAATTCGGCGAAAAGAAGCCGCAGCCGCTCGGCAAGGTGCTGTCACGCTGGGTTCCAGAGCGCATTTACGCCCCCGGCTCGATGCCGGCCTATTCGAACTATGGCGCTTCTGTCGCCGGCTACATCGTCGGGCGCGTCTCAGGCGAGCCGTTCGACAGCTACATTCAACGCCACATCTTCGCGCCTGCGGGAATGACTCATTCGACGTTCGATCAACCGCTTCCGCCGGCGCTGCGGCCTGACATCTCCAAGGCGTACAAAGCGGGCACGGCCGAGCCTCAGCCCTATGAAGTGATCGGCATGGCGCCGGCCGGCGCGCTCGCTTCTACCGGAGCGGACATGGGCCGCTTCATGATCGCCCACCTTAACCATACGCTGATCAATCCGGCGACCGCGCAGCTCATGTATTCGAACGCCAACAAGCCCTTCCCGGACCTGCCGGCGATGGGACTCGGCTTCTACCATGAGGACCGCAACGGCCTGAACATCGTCGGTCATGGTGGCGACACCGTCTTCTTCCACTCCGACCTGCACCTGTTCCTCGACAAGAATGTTGGGCTGTACATTTCGATGAACAGCCTCGGGAAGAGCGGCGCTGCGCATTCGCTGCGCGAGGAGCTGCTGCAGGAATTCACCGATCGCTACTTCCCGGCGCCCGCGCAGAACCTGCCGACTGCGAGCACAGCCAAGCACGACGGCGCGGTCATGAGCGGACATTACGTCAGCAGCCGCGCGGGCGGATTCAACTGGTTCCGCATGCTCGCGCTGCTCGGCGAGACGAAGGTCGCGGTGGACAAGGACGGCATCCTCGTCGCTTCCTCGGTCACCGACCCGTCGGGCACGCCGCGCCGGTGGCGCGAAGTGAAGCCGTGGTTGTGGCAGGAAGTGAACGGCAGCGATTACCTGCAGGCGATCCCGGAGCCGAACGGCGGGATCAAGATGTTCTCGATCACGCCTTATGCGCCGATCATCGAGTTCCTGCCGGCGCCGGCTTCGCTCAACGCAGGCTGGATCCTGCCCGTTGCCATCCTGGCGTTGCTGATCGTCGTCGTCGCGGCGCTCGGCTGGCCGGTCGTCGCCTGGACGCGGCGACGCTACAAATATGAAGCGAACGTCACCGGACGGCCGCTGCAGCTCTATCGCGCGACACGGGCGACAGCGTGGCTGTTCATCGTGCTGCTCGTTGGCTGGCTGCTCGTGCTCACCAAGGTCAATAACGACCTGACCGCGCTCAACGGTGGCATCGACATCTGGATGCGGCTGCTGCAGCTGATCCTGATCGTCGCGATCGTCGGCACGCTTGCGGCCATCTGGAATGCCTTCGTCGTCGCGACTGCGCCCGGCCGTCACGTCTGGGCGACGATCTGGGCGGTGCTGATCGCGCTTGCAGCGGCGTTCCTCGTGTGGCTGTGCCTGGACCTGGGGCTGCTGACGACGTCGCTCAACTATTGAGGAACTCGTGCAAAGGGCCGGCGATAGCTCGAGGGCGGTGAAGCCGGCCCGGACCTTGTTCGGCCACCCGGCCGGTCTCACCGTCCTTTTCACGACGCAGATGTGGGCCGAATTCTCGTTCTTCGGCCTCCAGGCGCTGCTCGTCTATTACATGACCAAGCAGCTGCATTTCCCGCAGGCCAAATCATCGCTGATCTACGGCGCTTATGGCGCGGCGGCCTTCTTCAGCCCCTTCTTCGGCGGCTTGATCGCGGACAAGTGGCTCGGCCGCACCGCGAGCGTGATCGTCGGCGGAGGGATGATGATGTTCGGTCATTTCGCCATGGCGTTCGAGAGCCTGCTGTTTCCAGCGCTCGCCCTGGTCGCGCTCGGCAACGGCCTTTTCATCCCGCCGCTCGCTGTCCAGGTCGGCAGCCTCTACGCCGACGATGATCCGCGCAAAGCTTACGCCTACAGCGCCTATTACATGGGCATCAATTTGGGCGGCCTCCTCGCGCCGCTCGTCTGTGGGACGCTGGGGGAGCTCTACGGCTGGCACTGGGGCTTCACCGCCGCCGGCGTCGGCATGGCCATCGGCCTTGCGATCTACTGCAGCTTCCTCCGCCTGCTTCCGCCCGAGCCGAACCGGACCTTGCTCGCCGCCGAAGCCCAGCCCGACGCCGCGCCCGTCATCCGCGAACATATCGCGATCCTGCTGCTGATGGTCGCGATGGTCGTGCTGTTCCGCATTGGGTACGAGCAGAGCGGCAACGTGATCGCCTTGTGGGTGTCCGACTTCACCGATCGCTCGCTCGCCCTGTTCGGAACGCGCCTGACGATCCCCGCGACCTGGTTCCAGTCGATCAACCCATTGCTGATCATTCTCGGCACGCCAATCCTGATCCGCATCTGGCGGCGCGGGAACCGCAAGGAGACTACCTCCCACCTGCTTCGCCGGATGAGCATCGGCTGCGTCATCGCGAGCTCCGCCATGCTGGTCATGGTGCTGGCGGCGCTCGCGAGCGGTCCGCACGGCGTCCGGGTGAGCTCGTTGTGGGTCTTCGCGTATTTCGCGCTGCTGACGCTCGGCGAGCTGTTCGTCATTCCAGTTGGCCTGACCCTCATCGAATCGCTCGCACCGGTGCGCTTCGCGTCGATGGCGATGGGCGGCTGGTACATCGCCAAGTTCCTCGGCAGCCTGCTCGCCGGCTTCATGGGCGTCTACTGGCTGGTCATCCCGCCCTGGGCCTTCTTCACCCTCGGCATGGTGTCGACCTTGGTCGCGGCCGCAAGCCTCTACACGATGGCGCGAGCGATCCGTTCGGCTTGATACCGGTGCACCTGTGCTCGGTTTAGGTGCCGAGCCGAGGCATAGCGAACCGTTCCTCGTCAAATCCAACGGGCGCAGTAGCGGGGACGATTCTCCTTCGTCCTGACGCCGCCCGCCTCGTGCCTTCGGGCGCGGGGCGGTTTGACGCCCTCGCCTAAGGAGAAACGCAGGTTCCACATCCAGTACGGCTGCAAGGCGGACGAGTATCAGCACCGTTGGATTGCGACGGCCGCGCTCGATGCCGCCAACATAGGTCAGGTCAATGTCATGCCTGGAGCGCCACTTGCTCTTGCGTGAGACCCGCCTTCTGACGAGCACGCCGCACGTTCGCCCCCACTATAGCCCGCCAATCCAGCACCCGCGCAAGGAACGCTGTCGGGCATATATTCTCTAGGGACTATTAGTCCCTGTTAATCTTATACGGTACGCGGTCTTTCACGAAGGAGGGGTTGATGTATCGAGTTGCTGCAATTGCGCTGGGATTGATCTCGTCTGCTGCCGGAGCTGCGCCGGTCTATCTGAAGTGTCAGCTTGATTACGATTCAAGCAGCAACAAGTCCCAGACGCACGAGCTTGATCTGACGCTCAACGAGGACACCGGGACGGTCACGATTTCTTTTGTGGGCACTAGCTTGGCCGACACGGTTCGGGGCGCGTTCAACGCGGACAAGGTCACCTTCAAGCATGACAAC
>DATMHG010000131.1:0-12989 GCA_035555035.1 Sphingomicrobium sp.
ATTGGCGCAGCGCCGCGAAGCTGTGCGCCATCTGGTGCCCGCCCTCGACGCCGATCAGCGAGGCGACCTTGCCGGTCTTGTGGATCCGGACTACGTCGTCGGCGGTGTAGGCCTGCTCGAGGTCGCGCGGATAAGCGGCGATGAACCGCTTCACGATGTCGATCTCTTCGAGCGTGTTGCGGATCGCGCGGTCGCCCTGGACGTCAGCCGGGATGAAGACCGACCAGAACTGGCCGCCGACGCGACCCTGATCCAGCCGCGCCATGTCGGTCATCACTGCCTTGGGCGTCCACTTGTCCGTGCCGCTGGCGAGGCCTTCGGTCTTGCCGCCGTAATTCTCGCGCAGGATCTCGGCGAGGTCGTTGTGCCCGTCGATGAGCGGGGTCGCTTTGAGGATGCGGTCGATGCGCGCCTGCACCTTGGGATCGATGGGTTGGGCCATTGCAGCTGCCGGCAATAGGGTCGCGAGTGCCGCCGCGACTAGCGTGAATCTGGCTGTCATGGTCCATGCTTAGGAACAGCCGTGGGCCTGCGCAATCTTGAGGGACTTGTGCTTTGCGGGCCGGCGGGAGATGAAACAGGCGTGGCAGGAGACCTCGAAGAGACGATGCGGTTCGATCCGGACGAGGGCATCGCCAATCTCGACGAGCATCTCGATCGGCTGAAGGAGGCGGCGGAAGGCCGCGGCTTCAAGTTCGATCGCCATGCGGCCCGCAACGAGCTCCAGGCCGCGACCTTCGGAAGACGATCGAGGGGCCTCGCGCGTCTTTTGCTCAGCCCGAGCGGTGCGATGGCGATTGAGCTGAAGGCCGCTGACTAAGCCGCAAGCGGGAAGCGAAGGAGGCGGTCGGAGACGGGGACGAGAGCCGCCGCATTGGCTCCGATGCTGCCGAGGATTTCGGGATGACGAGCGTCGAGGCCGCCGGCCAGCGAGCCGAAAGCCGGCAGGATCACCTTCGTCGGCGACACCACGAAGCAGCGGCGAGAGACCTGCCGGCCTTTGAGGTGCAGCCGGAGCTTGGGGTGGTAGTGGCCGGACATTTCCGGGCGGGGATCGTCGCGCACGGCTTCGTGGCGCAGGACGATTCCGGCGATCTCGATTTTGTCGGCGAGCTTTCCGCCGCAATGATCGGCGAAGCCGGGGTCGTGGTTGCCGACGATCCACGTCCAGTCGAGCCGATCGGTCAGCTCGGTCAGAAGCGCGCGGGCGCTGGCCGGAAGCCGGTCGCATCCGAAGCGATCATGGAAGCTGTCGCCGAGGCAGAACAGCCGTTTCGCGCCGGTCTGTTCGACGGCTGCCGCGAGCGCGGTGAGCGTTGCGTGGGAATCGTAGGGCGGAAGGAACTGGCCGAACCGGGCGAACCAGCTTGCCTTTTCGAGATGCAAATCGGCGACGAGCAGCGCCTGCTGGTCGGGCCAGAACAGCGCGCCGTCAGCCATCGCGAAGAACGTTTCACCTGCGAACGAAAAGGGAACCATGAGGCCGGTGTAACGCCGGCCCCCGACCGGTTCTAGTGGTTACTCGTAATCCCCGCCCGAGGGGGTCGGGCGCGGCGGAGCGGCGGCGGTGAGGCGCAGCGCCTCGGCGGCTTCGCTGAGCGAGGACAACTCTTCGGTCTCGTCCTCTTCGTCCACGCGAACCTTTTGCAGGTTGGTGACGATCGCTTCCTGAAGCTCCTTCGGCTTCACCGTCTCTTCGGCGATCTCGCGCAGCGCCACGACCGGGTTCTTGTCGCGGTCGCGATCGATCGTGAGGTCGGCGCCGCCCGAAACCTGGCGCGCACGCTGCGCCGCGAACAGGACGAGATCGAACCTGTTCGAGACCTTGTCTACGCAATCTTCAACCGTAACGCGCGCCATCAGTCGCTCCGCAAAACTATTCCAAGGCAGGAATATGGGATGTCAGGAAGGGCGCGCCAATAGCCTGCGCACATCCGACAAGTCAACGAAAGCGTATTGGCTACTTGGCCGCGACATTGGCGGGGGAGCCCGGCGTCGAGTCCATCAGCATGCGCGTGAGATAGATCATCTCGAGAGCACTGGTCCGGGCGACCTGCTTCAAGTTCGCGCCGGCCGCGTGGCCGCCTTCGGTATTCTCGTAATAATAGAAGGGGAGGCCCATCTGCTCCATCCGCGCAGCGAACTTGCGGGCATGCTGCGGACCGACGCGGTCGTCCTTGGTCGTGGTAAAGATGAACGGCATTGGATAGGCCGTGCCCTTGCGCAGGTTCTGGTAGGGCGACGTCTTCTCCCAGAAGGCGCGCACCGCGGGGTCATCCTCGACGCTGCCATATTCGCCCTCCCATGACGCGCCGGCGGCGATCTTCGAGATGCGGATCATGTCGAGCAGCGGCACGTCGATGACGACGGCGTGCCACAGCTCGGGATGCTGGGTGAACTCGACGCCCATGAGCAGGCCGCCGTTGGAGCCGCCGCGGATTCCGAGCCGGCGCGGGCTCGTCACTCCGCTGGAGATGAGGTCGCGGGCGACGGCGGCGAAATCGTCGTAGATGATCTGCCGCTTGGTCCCTAGTCCAGCCTCATGCCAGGCCGGCCCGAACTCGCCGCCGCCGCGGATATTGGCGAGGACATAGACGCCGCCATTCTCGAGCCACAGCTTGCCGGTCGCCGGCGAATAGGTGGGCGTCTGCGCCACTTCGAACCCGCCATAAGCATAAAGCAAAGTCGGGTTGTTGCCGTCGAGCTTGATGTCCTTGCGGTGGACGAGGAAGTAAGGGATTCTGGTGCCGTCGGTCGAGGTCGCCTCCTGCTGTTCGGCAATCAGATTGGAGGCGTCGAATTTCGCCGGCTGGCGGTAGATCTCGGTCGCGGTCCCCTTCGCCGCATCCGCCACCCAGAGGGACGGCGGCGTCAGGAAGCTGGTGACCGTCAGCAGCGCCTGATCGTCCTTGCGGCTCGCGTCGGCGATGCCGATCGTGGAATTGTCCGGCAGGTCGAGCGCCGAGTGCGTCCAGCTTCCGTTCGGCCCCGGGCGGAACAGCAAGGCCCGGCCGCGTACATTGTCGAGGATCGAGACGAGCAGCATGTCCTTGGAGGCGGTGGCGCCCTGCAGCGCCTCGCGCGGGCCCGGAGTGTAGATCAGTGTCGGCTTGAGCTTGGCGGGATTTACCTTCAGCTGCGCGAGGTCGACCGAGAACAGTGAGCCGGCGGGATATCCCTTGCTCGCTCCGGCAGGCGTCCATTCCTCCTGCGACTGGATGATCGCGCGTCCCCCGACCAGGTCAACGAACTGGGATTTTGCGGGGATCGCCGCGCGGCGCACGCCCTTGGGTCCGATCAGGAACGTCTTCGAATGCCAGAAGTCAGTTGACTCAGACACGAGCGGAAGCGTGCGGTTCTGCGAGTCACGCAGTACCGCCGACGAGGCGGACACGTCGTTCTTCGTGCCCCGGAAGATCTGCACCGCCGAAGACAGCGGCTGACCGCGCTTCAGGCGTTTGATGATGTAGGCATAGCCCGACTTGGTCAGCTGGCCCGGCTTCCACTCGCGCGAGACGAGGATACTGTTCTCATTCTCCCAACTGGCGTCCTGCTTGCCCTTCGGAAGCACGAAGCCGCCATGCACGAAGCTCTTCGTCTTGAGGTCGAACTCGCGGACGGTGACCGCGTCCTCGCCGCCGTCGGAGAGACTGATCAGGCAGCGGCGCTCGAGCGGACGGGCGCACTGCGCGCCCTTCCACACCCAGTTCGCCTTCTCTTTCGCCGCGAGGGCGTCGATGTCGAGCACAGTTTCCCAGTCGGGCTTGCCGGTCGAGTAGCTCGCAAGACTCGTGCGGCGCCAGATGCCGCGGACGTGATCGGCGTCCTGCCAGAAATTGTAGACCTGCCCGCCGATGAACTCGCCGACGGGGATGCGGTCCTTGGCCTCGGCGATGTCGAGCGCTTGCTCATAATAATGCCGGTAGCGCGGATCGGCCTCGAGCGCGGAGGTGGTGCGCGCATTGTGGGCGTTCACCCAGTCCATGGCCTTCGGCGAGGACACTTCCTCGAGCCAGATGTACGGATCGTCCTGAACTTGCGCTTCGGAAGGCGCCGCGGCTGCAATCATCGGGGCCGCGACGGTTAGAGCGAAAGACAGGCGACGCATACAGCTTCCTTGATCGAATTGTGGACAACCCCGGCGGCAAAGGATGGCCCGTTGCACTCAATGAGTCAAAAGGACCGCGCGCTTACAATAAGGGTCCGACCAGCCGCGCCATTGCTTCTGCGAACTTGCGAAGCGCGCTGCGCCTGCGCCACTCGTCGAGATGTACCTCGTCGCTCGCGGCTAGGTAACTGTCCTGGATCTCGCGGAGCCGCCCCAGGCTGCCGCCGTCGATCAGCAGCAGGCTGACCTCTTCGTTGAGCTGGAACGAGCGGATGTCGACGTTGCTCGATCCGATGATCCCGAGCTCATCGTCGATCCGCACCGCCTTCGCGTGCAGCAGGTAATCGCGGTAGGGATGAATGCGAACTCCGCAGGCGAGAAGCTGATCGTAATAGGAGCATTGCGCGAGGTTCACGAACGGCTGGTCGACCACCTTCGAAACGATGACGCGCACATCGACTCCGCGAACGACCGCCGTGCTCATTGCGGAGACGAGGCTGTCGTCGGGAATGAAGTAAGGCGTGACGAGGACGACCTCGCGCTGTGCGCGGTCGACCTGCCACGTGAGCAGGGTCTGGAAACCCTCGAGTGGATAATCGGCGCCGCTCGGCAGTACTTGCACCGTGCATTTGCCGGACGACGTTGGAATTGGCGGCTCGTTCTCGAGCAGCTGCTCCGTCTCGAGATACCAGTCGGTGAGGAAGACGGCGGACATTTCGGCGACCGCCGGACCCGTCACCCGCGCGACGAGCTCGCGATTGACGACGCCGGACCGGAAATCGCGGCAGACGATGTTCTGCGACCCGGCGTAGCCGATTTCGCCATCCATGATGAACAGTTTACGATGGTTGCGCATGTCGCGGCGGGTGCGGTGGCGAAGGGGCCGGAATGGCAGCGCGGCGCGCGCGTTCACGCCTTTTTCGTTGAGCAGGCGTAGCGTCCTCCGGACCCATTTGTGCGAGCCGACGACGTCCACGAGCACATGACAGGCGACACCGCGGGCAACGGCGCGTCCGAGCGCGTCGATCACTCGGCAACCGACCTCGTCGTCCGCGAAGATATAGGTCAGGATGCGCACGTGGCTTCTGGCGGCGTCGATGTCCGCGATCAGCCGCGCCACCGCGCCGTCATAATCGTCGAGGAGCTCGACGCTGTTTCCCTCGACCGCCGGAAGATAACCGAGCCGCTCCGCCAGCGACGTCACCTCGGAACGCTCGTCCGGCACGGCGTTGCGCGAGCGCAGTCTTTCTGCAAGCGCGCGAAGGAATTCGCGCATCTGCTTGAACCGCTCCACCCGCCAAGCCGGGAAGCGCGGCGAGCCGATCAGGAGAAACAGCAGCAGTCCAGGAATGGGCAGGAAGAAGATCAACAGCAGCCAACTGCGCGCAGCGGCCGAGCTGCGCCGGAAGGGGACCACCGCCAGCATGCCGAGCCGGATTGCCCACTGGATCACATCGATGACGTCGCTGTTCCCGAACCAACTGGCCATTCGCCAAGCCTAGCATAAGGCGCGGTTTTGTCCCGCTGCTTGCGGCGCCGTCTCAGGCGCGGCACATCGGACGCGTGTCCGATGCTCTCGTCGAAGCCGCGCCTGCAGCCGATGTCGCCATTCGCGCCGAGGTCGCCGGCAATCTGCTCGAAGTAATCGAGACCGGCGAGGGGCGCTTGCGCGCCATCCTCGATCTGATCGGCGACGCGCAGGAGAGCGTGAAATTGCTCTTCTACATGTTCAATCCCGACCCTGTCGGCGAGCGGGTGCGCGACGCGCTTGTCGACGCCGCACGCCGCGGAGTGAAAGTAAAGCTGCTGATCGACGGCTTCGGCTCGGCCGCCCCAGCCGACTTTTTCACGGTGCTCGATGAGAGCGGCGGCGAACATTGCGTGTTCAACCCGGCCTACGGGCGGAGTTACCTTCTACGAAACCACCAAAAGCTGGCGATTGCCGATGATCGAGTTGCGATCATCGGTGGCGCAAATATCGACGATACCTACATGAGCGACCGCGGCCCGGGCCATTGGCGCGACCTGTGGCTGCGCGTCCGGGGGCCAGAGGTCCAGCAGGCCAGCCGCTATTTCGACTTTCTTTTCGGCTGGACGACTCGCAAGCGCCCGAAGCTGCGGACGCTGCGCCGAACGGTGGCCGAATATAGCGAATGGCGCGGACCGCTGCAGTGGAAGTTCACTGGCCCTTTGAGCATGCGCAACAGCTGGTGGCGAAGCATCGGCCGCGACATTCGGCGGGGCCGTAGGCTCGACATGGTGATGGCTTATTTCGCTCCGCCGGGAGCCATGCTCCGCCGCATCGGTCGGCTCGGGATGCGCGGGCGCGCACGGATCGTCACCGCCGCCAAGTCCGACAATACCGCCACGATCGCAGCCGCTCGGCACAGCTACAGCCGTCTGCTGCGGCGCCATGTCGACATGTACGAATACCAGCACGCCAAGCTGCACACGAAGCTCGCGATCGTCGACGACGTGGTGCACATCGGCTCGTCGAACTTCGACTTCCGCAGCTTCTATCTCAATCTCGAGATCATGTTGCGGATCAAGGATGCGGCCTTTGCCGACGCGATGCGTAAATATGTCGAGCACGAGATCGCGGACAGCAAATGGATCTCGCCGGCGTTCCACAAGCGGAGGGCGAACTTGTGGCGGCGGATCAAGTGGGCGCTGTCGGCCTTCCTCGTGACGACGATGGATTATACAGTCACGCGCCGCCTCAACTTCAGGTTGGAGAGGTAAAGCTCCTCGCGGCACGCGTAGGCGCCGACCCCTCCACCATCGAAACTTCGTTCGATGGTCCCCCTCCCCAACGCTGCGCGATAGGGAGGAGCTATTCGCCCTTATACGCCCAGAACAGCGTCGCCGGCGGCACGTTGATCCACTCGAAGCCGCGTTTGATCGGCTCGAAATGCGGCTGGATGAAATAGCGCACCTTGGGGCTGAACTGATAGACCAGGAATGCCCCGCCGGGGCGGATCACATTCGCGGTCGCCTCGGCGATCTCGTCCCCAATACCCGGCGGAAGAGTGGAGAAGGGCAGTCCTGACAGGACATAATCGGCCGAGCCGAGGCTGCGGTCGGCCAGGATCTTCTCGACATCGGCGGCCGAGCCGGTGACGGCCACGAGACGCGGGTCGTCGATCGATTCTTTGAGGTAGCGGGTGAAGTCCGGATTGGTGTCGATCGTCACGAGCGTCGAGTCTGGGCCAAGATGCTCGAGGATCGGGCGCGTGAAGGTGCCGACTCCGGGACCATATTCGATGAACAGCTTCGTGTTCGGCCAGTCGACCGGCTCCAGCATCTTGTCGATCAAAATGCGGCTCGAGGGGATGATCGAGCCGACCATCACCGGGTTCTTGAGGAAGCCGCGGAGGAACTGCCAGCGGGGGCTCGGCGAACGGCGGTCACGCCGGCGCGCGAGCCGCCGCGGTGCTTTCATCGTTCGCGCTGAGGAAGAGGACATGAATGCTCCGTTGGGCGGAAGGTGGCGAGCGTTGGCAAATGCCGCGCCGATTGGCAAGTTACGGAACGCTGCTAGTTCTCCGTCGCCTCCGGACGATCTGCGAAGCGCGCCATTCTTGCGACGAAGAGGTTTCGCTTGTGCTGAGCGGCGCTTAAGCCCGGATCGTGGCCTCTATTGCACGCAAGCGCAGCGTCGGCGCCACGGCGCTGACGCCGACGCATTTTTTTCTGCTCTATTCGGCGATGCTGGTCGCATCGTCCGGCAACACGGCGCTGCAGTCGGTGATGCCAGCGATCGGCCGCGAGATCGGGATCGCCGATGTCTATGTCGCCGTCGCTTACACCTGGTCGGCGGTGCTGTGGGTCGCGCTCGCACCGTATTGGGCCGAGAAGAGCGACCATCATGGTCGCAAGACGCTGGCTGTAATGGGTGTGAGCGGCTTCATCGTTTCGATGCTGCTGTGCGGAATTGCGCTGTTCGCGGGGCTCAAGGGCTGGATCGGCGGTGCGCTGACCTTCGGCCTGTTCGCTTTGTTTCGCTCCATTTACGGCGGCTTCGGTTGCGCGACGCCGTCCGCGACGCAGGCCTATCTCGCGTCGAAGACCAGGCGCGGCGGGCGGGTCGCGGCGCTCTCGGCTTTGTCGTCCTCCTTTGGTCTCGGCACGATCATCGGCCCGGCCGTTGCGCCGCTGTTCGTGCTGCCCGTGCTCGGGCTCGCGGGGCCTTTGTTCGCGTTCGCTGCGATCGCGCTCGTCGTCGTGCTGTCGATCGTCCGCTGGCTTCCCGACGACAAGACCGGCCGTAAGGTTGGGCGTGGAGCGGCGATGAGCTATCCATCGCTTGCCACCCCGCCGACGGGCGCGAGCATTGTCGCCGCGACGGCGCCCCACCGGCGCGGGCGCCTAAAATGGACCGACCCGCGAATCCGCCCATGGATCGTGGCTGGTGTCGTTGCCGGCCACGCGCAGGCGGCCACGCTGACCTGTCTCGGCTTCTTCATCATCGATCGGCTGCACCTGACGCCTTCCGGGTCTGAAGGGCCGATTTCGATCGTGATGATGGCGGGAGCGGTCGCGACTCTTGGCGCGCAATGGGGACTGATACCGCGCCTCGCGCTCAACCCGCGTGCGCTCATCCTGTGGGGCGCGCTGATCGCGGCCGCGGGGCTCATGTGGACGATGGGCGCGCGGGACCTTTATGGAATCACGCTCGGTTTTGCCTTGGCGTCGCTCGGCTTCGGTTTCACGCGGCCGGGCTTTACTGCAGGAGCATCGCTCGCGGTGCCTCTGGCGGAGCAGGGCGCCGTGGCGGGCGTCATCACCGCAGCCAACGGTATCAGTTACGTGCTCGCACCGACGCTCGGCATCAGCCTCTACGAATGGCGCCATGACTTGCCGTTCGTTGCTTTCGCGGCGCTGCTGGTGGGCCTTGCGATCGTCGGCCGAAGCCGCCTCAGCGACTAGCTCTCCTTGCCCCCCGCGCGCGGGTGAAGCATTCCTGGAAGAACGAAGCCGATGCCACCCAGCGGGCGCGTCGCATCGCTCTTCAGGGTCTCCTCGATGCGCGCATATTCCTCGAGCATCTCGGGAGTCACCGACGCTCGCGTTTCCGCAAGCGCGGTCTCGAAATCTTCCATCGTCACCTTGCCGGCATCGAGGCCGCGGCGAAGTGCCGTCAGTCCGGCCCGGCGCACCAGGTCCTCGAGGTCCGCGCCGGTAAAGCGGTCCGTGTGCTGCGCGATCTTCTCGAGGTCGACGTCATCGGCCAGCGGCATCCGCCGCGTGTGGATCGCAAGAATCCGCCGCCGCCCCGCAGTGTCGGGCGTTCCCACGTAGATCAGCTCGTCGAAGCGGCCCGGCCGAAGAAGCGCCGGGTCGATCAGCGTCGGCCGGTTGGTCGCACCGATTACGACGACATTCTGCAACTCCTCGAGCCCGTCCATCTCGGCGAGGATCGTGTTGACCACGCGCTCGGTGACCTGCGGCTCGCCGAGGCCTCCGCCGCGCATCGGCACCAGGCTGTCGAGCTCGTCGATGAAGATGATGGTCGGCGCAACCTGGCGGGCGCGGTTGAACAGGCGGGCGATTTGCTGCTCGCTCTCGCCGTACCATTTGCTCAACAGGTCCGACGATTTGGTGGCGATGAAGTTCGCCTGGCTCTCGCGCGCCGCGGCCTTGGCGAGCAGGGTCTTGCCAGTGCCCGGGGGGCCATAAAGCAGGAATCCCTTCGCGGGCCGGATGCCGAGACGGCGGAAGGCTTCGGGATGCTTGAGCGGAAGCTCGACGCCTTCCTTCAAGCGGTCGCGTGCTTGGTCGAGCCCGCCGATATCGTCCCAGCCGATGGTCGGCGCTTCGACCATCACCTCGCGCATTGCCGAGGGCTGGACGCGCTTCAGGGCGTTGTCGAAGTCGCGCAACTCGACCGAGAGCGCGTCGAGGATCTCATTCGGAATCACCTGTTCGCTGAGGTTGATCTTGGGCATGATGCGCCGCACGGCCTCGAGCGCCGCCTCACGCGTCAGAGCGGCGAGATCCGCGCCGACGAACCCGTAAGTGCGGCGGGCAAGCCCATCGAGGTCGACGTCGGGCGAGAGCGGCATGCCGCGCGTGTGGATCCCAAGGATCTCGCGGCGGCCGGGCTCGTCGGGGACTCCGACCACGATCTCGCGGTCGAAACGGCCGGGACGGCGAAGGGCTTCGTCGAGCGCCTCGGGGCGATTTGTGGCGGCTATGACAACGGTATTCTGCCGGGGCTCCATCCCGTCGAGCAGGGTCAGCAGCTGGGCGACGAGCCGCTTCTCCGCTTCGCCCGTCACCTGGCTGCGCTTGGGCGCGATCGAGTCGATCTCGTCGATGAAGATGATCGAGGGCGCCGACTGCGCGGCCTGCTCGAATACCTCGCGCAGCCGCCGTTCGCTCTCACCGTAAGCCGAACCCATGATCTCGGGGCCGGCGATCGCGAAGAACCTGGCGGCGCTCTCGTTGGCGACGGCGCGCGCGAGCAAAGTCTTGCCGGTGCCTGGAGGGCCGTGGAGCAACACGCCCTTGGGGGGGTCGACGCCGAGGCGCTGGAACAGCTCGGGGTGACGCAAGGGGAGCTCGACCATCTCGCGCAGGCCGTCGATCGTGTCGCGCATGCCGCCGAGGTCGTCGTAAGTGACGTCGGCGCGGCGCTGTCCGTCGGGCGCGCCCGTATATTCCGGCAGCAGCTCGACCGCCGTCTTGGCGTCGATGTGGACGATCCCCTTGGGCGTGGTCGTGACGACAACGAGCTTCAGTTCCTGAAGCGCGAAGGCGGGCGCGTTCAGCATCTGCCGAATGTTCTCGGGCATGTCCGCGTTGATGCGCTGGTGCCCGGTGGTCGCGACGGTGTCGCCCTCGACCAGCGGCCGGCCGGAGAAGGTGCGCTTCAAGGCGTCGGACGACCCCTGCAGCCGAACGTTGGGCTGAGCCGGCGCGAAGACCACGCGGTTGGCAGGCTTCGACTCCGTCTTGCGCACCTCGACGAAATCGCCCGAGCCGACGCCGGCATTGGCGCGCTGGAGACCGTCGAGCCGGATGATGTCGATGCCTTCGTCCTCGCCGTAGGGCCGGATTGCGCGGGCAGCAGTCGAGCGCCGGCCGACGATCTCGATCACATCGCCCTCGCTGAGGCCGAGCTCGTCCATCAGCTTGTCAGGCAATCGCGCAAAGCCGCGGCCGCTATCCGCCGGCGGAAGGCTCGCGACCTGGACCTTACGCGATTTCACTCGGTCGATCGTATCGGTGTCGGCCATGCTTGCTCCTGCCCCGCGTCCGATGCCGGATACGTAACGGCGGCACCTTCGTGAAGTTCAAATGTGGGACCGGACTGACCGAAGAAAAGAGCGGGCGTCTGACCAGGGCTAGTGCGAACGCTTTTTCTCGCAAGTTGGGGGCTTGCTCGAAGTGATGGGCGGAGGCATCCGCGAGAAGAGTTCGGGATTGTTCCGGATGGTGTCCATCGCCTCCAAGCCGATCGCGTTATACGTGCCCGCCGCAGCAAGACGCGTGAGACAAATGGCGAGGGGACGCATCGCGTGCCGATCGAGCGGGCTTCCGTGCATGCATTCGACCGGCAGCGAATATTCTCGCGGCTCGTTCCCGAACAGGCGTACGAATCTCAACGCCTCGAACCGCTGCGCTACTGCCGTCCTGCGGTAAGGTAATCGATCCGTGTTCGTCAGCACATAGCCGGACGGCTTGTCAGCGCGCGGTGACGTATCGAACACGTAGATGCTGCTGCCCGGAAAGATATAGGACAGGTGGGTGGCGATGCCGCCGCCCAGCGAATGCCCTGCGAAGATCAGATGGTCCGGCGGGACTCCCGAGTCATATTTTCGGACCACCGCTTCCGCGCGCCTTTGCTGATCGGTGCGAAAATTCCCGTAAAGCCAGTCGCAGTTCGTCCATACCGATGCATCATCCGGTTTCTCGGTGCCGCGAAAGGCGAACACGAGATAGTCGCCGTCCGAGCGCCGTTCGCGATACACGTCGTAGGCAAGTCCAATGTCATCATTGGGGACGGCGTCGACCCGAGCGAATCGCCATGGAAGGCGGAAGGCCGGCGGCCCGTCGTGATAGGCGTTGTATGACAGGAGTGCATACGGCCACGCTGCGTCGATCAGATTCTGGTCGGCTTCCTTCGGCACGCTCGGAAAGCTCACGCATCCGGCGAGAGCCAGTGCAGCGAGCGGCAACACGAGACGAAAACGCATCATCACCTCCACGACGCAGGTGATCCGGCGCGGTCACACTGCGGCCGCACGTACTTCGGTTCAAGCAGTCAATATTTGATGGCTCCGGCGATTTTACGAACGAGGGAGCGCGGCACGAACCGTGTGCTTGCGGCGCCCAGCTTGTTGATCCAGCCCGTGACCACGACCGCGTGGTTGGCGTCCAAGCCTTTGAGCCCCTTTTCGACGACGTCGGCAGCGTCCATCGCAATGCGGTCGAACATAGCGTTGCCGCCGAAACCTGCGACCTCGCCGAACTCGGTCCTCGTAGGACCGGGACAAAGGCAGCTGACCGTAATCCCGTGCGGCTTCAATTCCTCGTGGAGCGCCTCACTCAGGGAAAGGACGAAGGCCTTGGTTGCGAAATAGACCGCCATACTCGGTCCCGGCTGAAATGCAGCCGTCGAGGCGACGTTGATAATCGCGCCCGACTTACATGCGATCATCTGCGGAGCGACCGCGCGGCAGAGGTCGGTCAGCGTTCCAACGTTGAGATCGATCATCTGCCGCTCGCGCTTCGCGTCCAGCTCGGCGAAGCGGCCGATCAGTCCGAAGCCGGCATTGTTGACGAGGAT
The DNA here is from genome assembly GCA_035555035.1 of Sphingomicrobium sp. Lineage (GTDB taxonomy): Bacteria > Pseudomonadota > Alphaproteobacteria > Sphingomonadales > Sphingomonadaceae > Sphingomicrobium. The sequence continues at coordinate 12,903 of DATMHG010000131.1, forward strand.
CTCCACCGCTTCGCCGGCCGCTTCGATGTCGGCCATCAGCTTCGCCGCGGCATCCTTCTTCGACAGGTCGATCGCGACAGCTCGGGC
>DATMHG010000132.1:0-14575 GCA_035555035.1 Sphingomicrobium sp.
CGAGGCGGCCGATACCATTGTCGTGACCAAGCCGGTTGAGCCTGGTCAGAAGCGCCGCCGGCGACAGCTTTTGGTCGTCGATCGCCACCGGGTCACCCTTCTCGAAATCGATGGTGATGACGGTCGCCTTGTCCGGCGCGTCCTCGGGCGAAATCGTGCGCTGGTGGACATATTCCGGTGCGTCCGCCGCCGGATCCTCGAGCACCTTCCCCTCGGATGACGAGTGCAGCAGGTTCGCGTCGATCGAGAATGGCGCTTCGCCGCGCTTGTCCTTGGCGATCGGGATCTGGTGCTTCTCGGCGAAGTCGAGCAGCGCCTCGCGGCTGGCGAACTCCCATTCGCGCCACGGGGCAATCACCTTCACGTCCGGTTCCAGCGCGTAGTAACCAAGCTCGAAGCGGACCTGGTCGTTGCCCTTGCCGGTCGCGCCATGACAGACGGCGTGCGCGCCCACTTGCCGCGCAATCTCGATCTGGCGCTTGGCGATCAGCGGCCGGGCGATCGACGTGCCGAGCAGATAATCGCCTTCGTATTGCGTGTTCGCGCGAAACATCGGGAAGACGAAGTCGCGGACGAACTCCTCGCGCAGATCCTCGATGAAAATGTTCTCGGGTCGAACCCCGAGCATCTCGGCCTTGCGCCGCGCCGGCTCGACCTCCTCGCCCTGGCCGAGGTCAGCAGTGAAGGTGACAACCTCCGCGTCATATTCGGTCTGAAGCCATTTCAGAATGATCGAGGTGTCGAGCCCGCCCGAATAAGCGAGCACGACCTTCATCTTCTTCTTGGTCATTATGCGTGTTCCAACATCCAAAGCATGGCGCCGCGCGCCGTATGCATGCGGTTCTCGGCTTGGCGCCAGACCGCCGAGTGCCGCCCGTCGATCACCGGCGCGGCCACTTCCTCGCCGCGGCGCGCGGGGAGGCAGTGCATGAACCAGGCGTTCGGCGCCCGGGCCATCAGCGCTTCATCGACCTGGTACGGCTTGAATAAGGCGCGCCGCTCATCGCTGTCCTCACCGCCCATCGAGACCCAGACGTCCGTGTAAATGATGTCGGCGCCTTCGACTGCTTCGTGTGGATTCTCGACGGCGCCGTCCAGGCCGTGTCCGTCGGGGCTGGCGATGACGAATTCGGTGCCAACCAAGGCGCACGCTTCCGCGAGCGACTGCGCAACATTGTTGCCCTCCCCGATGAAGGCGACGCGTGCACATTCGAGGCGGCCGAGCAGCTGCTTGATGGTCAGGAGGTCGGCCAGGGCCTGCAGCGGGTGGTCGGTACCCGACAGCATGTTGAGCACGGGCGCGGCGTTCACTGCGGCCATCTGCTCGAGCAGTCCGTGGTCGAACACTCGGGCGGCTATGATCGCGTGGTAGCAGGCAAGGGTGCGCGTCACGTCGGCGACGCTCTCGCGGCTGCCGATGCCGAGCTCGGCCGGCTGCAGATACACCGGATGGCCGCCGAGCTGAGCCGCTGCCAGCTCCATCGAGTTGCGGGTGCGTGCGCTCGGCTTCTCGAAATAGAGCGCAACACCCTTGTCCCGAAGCACGCGCGGCGCCGGCTGCTCAGAGGCGGCGAGAATCCATTCCAGGTCCGGAGCGCTGAGATCGCGGATCGAGAGCAGGTGCCTCACCAGCTCTGCTCCTTGCGCACCATCGTGCCGACGCCATGGTCGGTGAGCAATTCGATCAGCAGCGAATGGTGGACGCGGCCGTCGATGATGTGCGCGAAGCCGACGCCCTGGTCGACCGCGTCGGCACAAGCCATGAGCTTGGGGATCATACCCTTCCCAACGCTTTCGTGATCGATGCGGTCGCGAAGCTCGGCGGAGGTGAGGCGCGGGATCAGTGTGCTCTCGTCCGCCGGATCTTGGAGAAGGCCTGGAACCGCGGTCAGATAGACGATCTTTTCGGCCTTCATCGCGACGGCGATCGCTCGCGCAGCTTCGTCGGCGTTGACGTTATAGGGCTGGCCGTCCGCGTTCGCGCCGACCGTCGAGATCACCGGCGTGAGACCGTCGTCAAGCAGGCGGTGGATCAGCTCGGCGCGGACCTGCGTGACATTGCCGACGAAGCCGAACGCCGAATCCGCCGGTGTCACGGTCAGCAACCCGGCATCCTCGCCCGATACGCCGACGGCGACGGGTTCCTCCCCCGCCTGCCCGTTGATGGTCGCCACGAACTCGCGGTTGATCTTGCCGACCAGAACCATGCGGACGATCTCGAGCGTTTCGGCGTCGGTGACTCTCAGTCCGTCCTTGAACTCGGGCTCCTTGCCGACCCGGCGCAGCATCGTGTCCACTTGCGGGCCGCCGCCATGGACCAGCACGCAGCGCACGCCGACGCTGCGCAGCAGCAGCACGTCCTGCGCAAGTGCAAGATCGGATTCACGATCGATCGCTGCGCCGCCCAGTTTCACGACAATCGACTTGCCGGCGAACTGGCGGATGTAGGGCAGCGCCTCGACGAGGACGTGCGCGGTCTCTGCCGGAGAGAGATCGCTCGTCATGACGTTTTCGAGTTCTCTTTGATGTAGCCGGGGCCAAGATCGATCCCGATCATCCTGGCCGAAGCCTTGCCCGCGCCGAGATGCACCTCGATGTCGACCTCGTCGCCCATCATGTGGCGGGCGAGGGCGATCCCGTCATGCTCGATACCCGCGCCGCCCTTCGCGACGACGATTCCGCCGTAAGCGACGCGGGAATGCGCGACGTCGAGCTCCACGCCGGCCGAGCCGGCCGCAGCCATCAACCGGCCCCAATAGGGATCGCCGCCATACCAGCTGCACTTCACCAAATTGTTCTCGACGATGTTCTTCGCCGCGATCCGGGCTTCGTTGTCGTTGGCGGCGCCGCTGACGGTAAGTCGCGCGATGCGCGTCATGCCTTCGGCGTCCCGCGCCATCTTCATCGTCAGCTCGTCGCATGCAGCGAACACTGCCCTCGCGAACTCATCGAGATCGGCCGGTCCGCGCTTGCCCGACGCGAGCAGCATCGCCGTGTCGTTAGTCGATGTCGCGCCGTCGACGTTCAGCGTGTTGAAGGTCGCGGCCGACGCCTCGCGCAGGATCTTCTGCATCAGCTCGCGCGGCACGTCGGCGTCGGTCGTTAGAAAGGCGAGCATGGTCGCCATGTTCGGCGCGATCATTCCGCAGCCCTTGGCCATGCCGCCGAGCGTGAAGGTCGAGGCGTGTATGACGACCTGTTTGGGATTGTGATCGGTCGTCAGGATCCCGCGCGCCGCATCTTCCGCACCGTCGACCGACAGTTTGTTCGCGAGCTTCGGAGTCGCATGGAGGATCGGCTCCATCGGCAGCGGCGTGCCGATGATCCCCGTGGAGCAGACCAGCACGTCGCCGACCCCGACGTTGAGCGTGAGCGAGGTCTCGGCGGCCATCGCCTTCGCGTCGCGCATGCCCTGCTCGCCGGTACCGGCGTTCGCGTTGCCGGAGTTGACGATCACCGCCGCAGCGCGGCCGCCGTTCTTGCGCAGCGCCTCGCGGTCGAGCTCGACCGGCGGCGCTGCGAACTTGTTCTGCGTGAACACCGCCGCGCAGGCGACCGGCTGCCGGTCCTCGGTGGCGATCATCGCCATGTCGAAACGCCGCCGCTTGATGCCCGCGTGGCATCCGGCGGCGACGAACCCTTCGGCCGCGGTGACGCTCATGGGTAAACTCCGATCGTTGTGAGCCCGGCCGTCTCCTCGAGGCCGAGCATCAAGTTTGCGCACTGAATCATCTGGCCGGCCGCGCCCTTGCCGAGATTGTCGATAGCCGAGAGCGCGAGGACGCGATTGGTGCGCTCGTCGTAACGGGCGGTCATCTGGACTCCGTTCGAGCCGCTGACCCACTTGGTCGCGGGTGGCTGGTCGGCGACGTGGACGAACGGCGCGTTTGCATAAGCATCGGCCAGCACTTGCAGCGGCTCGCAAGGACCCGCGGCCGTCGCGTAACAAGTCGCGAGGATGCCGCGGGTCATCGGCACGAGGTGCGGGGTGAACAGCACCGTTCCGCCAAGCGCCATTTCCATCTCGGCCGTGTGCCGGTGACTGAGTAGCCCGTAGGCGCAGAAGCTTCCGTCGACCGTGCTGAAGGCGGTTGCTTCCTTCGCTTCGCGGCCGGCACCGCTTGCGCCCGAAGCGGCGTCGACGATGATGCTGTCGGGTTCGACCAGTCCCGCATCGACCAGCGGCTTGAGCGCGAGGATCGCAGCGGTCGCATAACAGCCTGCGGCAGCGACAGCTTTCGCATTTCGGATGGCGTCGCGATTCAGCTCGGGAATGCCGTAAACGAACGAGCCGATGAGCTCCGGCGCTTGGTGCGGGTGACCGTACCAGCGTTCGTACGCGGCAACGTCATTCAGCCGGAAGTCCGCGCCGAGATCGACGAAGGGAATGCCGGCGTCGAGGATGGCCGCGGCGATCCGCTGACTGTACCCGTGAGGAAGTGCGGCGAACACCAAATCGATGGCGTCGAGGGCGCCGCCCTCGAACTTTTCGATGATCATTTCAGGATATGCGGCAAGGTGCGGGTGAACCGCGCCGACCTTCTGCCCCGCCTTGCTGTCGCCGAACAGCTTTGCTGGGCGCAGTTCCGAGTGCGCGGCGAGAAGCCGCAGCAGCTCGCCGCCGACATAGCCCGAGGCTCCGAGGATTGCGGTCCGAATCATCGAGGCTCGTCTATTCACGCATTTGCATATTTATGCAAGTGTGTGCATATTCATGCGCATGGCGGAATTGAAAGAACGAAGGCAGCGCGCGATCGCGGATCTCGTCCGCAGCCAGGCGCTCGCCAGTCAGGAAGAGCTTGCCGAGCGGCTGACGGCACAAGGATTCGCCGTGACCCAGGCGACGATCTCGCGCGATCTCGAGCAGATCGGTGCGGTGAAGGTGCGGCGCGGGGGTCAGCTCAGCTATGCACTCCCCGACCAGGTGCGCGATGCGCCGGGTCCGAGGCTCGCCGCCGTGTTCCGCGACTGGGTGCGCTCGGTGGACACGGCCGGCAATCTCGTCGTGATCAGGACTCCGCCGGGCTCGGCACATCTCGTCGGCGTCGCGCTGGATGCCGCGGAGCTTTCCGAAGTGGTAGGCACGATCTGCGGCGACGATACGATCTTCGTCGCTTGCCGCACGGCGGCGGACGGCAAGGCGCTCGCGCGAACTCTGAGCGAGGCCGCGGGCCTGCAATAACCGTCTAGAGCCGGGTCCAGGCGACGGCCATCGCTGCTCCAAGTGCGACGACGCTGGTCGTCATGGCGATCGCGGCGGACAGACCTTTCCGCCGCGCATAGACGAGCGTGATCCCGATCTTCACCGCCATGTTGACGATGATGGTGCCGCAGATCGCGATGGCGGCGAGCAGCGGCGAGATCGCCTCGGCCGGCAGCGCCCCCAAGGTGACGATCGCCACGTCCACATCCATGCTTCCGGTGATGAGCAAAAGCACGGCGATGCCGCTCTGGCCGAAGCTCCCTTGCGCCCATTTCGCGGCGACGGTCGCAATCGCGACGAAGAGCAGGAATCCGAGGGCGGGCAGAAGCGCGATCGGGTTGCCGGGCGGCGTCGGCGCATCGCTCTTCGGAGCCTTGCGATAGAGCCAGAACCCCGCGCCCCAGGCGACGACGAGCGCGGGCAGCATGATGAGCAGCAGCGGCACGAGCACCCGCGTCGCGAGCACCGCGATGAGGACGGGCACGCGCAGGTACATGACGCCCGTTGCCAGCGCGATTCCCGCCGGCTCGGCACCGGCCTCCTGTTCGCTCCCAAGCCTCTGTGAGAGTGCCTGCGTAACGGCCGTCGAGCTGTAAGCGCCGCCGATCAGCGCCGTCGCGATAGTGCCGTGGCGCTCACCGAAGATGCGGTTGGCGACATAGCCGAGGAACGAGAAGCCCGTGACCAGCACGACGACCAGCCACAGCTTCTGCGGATTCCAGGCGCCGAGCGGACCGTAGTGACCGTTGGGCAGGAAGGGCAGCACCGCGCCGGCGATCACCGCATAGCGGGCGAGCGCCTTGACGTCCTTCGCGTCGAGCTTGTCCACGAACCTGTGCAGCTCGGTGCGTAACGCAAGCAGCGCAACCGCAATTGCGGCGGATGCGATCGCCAGGCCAGGCTCTCCGCTTCCTGCAAGAAAGCCGATCGCGATCGTGACCATCGCTGCGACCGCGCTGGTCGAATCGTGGTGGTCGCGAAGCTCGCGCGCGTAAGCGATCGCCATGACCGCGACCGTTCCGATGACTATGGCAGCCGCGGCGAACGGATAACCCATTCGCCCGATCAGCCCGGCGATGCCGCTCCCCAGGCCCAGCATCGAGAAGGTGCGCACGCCCGCGACGCGCGTGCCGGGCTTCTGCTCCTTGAGCTTCCAGCCGCGCTCGATGCCGATCAGCAGGCCGCAGGCCAGCGCCGTCCCGACCGACAGCGCCTGCCAGTACCAAGTGTCAGCGACGCCCGAGATCATGACCTAGATGGAGAGGCCGGGATCGCCTTCCAGAACCTGCTGAAGAAGCTTCGGCCGTTCGCCCGGACTCCACAGCTTCGCCGTGTGAACGACACGGTAGCGCAGGTCACCGCCGTCTGGACGGTCGCTGCGGGTGATCGGCCGCGGGATGCACACGAACTCGGTCCGCATCTCCTCACCGCTGAGCCGCACCTTTGCATAGCCGTGCCCGCCCATATCGATGAATTCAAGGTGCGGCGATAGCGCCGGGTTGGAGAGCGCCGTTGCGCGCTTGAGGTCAAAGCTCTTCGCGTACTCGAGACAGGAGCGGACGCCATGTTTCAAAAGCATGTTGAACGTCCAGTCCGGCTTTGCACCATCCGTCCGGTCGGCGAGGAATAAGGCACGGAGCGGATGCTTCTTCGGGAAGCTGTGCTCGTAGGCTTCCATCGCTCCCGCGCTCGACAGCGACGCGCCGACGAAGCTCAGCCCGACGGGCTCGAACTTTCCGGGGGGAAGCTGCGCCGTTGCATAGCCAGCCCAGAAACTGTGGCGATCGCCCGAGACGATCGCAAAACCGGTGATCTTCGCATCGCGGACAAGATCGTAGATTTCGGTGCGTTCCGCATAGGCCGATCCGTAATCGCCGGTGCCGAGCGACGCATAAGTATCCTTCGGCCAGGGCTCCTTGGTGAGGCCGGCCGGAAGATTCTGCGGATCGGCCCGCAAGTCGAGTGCGCCTTCCGAATTGCCCCAGATCTTCCAGGTCGCCGTCGACCTGCGGAGCTGGGCCTTGAACCACGCCTTCTGCTTCGCGCCGAGAATGGTCTGAGGCGGTGCGTTGGCCTGCGGGTTGGGAGCGCGCGCATCGTTGAACGCGATTTCCGCGGGCGGATTGCCGCCATTGAAGGCGCGGCCGCCGTCGAGGATTCGCGCGGCATCCTCGGGGAGCATCCCCGGAAACTCCGGACCGAACTTCCCTATCGCCGGGTCGCTGAACGGATCGGCGCTTCGATAGCTGTGCTGATCGGTGATGATGAGGTCGAGGTGCTTGCCGTAGCGAAACGTGCGGTAGCCGATCAGGCTGTTGATCGCGGCGATGTTGTTGGGCTCGTCGCCGAGGCCGTTTTCATCCCACTTCTCGATTTTGACATCGGTCAATGCAGGCGGATCGAAACGTTCCAGTGAGGCGCCGCTGACCTTCTTGCAGCGCGATGGCAGATATTCCCACCAGGCCTGGTTCGCGGCGACCTTGATGCTTTGTCCCGGCCGAGGGATTCCGCCCGCCTGCTGGATGCTTTGCCAGCCCTGCCACGAGAATTCGTGATTGTCCCACATCGCCACGAACGGCCAGCGGGCGCGGGCATCCTGAAGATCGGGATCGGCGAGATAGCCTTTGTAGACGGCGCGATAGCCGTCGACCGTCAGTGGAAAATGAAAATGTCCCACCTTACCCCCGTCGGGAATGCGCGCGACCTCGTAGATCGTGCGATCGTAGCGTGTCTTCATCTCTTCGGGATATTCGACGATCTCGTAGATGAAGTCGCCGAGGTGGAGCACGAAATCGAGCTGGTCCGCCGGCGCCGCGCGCTCGTCCTCATAGATCATGCGACGATAGGCGTTGAGCTTGCCTTCGTTCACATCCTGGCAGCTGACGAACACGAAATTGACCGGCCGACCGTCGTTAGGCGGCGGCGCGGTGACGGTGCGGCCGATGCGGCTTCCGTTCCCGTCAGCGTCGGTGAAGCGGTACCAATAGACGCGAGCGGGCTTGAGTCCGCCGACCAGCACGCGCGTCGTCCAGTCGGCCGCTGCGGATGTTGGTGCCGAGGCGTGCGCGATCACGCGGTTGAACGCTTCATCCTCTGCGACTTCCACGGTGAGCATCTGGCGCGCGCCATTGTCGAACGGCCGGCGAGTCCACAGGATTACGCTGTAAGGATCGGGGTCGCCGGACGCGACTCCCTCCGGATAGAAGTTGCGCGCCTCGCGCCAGTTGCTGCGCGACGCTCGTGCGGCCCCGCCCCAGGCGAGCGAGGCGCCCATCGCCGCCGCAGTCTGGATGAAGTCGCGGCGGCTGATCCCCATTGCGCTACCCCTTCAGCAATCTCTCCGCATGCCAAGCTAGGTGCTCGGCCATGAACGTCGAGATGAAATAATACGAATGGTCGTATCCCGGCTGCAGGCGGAGCGTCAGCGGGATGCCGGCCGCTGCGCATGCTCGCTCAAGAAGCTCAGGCCGCAATTCCTTTTCGATGAACGGGTCGGCATCGCCGACATGGACGAGGAGTTCGGGCAGGCGAGCGCCGTCTTCGATCAGCGCAACTGCATCGTGCTTGCGCCAGGCGGCACGGTCGCCACCCAAATAGCCGGTCAGCGCCTTCTGTCCCCACGGCACCTGGATTGGAGCGACGATCGGTGCGAACGCGGAGACGCTGCGGAACCGGTCGGGGTTGCGAAGCGCGACAGTTAGCGCTCCGTGCCCGCCCATTGAGTGTCCCGTGATCGCCTGACGATAGCCGTCGACGGGGAACTCCCCCACAACCAATGCGGGCAACTCCTCTGTGACATAGGTCCACATGCGATAGTTCTTCGACCAGGGGTCCTGCGTCGCATCGACGTAGAAGCCTGCGCCGAGCCCGAAATCATAGCCTTCGCCGTCCGGAACCTCTTCGCCGCGCGGACTCGTGTCGGGCGCGACGAAGATCAGCCCGAGCTCGGCGCAGGCGGCGCGGTATTCGCCTTTCTCCGTGACGTTCGCGTGGGTGCAGGTGAGACCGGACAAGTACCAGACAACCGGCTGCCTCTTACCTTCTTCGGCCTGCGGCGGCAGGTAGATCGAGAAGATCATGTCCGTTGAAGTCGCGCTCGACGGATGCTTGATGACGAGCTGCCGCCCGCCGTGCGACTTGTTCTCAGAGACGATCTCCAGCGTCACTGAGCGGGCCGGTGCAGCCCGCAGAGTTTGTTGCCATCGGGATCGCGCAAATAGGCGAGATAAAGCTTGCCGAAGCCGCCCTCGCGATAGCCTGGCGGATCCTCGATCGAGACTCCGCCCGCCTGGAGGCCGGCCTTGTGCCACGCGTCGACTTCTTCCGGCGTGTCGAAATTGAACCCGATGGTCCCGCCATTCGCGCAACAGGCCGGATTTCCGTCGATCGGCTTGGTCACCATGAACACGGCGCCCTTGTTGCGGTACGCGAGCCGGCCCTTGTCGTCGACATGCGCTTCCTTGCCGAACAGGCTGTCATAAAAGCGCTTGGATCGATCGATATCGTTCGATCCGACCATGATGTGGCTGAACATTGGTTTTTCGCCTCCTTAGTAGATGACCACCGACCGGATGCTCTCCCCCGCATGCATCAGGTCGAAGCCCTTGTTGATATCCTCGAGCTTGAGCGTGTGCGTGATCATCGGGTCGATCGCGATCTTTCCGTCCATGTACCAGTCGACGATCTTGGGGACGTCGGTGCGGCCCTTCGCGCCGCCGAACGCCGTACCGCGCCAGTTGCGGCCGGTGACGAGCTGGAATGGACGCGTCGCGATCTCTTTGCCCGCTTCGGCGACGCCGATGATGATGCTGGTGCCCCAGCCGCGGTGGCAGCATTCGAGCGCGGTGCGCATGACCTCGGTGTTGCCGGTCGCGTCAAAGCTATAGTCGGCACCGCCGTCGGTGATCTTGAGCACCGCATCGATGATCGCCTGGCGATCCTTGCCGCGCCCGTCGATGAAGTCGGTCATCCCGAACTTGCGGCCCCATTCCTCGCGGTCGGGGTTGATGTCGACGCCGACGATCCTGTTCGCGCCGACCAGCCTCGCGCCCTGGATGACGTTGAGGCCGATCCCGCCAAGACCGAATACGACCACGTTCGCGCCAGGCTCGACCTTTGCGGTCTTCAGCACCGCGCCGACGCCTGTCGTGACGCCGCAGCCGATGTAGCAGCTGGTCTTGAACGGCGCGTCCTCGCGAATCTTCGCGACCGCGATCTCGGGCACCACCGTGAAGTTCGAAAAGGTCGAGCAGCCCATGTAATGATACATGGTCTGCCCCTTGTAGCTGAAGCGGCTCGTGCCGTCGGGCATCAGCCCCTTGCCCTGCGTCGCGCGGATTGCGCTGCAAAGGTTCGTCTTGCCCGACAGGCACGACTTACACTGGCGGCATTCGGGCGTGTACAGCGGGATCACGTGATCGCCCGGCTTCACGCTGGTGACGCCCAGCCCAACCTCGCGCACGATGCCTGCCCCTTCATGGCCAAGGATCGACGGGAAAATGCCCTCGCTATCGAACCCGTCGAGCGTGTAGGCATCGGTGTGGCAGATGCCCGTCGCCATGATCTCGACCAGTACCTCGCCTGCCTTCGGCCCTTCGAGCTCGACCTCGACGATCTCGAGCGGCTGCTTGGCTTCGAACGCGACGGCGGCGCGGGTCTTCATGAGTCGGTCCCTTAGAGTCGGGCTGCCCTATGCCTTGAGGAAGCGCCGCATCCAAGCGGCGACGCGTGCCCTGTCGTTCGGCGCATCCAGTGACGCAATGGCCGCATCCGGATCGGGCACGATGTCGTAGCGCTTTTCGATCAGCGCCTTGGCGAAGGCGGGCGAGAATTCCGGGTGGAATTGGAAGGAGATGGCCGGCCGATCGGTCCAGGCGAGTCCCGCAAAAGGCGTGAAGCCAGACTCGATGATCAGCTCGGTATTCGGCGGTTGAACCACGACTTGATCCTGATGCGAGGCCGGCGCGGCGATACTCGTTTCGCTGTCCATCCACGGCTCTCGGCGCGCGATCTCATAGCGGTGCAGACCCGCGCCCCAGCCCTTGTCCGATTTCTCGACGTGGCCGCCGAGCGCCTCAGCCATGATCTGGTGGCCGAAGCAAATGCCGACCATCTTTGTCTGTTTCACCGAACGGATGAATTCTTGGAGGGGCTCGATCCATGGGAAGGTGTCGTATACGCCCGCCGGTGAGCCGGTGATGAGGTACGCCTGGTGCTTGCCGGCCTCGTCCGGCAGCTCACCGGCGTGCACCGCGAAGTTTTCGACCGCGAACTCCGGTCCGAGCATTTTCTCGAACATCGTTGGATAGTCGCCGAACTGATCGGCGAGATCGCCGGGCGGACGGCCCGTCTCGAGGATCGCAATCTGCATGGCTCCCGCCTTGCCACCTCAATTCGCTTCGGCCAATGCTGATGCGATGGGAAGCGCGCTGCAGGGGCGTCATGCGCTGATCACCGGCGGCGGCACGGGTATCGGAGCCGCGGCCGCCGAGCATCTCCACTCAGCCGGAGCGAAGGTCTCCCTGCTCGGGCGAAGGATGGAGCCGCTGCAGCAAACCGCGGAGCGGCTGGGTGGGTACGCGGTATCGTGCGACGTCACCGAGCCCGAGCAGATCGCACAAGCGTTCGACGAAGCGCGAACCCTGAACGGGCCCGTCGATCTGCTGATCGTCAACGCCGGTATTGCCGAGAGCGCGCCGTTCCACAAGATGAGCCGCGAGAGCTGGGACCGCATCGTCGCGACCAATCTGACGGCCGCCTTCGAATGTTCGCGCGCTGCGATCGGCGATTTGCTCAACAGCGACAACGGCCGCCTCGTATTCGTCGCGTCGGTCGCTTCGCTGCGCGGCGTACCATATGCCGCGCATTATGCCGCGTCGAAGCATGGGCTCCTCGGCCTGATGCGCTCGCTTGCTGCCGAATATGCGAAGACCAGCCTGACGGTGAATGCCGTCTGTCCCGGCTACGTCGATACGCCGATGACCGATCAGTCGGTCGCGCGTGTGTCGCAGATCACGGGGCGTAGCGAAGGCGATGCGCGCTCCGCGATCACCAACATGAATGCGAGTGGCCGTCTCGTCGATCCGCAGGCGATCGGCAACGTGATCGCCATGCTTTGCTTCCCGCTGTCGCGCGACATCAATGGCGCGGCGATCACCCTCGACGGAGGCACGAGCGCATGAGCTGGGATCCCGCAGCCTTCGCTCCGAAGCATTTCCTGTGGGAGTTCAAAAACGGCATCGCAACGATCACGCTCAACCGGCCCGAGCGGAAGAACCCGCTGACGTTCGAGAGCTATGAAGAGCTGCGCTCGACTTTCTACGAGCTCGACCACAATTATCGCGTGAAAGTGGTGGTCATCCGCGGCGCCGGCGGGAACTTCTGCTCGGGCGGCGACGTGCACGAGATCATCGGCCCGCTCACGCGGATGAACAGCCAGGGCTTGCTGCGCTTCACGCGCATGACCGGCGACCTGGTTCGCGCGATGCGGTCGTGCCCGCAGCCGATCATCGCCGCGGTGGAGGGCGTCTGCGCAGGCGCGGGGGCGATCCTGGCGATGGCGAGCGACGTCCGTTTCGGCCAGCCGGGCTGCAGGACCGCGTTCCTGTTCGCGCGCGTTGGCCTTTCGGGCGCCGACATGGGGGCCTGCGCCATGCTTCCGCGGATCATCGGTCAGGGGCGCGCAGCCGAGCTGCTGTTCACCGGCCGCGACATGACAAGCGAGGAAGGGCTCGCCTGGGGTTTCTACAACCGGGTCGTCGAGGATGTGATGGCGGAAGCGTACGCGCTTGCCGACGAGCTCGCGAAGGGGCCGTCGATCGCACATTGCATCACCAAACGCCAGCTCGACGCCGAAGCGAGCATGACCCTCCACGAAGCCCTCGAGGCCGAAGCGCGAGTCCAGGCCCGGTGCATGGAAACCAGGGACTTCAAGCGCGCGTACGAGGCGTTCGCAAACAAGCAGAAACCCGTCTTCGAAGGGAACTGATGGCTGAACGCAGCTATCTCGCCTGGCCCTTCTTCGAGCCGAGGCACCGCGAGCTGGCCGAGGCGCTGCAGGATTGGTGCTCTAGCAACCTGCGCGAGCCAGGTTTGGATCTCGACGCCGAATGTCGCGGCTTCGTTCAGCAGCTCGGACGGGCGGGTTTCTTGAAGCTGTGCGTTGCCAACGGCGACAGCCGCCCGGACGTGCGCAGCCTTGCGATCGCGCGGGAGACGCTCGCCTACCATTCGGCGCTCGCCGACTTCGCCTTCGCGATGCAGGGTCTCGGCTCGGGCGCCATCTCGCTGTTCGGCACCATCGAGCAAAAGCGCGAGTGGCTGCCGAAGGCCGCGAGCGGCGAGGCGATCGCCGCCTTCGCGATGACCGAGCCGGCGTGCGGGTCCGACGCGGCGAACATCGCCACCTCGGCGATGCGCGACGGCAATGAATGGGTCTTGGTCGGCGAGAAGACCTATATCTCGAACGGCGGCATTGCCGACTTCTACGTAACCTTCGCGCGCACCGGCGAGGGGGAAGGCACCCGCGGCCTGTCGGCGTTCATCGTTCCGGCCGACGCGGTGAGCGTTGCCGAACGGATCGAGGTCATCGCGCCGCATCCGCTCGCACGGCTGACCTACGACAATGTGCATATCCCGGCCGACGCAATCATCGGCGAGCCCGGCGAGGGCTTTCGCATCGGGATGGAGACGCTCAATCTCTTTCGCGTGACGGTCGGAGCGGCAGCGCTCGGATTTGCCCTGCGGGCGCTGGATGAGGCGTTGAGCTGGGCACAGGATCGCCGCCTTGGCACGGCTACTCTTGCCGATAATGCGGTGACGCAGGAGAAGCTCGCCGACATGGCGCTGCTCAACGATGCGTCGGCCCTGCTGATCTATCGCGCCGCCTGGCAGCAGGACATCGGAGGAACCGACAACCGGCGCGCTGCGGCGATGGCCAAGCTCCACGCGACCGAGGCCGGTGCCCAAGTCATCGACATGGCGGTGCAGATGCACGGCGGAGCGGGGGTCACGCGCGGGGTCAAGGTCGAGGAGCTGTACCGCGACATCCGGGCGCTTCGTATCTACGAAGGCGCGAGCGAAGTGCAGCGGCAGATCATCGCCCGCGATCTGCTCAAGGAGGCGAGCGCATGAAGATCCTCCAGCCCCCCAACTGGCCGCGTCCGAAGGGCTATTCCAACGGCGTCAGCGCCAGCGGCCGCATGATCTTTACCGCCGGTGTCGTCGGCTGGGACGAGCATGAGAGCTTCCCCGAGTACACGCTTCACGGGCAGTTCGCTCGGGCGCTGATGAACACGCTCGAGATCCTGGCGCAGGACGGCGCCGGCCCGCAGCATATCGTGCGCATGACCTGCTACGTCACCGACCGCCACG
>DATMHG010000133.1:0-2563 GCA_035555035.1 Sphingomicrobium sp.
TGGCCTCCATTGTCGAGAAAGAAACAGCGAAGCCTGCCGAGCGGCCGATGGTGGCGGGCGTCTACTGCAACCGGCTCAAGATAGGCATGCCGCTCCAGGCGGACCCCACCTTTATTTATCCGATCACCAAGGGGAAACCGCTTGGGCGTCGTCCACGTTTGTCGGAGGTGCACGCGAAGAACGCCTACTACACTTATGAGATGCGGGGGCTTCAGATTGGGCCGATTACAAATCCAGGCAGGGCCAGCATAGAGGCTGCCCTCCACCCGGCGCAGACGAAGGCGCTATACTTCGTCGCGGACGGCACCGGCGGGCATGTCTTCGCCGACACGCTCGCCGAGCAGAATGCGAACGTCGCCAAATGGTATGCGATCCGCCGCGCGCGGGGGCAGATGTGAGCAACCGCGGCATCGGCCGTGCCCGGATGTTCGTCGGCGGCCTGCTCCTGTTCGCAGCGGTCGTCGCCTGGGCCACCACCCTGTGGATGAGCCCTCATGGGACGACCGTTGCGGAGGGCACCGAACATGTCAGGACGGTGGTCGCGATCTTCGTGCGCAACAGCGCGGTCGGCACACTCGTGCTCTGCGCTCTCGCCGGCTGGATGCTCTTTCCGCAGCGGCGGCCGCGTGCGCCGCGCCGCGACTGGACGATCGCGGCCGTGCTCGCGATCCTCGTTGCGACGAGCATCTACCAGCTGATCTGGATCCGCTCGGTCCTCAGCTAATATCCCGCAATCGCCGACAGATGGACATAGCCGACGTGCCCGTCGGGGCCCGCATAGCCCCACGCCCAGCCGAGGCTGTCGTCGAGCATGTCGAACCGCTCTCCAGGCGCCAGCTCACGGATCACTTCCGCGTCCTGCGAGGGGCTTTTCCGAAGCTCGGTCGTGCAGGCGATTTCACGCTCGACCGCCTCGGCATAATGCGAGGCGATCACTCGGCCGGCAAGCGTGACGTCGGCGAGGTCCTTGCGGTAGGCGTTGAAGCGCGGGTCGGGTTCGTCCGAAGGACCGGTGAGCGCGAATTCGTCAGCGCTGGTGGGCGTAGGCCGGCGCCTGTCCGATGATCGGCCGGTGCGCCGCGGAGGTGTCGCCCTCGCGGAGGTTGCGCTTGAACCCTTCAAGAAAATCTGCCCCGCTGCTGGTGCGGACGACGAACACGTTGCGCCGGTCGTCCTGGTCTCGTTCGCGGCGGAGATAGCCGAGCGCGCCGAGCGTGTTCAAGGCGCGCGTGACGACCGGCTTCGAAACTCCGAGGATGCGGGCAAGCCCACGCACGGTGTGCGGACCGGGCGTCAGGTAGACCAGCATCAACAGCGCCATTTGCCGGTTGGTGAGGTCGGGCTCGCCCGATCGGACGTAGGCGATAAGCGCCTTCATCCACCCGGTTAGCGAAACCTCGCTCATAATGATTGACTCCGTCGGGTGCCGCGTAGTGCCGGAGTAAACCGGTAAGGACGCGAAATGTTGCAGCTAACATCAGGGAAAATTGACGCGAAATTGCCGTAGACAATGAGAAGTGCCGCTCGTCAGGCCCTTGCATAGCGTTTTGACAGCGCTGCAAAGACGGCGCGCAAACCCAATGCCTCGCCGCCCTTGGGACGTCCGGGCTCCGCGGTATCGCGCCATGCATAAGTGTCGAGATGCGCCCATTCGACTTCGTCGGGCACGAACTTCTTCAGGAACAAAGCCGCAGTGATCGAGCCCGCCATCGGCTTGTTCGAAGCGTTGGCGAAATCGGCGACGTCGCTCTTGAGCATGTCCGCATAGGGCTCCCACAGCGGCATTCGCCAGATCGGGTCCTCGACCTCACGGCTCGCTTGATCGCTTGCCTGGGCAAGCTCGTCGGAATTGGCGAAGAAGGCGGGGAGGTCTGGCCCGAGCGCGACACGGGCCGCGCCGGTCAGGGTAGCGAAATCGACGATGAGCTCGGGCTGCCCCTCAACGGCCTTGGTGAGCGCATCGGCGAGGATCAGGCGCCCCTCGGCGTCGGTATTGTCGATCTCGACGAACGTCCCTTTGCGGGACTTGACGATGTCGCCCGGGCGATAAGCGCCGCCCGAAACGGCATTTTCGACCGCCGGGATCAGCAGGTGAAGGTGGACGGGCAGCTTCTCGGCCATGATCAGCCGGGCGAGCGCGAGTGCATGCGCCGCGCCGCCCATGTCCTTCTTCATCAGGCGCATTCCGGAGGCGGACTTCAAGTCGAGACCGCCGCTGTCGAAGCAGACGCCCTTTCCGACGATCGCGATCTTCGGATCGCTTGCTCTGCCCCATTCGAACTCGATCAGGCGAGGGGCCCGCTCCTCCGTCGCAGCGCCGCCGACTGCCGCGATCAGCGGATAGCCGCGTTTCAGGTCTTCGCCCTGCGCGATGCGGACCTGGGCGCCTCCATTTTCGGCCACCTTCCGAGCGGCCTGCTCCAGCTCGGCGGGACCGAGGTCTCCGGCGGGTGTGTTGACGAGATCGCGCACGAGCGCCGTGGCTTCGGCGAGCCGCACCGTTTCTTCGATCCTCGCCGGCTCGCCGGTCACCAGGATGCGCGGCCCGCGGCCGGACATCTCC
>DATMHG010000134.1:0-40293 GCA_035555035.1 Sphingomicrobium sp.
AACATGCCCGATGCCTTTCTCGGCCTGTTCCAGGGCGCGAACACCGGGAAGATGCTGGTCAAGCTTTAATACTGGCAAGCATTCGGATCGCCCGTCGTGTAGCCCTTCTGAAGCGCGGCCATGCGCTGCGCGGACGTACCGTGAGTGAAGCTGTCCGGGACGACGACACCCTGTGACTGCTTCTGCAGCGTGTCGTCCCCGATCGCTTCGGCGGCACGCATGCCTTCTTCGAAATCGCCCTGCTCCATCACCGGCTGCCCTTCAGGATTTTTGGCGTTCTTCGCCCAGACGCCCGCGTAGCAATCCGCCTGCAGCTCGACCTTGACCTGGATGGCGTTGCCTTGCGTCTCGCTGGACCGGGCCTGCAGATTATGTGCCTGGTCCAGCGTGCCCATGAGGTCCTGTACGTGATGCCCGACTTCGTGCGCGATGACGTAAGCGTCGGCAAAATCGCCGGGCGCCTGGAAGCGTTGTGAGAGTTCATTGAAGAACTCGGTGTCCAGGTAGATCTTCTTGTCCGTGGGGCAGTAGAACGGCCCCATCGCCGACTGCGCCGCGCCGCAGCCGGACTGGTAACCTTGAGAGTAAGCCACGAGGGTTGTTGGCGTGTAGCGCCCCCCGAGTAACTTGTTCCAGGTGTCCTCCGTGGACGCGAGGACTTGCAGCATGAAATGCCGGGTGTTGGGGTCGAGCCTGCTCTGGCCCGCAGGCGCGCTCTGTTGGGATGTCGGCATTAGTCCGCCGCCGCCACCACCGAGACCGCCAAGCGAACTCAGCAGGAAATAGCCGATGACGAGCACGATGACGCCGCCGATTCCAAAGCGGCTGGCGATCAGGGGAAGCAAGCAGCCGAGCGCGTTGCCGCCACCGAACCCCATGCCGCCACTGCGGCCCGTGACGTCCTCGAAATTACTGCTTTCGCGCTCGTCGCCGAACCGCATGAGCTTTCCTCCGACCTCGGCCCAATGCGCGAGCCTCACTGCGGTTGCAAAAGTAACTGAGGCGGTCATTGCGAGCGCAGCGAAGCAATCCAGAGTCGCAAGTGCTGGATTGCCGAGCCCCGGACCAGGTCCGGGCCTCGCAATGACAGCTACGGAGCAATCATGATTCTCGAAGGCAAAGTCGCGCTCGTTACCGGTTCCACCTCGGGCATTGGCCTCGCGATCGCGAAGGCATTCGCCGCCGAAGGCGCAAAGCTGATGATCAACGGTTTCGGCGATCCCGCCGAGATCGAGCGGGAGTGCAATGAGCTCGGAGCGTCCCACGACGGCGCAGACCTGTCGGACGCGGCAGCGATCGAGCGGATGATGAAGCGCTGCGCCGACGAGCTCGGAACCGTCGACATCCTCGTCAACAATGCAGGTATCCAGCACGTCTCGCCGGTCGAGAGTTTCCCACCCGAGAAGTGGGACGCGATCATCGCGGTCAACCTCTCGGCGGTCTTCCATACGGCCCGGCTCGCGATCCCCGGCATGAAGCAAAAAGCTTGGGGCCGGATCGTCAACACGGCGAGCGCCCACAGCCTCGTCGCCTCGCCTAACAAGTCGGCTTATGTGGCGGCGAAGCACGGCGTTGCGGGTTTCACCAAGACAGTCGCGCTCGAGACGGCGACGAGCGGAATCACGGTCAACTGTATCTCTCCCGGCTATGTCTGGACCCCGCTCGTGGAGAAGCAGATCCCCGACACGATGAAAGCGCGCAATTTGTCCCGAGAGCAGGTGATGAACGACGTCCTGCTTGCCGCGCAGCCGACCAAGCGTTTCGTGACCCCCGAAGAAGTGGCGGCGCTCGCCGTCTATCTCTGCCGCGACGAAGCACGGTCGATCACCGGCGCGAATCTCAGCATCGACGGCGGATGGACGGCCGCCTGACTTGTCGTTGCGAGACGCGCAGCGCAGCGGCAATGCAGTTGCGACTCTGGATTGCTTCGCTACGCTCGCAATGACGATGCGGCTCTTGCTTCTCCTCGCCTTCGGTCTCGGCTCCTCCGCGTGCAGCGTGATCCGGCAGCCGGCCGGCATGATCGCCGTGTGGACGACGGACTGGCGGAGGGTCGCCACGCAGAGTGACCGCGATCGCCTCCGCGATTGGCGCACCACGTTCACGACGGCCCTCGATGCTGCGCGCAAGGCGGGCCACGGCGCCGAGATCGACCGCGAAGGGGCGCTGCTCAACCCCGATGCGGCACTCGCCAACGGCGCCATTCCGAACGGTTCCTACCGCTGCCGCGTGATCAAACTCGGCGCGAACGCCGCAGGCAATCTCGATTATGTCTCCTATCCGGGGTTCAATTGCCTCGTCAGGCCGACCCATCAGGTCCAGCGGCTGGACAAGCTCAGCGGTTCGCAGCGGTACGCCGGGGTGGTGTTCCCGAACGACGCGATCCGGGAGGTGTTTCTCGGCACGTTGGTGCTGGGCGACGAGACGCGCGCTCTTCAGTACGGCCAGGACCAGACTCGCGACATCGCCGGCTACGTCGAACGCATCGGCCCCGCCCGCTGGCGGCTGCTGATGCCGCAACCCCATTTCGAATCCCAGCTCGACGTCATGGAGCTGGTCCCCTTGAGTCCCGGAGCGCGTTGATGAAGAAACTGCTAGTGCTGGCCGCCGCCGCGATGACCGTCTCGAGTCCTGCTTCCGCCGCCGCTTTATCCGATGCGATCCGCGCCGACATGCCGCAGCTGATGGACCTCTATCGCGATATCCATCAGCATCCCGAGCTCAGCATGCAGGAGGTACGAACGCCCGGCCTCCTTGTCCCCGAGATGCGCAAGCTGGGTTTCGATGTCACCGAGCATGTCGGCAAGACCGGCGTCGTCGCGGTCATGAAGAACGGCCCCGGGCCGGTGCTGCTGATTCGAGCCGACATGGACGCGCTTCCCGTGAAGGTGCAGACCGGCCTGCCTTTCGCGTCCAACGTGCGCGGCCGAACGCTCGACGGTGTCGACACCTACGTAATGCACGCGTGTGGCCACGATACGCACGTCACGACCTGGCTCGGGACAGCGCGCCGGCTCGCCGCGATGAAGGACCAATGGTCGGGAACCATCGTGATGATCCTGCAGCCCGGCGAGGAGCTCGTGATGGGGGCGCAGGCGATGCTCGACGACGGATTGTTCAAGCGCTTTCCCAAACCCGACTACCTCATCGCCTTCCACGACAGCGCCTCACTCCCCGCGGGTGTCATCGGCGTAACGCCGGGATACGTGCTGGCCAACGTCGATACCGTGAACGTCGAGGTCAAAGGCGTCGGCGGCCACGGCGCCTATCCGCAGAACACGAAGGATCCCATCGTGCTCGCGTCGCGGATCGTCACGGCACTGCAGACGCTCGTCAGCCGCGAGAACGATCCGCAGCAGCCGGCTGTGGTGACGGTCGGCAGCTTCCATGCGGGAACGAAGAGCAACATCATCCCGGACGAGGCGAAGCTCGCCTTGACCGTCAGGAGCTACACGCCCGAAACGCGCAAGCTCCTGCTCGACGGCATCCGGCGGATCGTTCGCGGCGAAGCAATTGCTGCGGGCGTGCCGGAGGACAAAATGCCAACGGTCGAGATCGAGCAGCCGTCGGCCGACGCGACTTACAACACGCCGGACCTGTCCGGGCGGCTGGCGCGCCTGTTCGGCTCCTATTTCGGTGCGAACCGGGTGGTCGAAGCGAAGCCAGTGATGGCCGCGGAGGACTTCAGTCGCTATTGGCTCGCCGACAAGAGCAAGCAAAGCACGATCTTTTGGGTCGGCGGCGTGCCGCAGGCGAAATGGGACGCGGTGAAGGGCGACACGCTCAAGCTTCCCGCGCTGCACAGCGCGCTTTGGGCTCCGGATGCGGAAGCCGTGATCTCGACTGCCACCGAGGCGATGACGGTTGCGGCGCTCGACATCCTGAAGAAAAGCTAGGCGGTCGCCGGTTCGACCTCCGCGCTGGCTTCGTTCAGGCGCCGGATTTGATCGTCCGAGAGCTTGAGCTCCATCGCCGCCGTGAGCTGCCTCAGCTGATCGATGCTCGTCGCGCTCGCGATCGGCGCGACAATGGTGGGCTGTGCCATAAGCCAGGCTAGCGAGATGGTCGCGAGCGCTGCACCGGTTTCACCAGCAATTTCGTCGAGCGCGTCGAGCACCCGCATGCCTTTGCCCTCGAGATAGCCGGCGACGCGCTGCCCACGGGTGCTTTTGCCGAGATCCTCCCCGCTGCGGTACTTGCCAGTGAGGAAGCCGTTCGCCAGGCCATAGTAGGGAAAGACGCCAAGGCCGTGACGCTGTGCCGCCGAACGTAGATCGGCCTCGAAGCGTTCGCGTTCAACCAGATTATACCAGGGCTGAAGAGCCACTGGAGCCGTTAGGCCGAGACTTGTCGCTACCTCGAACGCTTCGTCGATCCGCGGCGGGGTGAAGTTCGATAATCCGAGGGCGCGAATCTTTCCCTCTTCGCGCAGACGTTGAAAAGCTTCCAGCGACCGCCCGAGCGGCGTCTTCGGATCGTCCCTGTGTTGATAGTAAAGGTCGATCCGCTCGATCCCGAGCCGGCGCAGCGAGTCATCGCAGGCCCTTGCGACCACCTTGGGGTCAAGCACAGTCTGATAGTCGCCATCGACGATCTGGCCATCGAGCATGCCCACCTTGGTTGCGATGATGACCTTGTCGCGATTTTTCGGATCGCGCTTGAGCCAGCGGCCGATCAACGCCTCGCTCTCGCCGCCCTGATGGCCCGGAATCCAGGCCGAGTAGACATCTGCCGTGTCGATCATGTTGCCGCCCGCATCGACGAAGGCGTCGAGAACGGCGAAGCTCGTCTTCTCGTCCGCAGTCCAATCGAAGACGTTGCCACCGAGGGCGAGCGGCGCGACTTCGATCGTGCTGTCCCCGATGCGCCGCTTCTCGACCATTGAGCTCTCCTCGATCGTCATGCTGAACTTGTTTCAGCATCCATTTTCCGAGACCCGCAGCACACGTCGCCACGATAGACCCTGAAACAAGTTCAGGGTGACGAGTTTCCCCTATCTTCACCACTTCTTTGTAAAATTTAGCGACACCCGCCCGCATGTCGGCGGATTTGACACTCGCAGGGGCGGACGGGGCGGCGTGGACGCGCTGATCACCTTCTGGAGCCACGCGCTCGCGGCGATGCTGTTCGCCTCGCTGCTCATATGGCGTGTGGGCGAAGGGTCTCGCCAGCCCGGACAGCGCCTGCTGCTCGCGGCATTCGCGCTGACCGCATGCTGGGCGTGGCTCGAAGCGGTCACTCCCAACGACCGGCTGGTCGGCTTTGCCGAAAGCGCGCGCAACCTCGTTTGGATCGGGCTGCTCTACAGCCTCGCGTCCGCAACCGACGAACGTCAGCACGGCGTTCGGCTCGTCTACAGCGCCGTCGCCGGCGTGATAGGAATGCAGCTGATCGCCGGCGTCCTCGCGATCGTCTCGCCCGTGCCGGCCATGGTCCCGACGACCTTCATCCTGCGCATCACCACCGCCGCCGGCGCCCTCGTGCTCGTGCACAATTTCTACGGCCAGGCTGCTCCGGCGAGCCGCTCTCACATCCGTTTGGCCATGCTGGGGCTCGCCTGGATGTGGGGCTACGACCTCAATTTCTACACCGTCTCCTACATCGGATCGGCAAACGCGGGTGACCTTTTGCAGTGGCGCGGCATTGCCGTTGCGCTAACGGCACCGCTGTTCGCGCTCGGCGCCCGAAAGGAGCAGGGTTGGCGCATTCGCCTGTCGCGCGCGGCCACGTTCCAGTCGCTCTCGCTACTCGCAATCTGTGCCTATTTTGCCCTGATGGCGATCGTCGCCACGGCGCTTCGCGGTACCGGCGTCGACTGGTCCGCGGCGATCATGATTGCGGTTCTCGCGATGATGACCGTCGGGGCGATGGTCCTGCTGCCGAGCGCGCGGGCGCGCGGCTGGATCAAGGTGAAGCTCGCCAAACATCTGTTCGAGCACCGCTACGACTACCGCACGGAATGGCTGCGATTCACGGAGACTTTGGGCCATGCCGGAGCGGATGCGGCGCCGCTCGGCGAGCGCATCGTCAAGGCCTTCGCCGACATTGTCGATGCGCCTGGCGGTCTTCTCCTTGTTAACGAGGGCGGCCGCTCGCTTGCGGTCGCTGCGACTTGGAACTGGCCGGCGGCCAGTCTGCCCGCCGATCAGCTTCAGGAAACCGGGGACTTCTGGAACGCCGTCGAGAGCGACGGACGAATTCTCGAACTGCAGGCGCTGCGGGAGGGCTGGGCAAGCGCAGCGGACAAAGCTGTTGCCGTACCCACATACATCATGAGCGACGCGGAAATCTGGGCTCTCATGCCGCTGATCCACCACGAGCGACTGATCGGCATCGTCGTCCTCGCCGCCCCGGAATTTCGCCGGCCTCTCGATTGGGAGGATTTCGACCTGCTGCGCACGGCAGGCAGCCAGGCGGCAAGCTCGCTCGCGGAAGCGCAGGGGCAGGAAGCGCTCTCGAATGCGCAGCGGTTCGAGGAGTTCAACCGCCGCTTTGCCTTCATTATCCACGACGTCAAGAATCTCGTCAGCCAGCTGTCGCTACTTTCGCGCAACGCCGAGCGGCACGCCGACAACCCCGAGTTCCGCTCCGACATGGTCGCCACGCTCAGGAGCTCAGTCGACAAGATGAACGACCTGCTCGCCCGTTTGTCGCCTCGCTCGGGGGCGCGCGTGCAACGAGTCGAAGTTCAGCCGCTCCGTCCCCTGCTGACCAATGCAATCGCGGCCAAGCGCGGCGACCATGAGATGCGGCTGCTCGGCGACGCCGGCATCTGCGCACAAGTTGACGGACCGGCGCTCGAGCAAGCGGTCGGCCACTTGCTGCAGAATGCCGTCGAGGCCTGCTCAGCCAGCGCTCCCGTGACAGTGCGCGTTACGCAGAGCGGTGCTTCGGTCCACGTCAGCGTATCGGATAAAGGCGTCGGAATGGACTCCGACTTTCTACGCAATCGACTCTTCCAGCCTTTCTCGTCGAGCAAACCCGGCGGGTTCGGCATTGGTGCGTTCGAAGCGCGCTCGCTGATCGCCGCCATGGGCGGTCGGCTGAGCGTGGACAGCACGCCCGGTAAGGGCACCACCTTCACCATCACCCTGTCCGCCCCCGAGGCGATCAATGAACCACAACGGAAACGCGCATGACCAATCCGAGCGAACTTCCAGTCCTGCTCGTCGTCGAGGATGACGAGGGCCTGCAGCGCCAGCTGAAATGGGCTTACGAAGGCTACCACGTCGTGTGTGCTGGCGACCGGCAGAGTGCGATCGAGGCAATGCGGGCACATGAGCCGTCCGTCGTCACCCTCGACCTGGGCCTCCCTCCCGATCCGGATGGCGTTGAGGAAGGCTTTGCGACCCTCGCGGAGATCTTGAGGCTCAAGCCCGACACCAAGGTCATTGTGGCCACCGGCCACGGCGCCCGGGAAAGCGCTCTCAAGGCGGTCGGCATGGGCGCTTACGACTTTTACAAGAAGCCTGTCGACATAGACGAGCTCGGCCTGATCGTCGCGCGCGCGTTTCATCTTCATGAGATCGAGGAGGAGAACCGGCGGCTGGAGAACGGTTCGGCGACGACCGTTTTGGGCTCGATCGTGACCGCCGCGCCCGAAATGCTGAAGGTCGGGAAAACGATCGAGCGCGTCGCTTCCGCCGATGTGTCCGTCATGCTTCTCGGCGCGAGCGGCACGGGCAAGGAACTGCTCGCCCGTGCGGTGCACGAGAAGAGCGGCCGCAAGGGCGATTTCGTCGCGATCAACTGCGCGGCAATTCCCGAGAACCTGCTCGAGGCCGAGCTGTTCGGATACGAACGGGGCGCTTTCACCGGAGCGGTCAAGTCGAACGTCGGTAAGATTGAGCTGGCGCAGGGCGGTACCCTGTTCCTCGATGAAGTAGGCGACATTCCACTGCCGCTCCAGGTCAAGCTTCTCCGCTTCCTCCAGGAGCGCGTCATCGAGCGCATCGGCGGACGCCAGCCGATCCCGGTCGATACACGCATCGTCTGCGCAACGCACCAGGACCTCGAAGCGATGATCGCTAACGGCCTATTCCGCGAGGACCTCTACTATCGGCTGGCCGAGATCGTTGTGAAAATTCCATCGCTCGCCGAACGCTCGGGCGACGTCGTTCTGCTCGCGCGACATTTCGTCAATCGATTCAGCCGTGAACTCAATCCAAGCGTTCAGTCGCTGTCGCCGGACGCATTGGCAGCCATCGACGGCTATGCATGGCCGGGCAACGTCCGCGAACTCGAGAACCGCATCAAACGTGCGGTGATCATGGCCGAGGGCAAGAGCGTCACCGCCGCCGACCTCGACCTCGCCGCGAGCAGCGACGACGAGCCGCAGCCGATCAATCTCCGCGCGGCGCGGGAAATCGCCGACCGCAAAGCGATCCGCCAGGCGCTGAGCCGCACCGAGAACAACATTTCGGGCGCGGCCAAGCTGCTTGGGGTGAGCCGGCCGACACTTTACGATCTGTTGAAGCAATACAGGCTTTCCGCCTGATCATCGAAAGGCGCCATCAGAATGACACCCGCCGAAGTCGCCGCAGGGCTCCGCCGGCAGGCACTCGACAGCGAACCGTTCGACGCCGCGGGAGCTGCCGATCAGCCGTACGGGCTCATCACGGAATTTCGCCAGGGCGAAACGGTCGTGACGATGACTGCCTTCGCAACTGGGGACGCCAGCCTTTATTTCTCCACTGGCGGCGGGATCATCGGGGGCGTCGGCAAGCCGGAAGTGGCGGAGCTCGCGCGGACCACGGTCAAAGCGGTCGAACCGCTGGTGCCGCAGCTCGAGCGTAGCAATTCGGTCGATATGCCAGGCCCAGGCGATTATTGCTTTTATGTCCTGACGCCTGCGGGGCGCCGAGTTTGCCGCCTCAATGCCGGCGGCACTGCCCTCCGCGATTCAGCCGAGGTGAAACTGATCAGGTTGGCGGGATCCCTCCTCACCAAGATACGCGAGAGCGCGAGCTAGCGCGTCAGCGCTTCTGCCATCTCCGCAACTTCGAGCCAACGCAGCTCGGCAGCTTCGATGTCTGCGCGGTGGCGCGCGATGCGTTCGGTGAGCTCGGCAAATCGCTTCGGATCGCGTATGTAGAGGTCCGGGTCCGAGAGCGCCTGCTCGTCTGCGGCGACTGCGGCCTGCAGCTGTTCGATTTCTCCCGGCAAGCGGTCGTAGTCGCGTTGGTCCTTGTAGCTGAGCTTCCTGTTCCCCTGCGAAGGCAGGGGCCCAGTATCTTGAGCTCCAAGCGCTCCGCGCGTCTGGGCTCCTGCCTTTGCAGGAGCACGTGCGGCGTCATACCGCTTTCGGACCCAGTCCTCGAACCCGCCGGCGACCACGTCGACCTTGCTGGAGCCATCGAGCCCGAGGGTGATCGTCACCGTGCGATCGAGGAAATCGCGGTCGTGGCTGACAATCAAGACGGTGCCGTCGTAATCGGCAATGACCTCCTGCAGCAGATCGAGCGTCTCCAGGTCGAGATCGTTGGTCGGTTCATCGAGCACCAGCAAATTGGCGTGCCGCGCGAACTCGCGGGCGAGAAGCAGCCGCGAGCGTTCGCCGCCCGATAACGACCCGATCGGCGCATCGGCGATCGCGGGATCGAAGAGGAAATCCTTCAAATAGCCTTTGATGTGCTTCTTCGAGCCGCGCACATCGATCCAATCGCCGCCGTTCGCGAGCACGTCCTTCACGCGCTTTTGCGGCTCCATCAGCTTGCGCTGCTGGTCGATCACGATGCCGGAAAGCGTCTTCGCCTGCGTAACGCTGCCTACGTCGGGCGCAAGCTCGCCCGTCAGCAGCTTCAGCAACGTCGTCTTACCGGCGCCGTTCGCGCCGACAATTCCGATGCGATCGCCCCGTTGCACGCGAAGCGAGAAGTCACGGATGATCTGCCGGTCGCCGAAGCTCTTCGACACATTTTCCGCGTCGATCACCGTCTTCGAGCGCACGTCGTCCTTGGCCAATGCCAACTTCGGCGAGCCTGCTGGCCCGAGCATCGCCGCCCGCTGCGCGCGCATCTCGTGCAGCTTCGCGAGCCGGCCCTGGTTGCGACGCCGACGCGCTGTCACTCCGCGCTGGAGCCAGTGCAGTTCGATCTTGAGCTTGGCATCGAGCTTCTCGGCCGCGCGCGCTTCTTCGTCATAGACGCGCTCGGTCCACGCCTCGAACCCACCGAAGCCGATCTCCGCGCGCCTGAGCTCGCCCCGATCGAGCCAAATGCAGCTGCGCGTCAGGCGTGTGAGGAACGTGCGGTCGTGGCTGATGACGATAAAGGCGCCGGTGAACCGCTTCAGCCAATCTTCCAGCCATTCGATCGCGCTGAGATCGAGATGGTTGGTCGGCTCGTCGAGCAGGAGCACGTCGGGACTTTGCGCGAGTGCGCGCGTAATCGCTGCCCGGCGGCGCTCGCCACCGCTGGCAGTCGCCGTCGGTCGCGCCAAATCGATGCCGAGCTGGTCCGCGATTGCCGCAGCCTGGTGCGCCTGCGGTGCGTCGGCCCCGTGCAGCACCCAGTCTTGGAGCGTGTCGAAGCCGTCGAGTTTCGGGTCCTGCTCCAGCAACACGACATGTGTCCCCGGAACAATGGTCCGCTTGCCCTCGTCCGGATCCATCAGACCTGCGAGGCACTTGAGCAGAGTCGTCTTCCCTGCACCATTGCGTCCGATCAGCGCGAGACGGTCTCGCTCGCCGACGTAGAGGTCGAGGCTGCGAAACAACCAGCCTTCGCCCTGGATCAGCCCCAGCTCTTCGTAAGAAAGGATCGGCGCCGCCATGCCGGCCGCCCTAGCCAATCCATCTTTGCAGCGGCAGATGTGGCTTTTCAGGCACTACTGTTGTTCCTGAACGGCTCTAGTCATGGCTATTCATAGGCTATTCAATGGCCATTGTTACAAACGGCCCCATAGAGTCGCATTAATGACTTTCTGGAGGGACCTCTTGATCGCCGCGGTGATTGCCGCAGGCCTGACCAGCACACCGGTGCTGGCTGGTGGACCGCGCGACCGCGGCCCGCACATGCAGCAAAATGCGCCGGCCCGAGAGCAGGAACGCGCATTCGAGGCAACCCGCCAAGGACGGTCGATGCCGCTTCCGCAGCTCGAGCGGCGCGTCCTGCCCTCAATGGGCGGCGCTGACTATCTCGGGCCTGAAATGAACGGCGACGGTTACCGTCTGAAGTTCATTCAGAACGGCCGTGTCATCTGGGTCGATGTCGACGGCCAGGGGCGGATCATCCGCCGTTCCCGGGATCGCTGATCCCGCCGGCGATTGACATTTCGCCTCCATCCCCCAGCTTGTTTCGCCAAAGCAACTCTTCGCCGCAACACGGGTTGACGGCAAAGATGAACAGGTCCGGGGAAATCGAATGCGTGTCTTGATCGTCGAAGACGAACCCAACTTGGGCCGCCAGTTGCGCTCGACCCTCGAGGGCGCGGGCTATGCCGTCGACCTCGCGACCGATGGCGAGGACGGCCATTATCTCGGCTCGACGGAGAGCTATGACGCCGTAATCCTCGATCTGGGATTGCCCGAAATCGACGGGCTCACGGTGCTGGACCGCTGGCGCAAGGAAGGGCGCAAGATGCCGGTCCTGGTGCTGACGGCCCGCGACAGTTGGTCGGACAAGGTCGCGGGTCTCGACGCGGGTGCGGACGACTATCTCGCCAAGCCGTTCCAGACGGAGGAGCTGATCGC
This sequence comes from Sphingomicrobium sp., assembly GCA_035555035.1. Lineage (GTDB taxonomy): Bacteria > Pseudomonadota > Alphaproteobacteria > Sphingomonadales > Sphingomonadaceae > Sphingomicrobium. The sequence goes on from DATMHG010000134.1 coordinate 11,693, forward strand.
CCGCTTGCGTGCGCTTATCAGGCGCTCGTCGGGCAACGCCTCCTCCGAGCTCAATGCCGGCGACATTCGTCTCGATACGCGCTCGGGCAAGGTCACCAAGGCAGGCGAGCCGGTTAAGCTTACGGCGCAGGAATACAAGCTTCTCTCCTACCTCATGCACCACAAGGGGAAGGTGGTGAGCCGCACCGAGCTCATCGAACATATCTACGACCAAGATTTCGACCGCGATTCCAACACCATCGAAGTGTTCGTCACCCGCATCCGAAAGAAGCTCGGGGCAGACGTGATCACTACCATCCGCGGCCTCGGCTACAGCCTGGAGGAACCGGTTAGTTGAACGTTGAAAGCCGCGCGGGTCCCGCCGCGGCGGCGGATGAGCGTGCAGCCCGCAGGACGCTGAGACAGCGTCGGCGCACCGGTTCGCTGACGCGCCGCATGATCGGCGTAGCCGCAGTGTGGATTGCCGCGCTGCTTCTGATCGGCGGTTTTGCGCTCGACCGCGTGCTCACGCGGTCGATCGTCGACAGCTTCGACAATCAGCTCGTATTTGTTCTGAATTCGATGGTCGACGCCGCCGAGATCGGTCCAAACGGAGAGGTCCGCTTCAGTCGGCCGCCGGCGGACCAACGCTTCGTGCAACCCTACTCCGGATTGTACTTTCAGATCAGCGGCGCGGGCGCGGACGTGTTTCCATCGCGGTCCTTGTGGGACCGGCGGCTCCGGGTCTCGGCCAATCATGCCGACATCAAGCCGCATCTGTACGACAGCGACGAATTCTCCTCTCCGGGACACAAGGAAACAATCAGGATCGCCGAGCGCGACGTGATCCTTCCGGGCTCTCCGGTACGGTGGCGATTTCAAGTCGCCGAATCGCACGAGACGATCGACACGCAGATTCATCGGCTCCGTTCGACGCTGATCTGGAGCTTCACCGCCCTTGGCGTGGGACTGCTCGCGCTCGGAGCGCTGCAAACTTTCTTCGGGTTATGGCCTCTGCGCCGCGTCCGCCAGGAGGTCGCAGACATCCGGTCGGGTGAAAAGACGCGCATCAGTCAGGACTTCCCGATGGAAATCCGGCCGATGACCGAGGAGATCAATCAGCTGCTCGCCCACAATGAAGATCAGGCTGAAGAAGCGCGTCGTCACGCCGGCAACCTCGCGCACGCACTGAAGACGCCGCTCACCGTCATTACCAATGCCGCCACGGCCGACGCGCCGGATCTCGCGGAGACGGTGTGCCGCGAAGCCGTCGTCATGCGGCGCCAGGTGGACCATCACCTCGCACGCGCGCGGGCGATTGGCCGGCGCGCATCGTCGCAGGCGCGCGCCACGGTTTGGGAGACCCTCGAAGCCGTGCAGCGCGCGCTCGATCGCCTGTATGAGAACGTCACTGTAGACATCGCCGGCGATCATCAGGCGCAAGTCCGGGTGGAGCGGCAGGATCTCGACGAGATGATTGGGAACCTCGTCGAGAATGCTGCGAAATACGGCGGCGGCCGCGTCTTCGTCACTGTCGAACCCAAAGGCGAAATGGTCGACATCGAGGTCGAGGATGACGGCCCGGGCATTCCTGGATCCGAGCGCGAATCGCTGTTCGGACGGGGCGCGCGCCTCGACACTACGGGCAAGCCCGGCACCGGCCTCGGCCTCGCAATCGTTCGCGATGTCGCCGAAATTTACGGCGGTCGGATTACCCTCGAGGAAAGCGAAGATTTGGGTGGGCTGCTCGCGCGGCTGAGGCTTCCGGCAGGATAACTACTCTGCCGCTGCGGCCGGCTGCGCTTCACAGATGCGCGAAAGCACCAGCTCGAGCTTGTTGGCGGTGAAGGGTTTCAGAAGCACCTCCACGCCTTCGGGCCGATCCTTGATCGTGTCCGCCTCGGCATAGCCGGTGATGATCAACGCCGGCACGTTCGGGCACAGCTCGCGCGCACTGCGGACGAATTCCGTGCCCGAGAGGTGTGGCATCGCGTAATCGCTGATCATCACGTCGTAGCTGCAGTCGCCGTTCTTGAGCCGCTCGAGCGCCTCGGCTCCATGCGCGGCCTCCACGACCTCATGTCCGATGTCTTCGAGCACGGCAGCAGTCGTGCTGCGAACCTCGGCATGGTCGTCGATCAGCAGGATGCGGAGCTTGCGCATAACTTGCTCGCGCGGCTCGTCTTTAGGCGGCGCCGCGTCGGCTTTCTTCCCTCGCGGCGCCGCAGCGGTTTTCTCCCCTCGCGGCGCACGCGGCAGCCACAGCTCCGCGGTCGTGCCTTTGCCAAGCTCGCTGACGATCCGGAACGCGCCGTTGGATTGCTTCGCAAAGCCATAGACCATCGGCAGTCCCAGACCGCTTCCCTTCCCAAGCTCCTTGGTTGTGAAGAACGGCTCCAGCACCTTTTCGAGCACTTCCGGAGCAATGCCGCTGCCAGTGTCCGCTACCGCCAACTTGACATAATCGCCGGCCGGAAGCTCCGCCCAATTGCTCGCCTCGAGCCGGCAATTTTCCGGCGAAATGGTGACGGTGCCGCCAGCAGGCATTGCATCGCGCGCGTTGATGATGAGGTTGACCAGCGCGAGCTCGAGCTGCGCCTGGTCAGCGAAGGCGTTCCACACGTCGCCGCTCGCCTGCCATTCCATGTTGACGAGGCCGCCGAGTGTGTGGGTGAGAAGGTCCCAGACCGCGTCCTGCAACGCGGCCAGGTCGACGGCCTTCGGTTCGAGCGTCTGCCGCCGCGCAAAGGCAAGGAGCCGCTTCACCAGCTCACTGCCCTGCTCCGCGGCCCGCTTGGTCATCGTCAGGATCTTCCGCTGGTCGTCGCTCAGCTTCGCGCGTTTGTCGAGCAGCCCAAGGCCGCCGATCACCGCGGCGAGAAGATTGTTGAAGTCGTGTGCAATGCCGCCGGTGAGCTTGCCGATCGCATCCATCTTCTGCGCATGAATCAATTGGCTTTCGAGCGATCGCTGATCGGTGACGTCCGTGATCGTTCCGGCGAACTCGACCGGGCGTCCTTCCGAGTCCTTGAGGAGAACGGCCTGATCGAGGAAATGCTTGTAGCTACCGTCCGCGCATTGCCACCGATATTCAATCGCCAATTTGCCTGAGCGGCTACGCGCATCGAGCGCGGCGATTACCTTGTACCGATCTTCGGTGTGCAGCCGTTCGATCCACATCTGCGGATCGTTGCCGAGTTGATCGTAGCTAAAGCCGGTAATCGCTTCGATGTCACCGCTCAGATAATTCGGGATGCGCCGGCGCGCGTCATAGGGTTCGAGATACAGCACCATCGGCAGCGACTGGATGATGGCCGCCTGGCGCTGCTCGGCGCGGCGAAGCTCCTGCTCGGCGCGCAAGCGCTCTGCGTTCGCACGCAGGTTGGCGTCGAGCAGCGCCTGTTCCTGGCGCGCCTTGCGCTCGATCTCCTTCGTCTTGGCGAACAGGTCGACGAAGACGGCGACCTTCGAGCGCAGCACGACGGGCTCGACAGGCTTGAACACATAGTCGACGGCGCCCATCGAATAACCGCGGATCAGATGCTCGGCTTCCTTGTTCACGGCGGAAAGGAAGAGGATGGGAATGCCCTTGGTCTGCTCGCGGCTGCGGATGAGCCGGGCAGTCTCGTAGCCGTCCATCCCCGGCATGTAGACGTCGAGCAGGATGAGCGCGAACTCACCCTTGAGAAGGTGCCGCAGCGCCTCCTCGCCGGAACGTGCCGGTACCACCTCGCCGAGATCGTCGAGGATGCTCTGAACGGCGAGCAAATTGCGCTCGTCGTCATCGACCAGAAGCACGCGCGGCTGCTCGACCGTCAGCGGCTGTTCTTCAATCGGTTCCATGCGCGGGGGCACGGGCATTTCTCCAAGCGGAGCGCTCATGCTTATTCCGCAGCCTCCGCGGTCTCGATTGGCGCCGCGGCCGCGGCCGCCGCAGCTTCGCGTGACCTCGCCACCCACACGCGCAGCAGCGCAAGCAGCAGCTCGATGTCGACGGGCTTGGCAATGTAATCGGAAGCGCCCGCGTCGAGGCACTTCTGCCGGTCGCCCTTCATCGCCTTGGCGGTGACCGCGATCAGCGGAAGTTCCGCAAGCTCCGCCCGTTTGCGGATCTGCTGCATCGTCTCGTAGCCGTCCATTTCGGGCATCATGATGTCGATGAGGGCGATGTCGACCCCAGGCGTCTGCTCGAGGATCAGGATCCCGTCCTTTCCGCGTTCCGCATGGAGGACCTCAACGTCGTGGCTTTCGAGCACGCTGGTGAGCGAGAAGATGTTGCGGATGTCGTCGTCGACGATCAGCACCTTTGCACCCGCCAGCTCGGGCACCTGCAAGCTCGGCGGACGCGCAACCGCTTTCTTCCGCTTTGGCTTCTGCGATTGCGCATGCTCGCGAAGCGCGTTGAACACACGGACCAGGTCCGACCGCTCCGCGGGCTTCTCGGTGATCCCGAACGCGCCCATGCCGATCACGGACTTGCTGCGATCGACGCCCGATATCACGTGGATCGGCACGTGACTCGTCTGCGGATCGTGCTTCAGCAGGTCGAGCAGCACGAATCCGTCGATGTCAGCGAGGCCGAGGTCGAGTGTGATGGCCGACGGCTGAAGCTTCCGAGCCATCGCGAGCGTGCCCGCTCCGGCGGTCGAAACGACGCCCTTCAAGCCGCCTTCGTGCGCGGCATCGAGCAGGATCGATGCGAAAGTCGCGTCGTCTTCGACGATCAGGACAAACGGGTCCTTGCCGAGATCGTCGCGATCGTCGTTCACCTCAAAGCCCGTGGGAAGCGCGCTCGGCACCACCGCGCCGCTGTTCTCCAGGCGAATGGGAGAGCCTTCTGTCAGCGCAGAAGTCTCTGCCTCGAGCGGAACGAACAAAGTGAAGGTCGAGCCCTCGCCCGGCTTCGAGCGCACACGAAGCTCGCCGCCCAGGAGACGCGCGATCTCCCGGCTGATCGAGAGACCGAGACCCGTGCCGCCATATTTGCGGCTGGTCGTTCCATCTGCCTGATGGAACGGCTCGAAGATCAGCTTCTGCTTGTCCTCGGAGATTCCGATGCCGGTGTCGGTCACCGCGATCTCGATGGCGCGCTCAGCATTGTGCAGGACGGGGTGACTCGGACTCCAGCCGCTCTCTGCGCAGCGCACGCCGAGCGTCACGCTGCCCTTTGACGTGAACTTGAACGCATTTGACAGAAGGTTGAGCACGATCTGCTGCAGCCTCTTCTCGTCGGTGCGAATTGCCTGCGGCAACTTGCCGTCGAACTTGACGTTGAAATCGAGTCCCTTGTCCGAAGCGAGCTGCCGGAAAGTGCGCTCCATGTGCTGCTTCAGGTTTTGCATCGGCATCTCGCCAACCTCGATCGTCACCGTACCGGATTCGATCTTCGACAGGTCGAGGATGTCGTTGATGAGGTTGAGGAGGTCGGAACCCGCCGAGTTGATGGTACGCGCGAACTCGACCTGCTTGTCGTTGAGATTGCCCTGATTGTTGTCGGCCAGGAGCTTCGACAGGATCAGCAGCGAGTTGAGTGGAGTCCTGAGCTCATGGGACATGTTTGCAAGGAACTCGGACTTGTATTTCGAAGTGAGCGCGAGCTGTTCGGCTTTCTCTTCGAGCGCGCGGCGCGCCATCTCGATCTCGAGATTCTTCGCTTCGACCTGCTTCTTCTCATTCTCCAGAAGCTGCGCTTTCTCTTGAAGCTCCTCGTTGGTGTTGTGGAGTTCCTTCTGCTTGGTCGTGAGCTCGGTCTGCCGGGCCTGCAGCTCGGTCGTGAGCAGCTGCGACTGTTTGAGCAGGCCCTCGGTGCGCATGGTGGCGGCGATCGTGTTCAGCACGATGCCGACGGATTCCATCAGCTGATCGAGGAAATTCTGGTGGGTTTCATTGAACTCGTTGAACGAGGCGAGCTCGATCACCGCTTTGACTTCATCCTCGAACAGCGCCGGAAGGATGTTGACGTTAGACGGCTTGGCATGGCCGAGGCCTGAGCCGATGCGGATGAAGTCCGGCGGCACGTCCTTCAACAGGATTGGCCGGCGGTCCGCCGCGGCTTGGCCAATCAGGCCTTCGCGCAAGTGGAATTCCTGCTTGAGGACTTCGGGGCTTTCAGCGCCGTAGCTTGCGACCAGTTCGAGCTTGGTTTCGTCCTCCTCGCGCTTGGTGACGTAGAAGACCCCGTACTGCGCGTTCACCAGCGGCGCGAGTTCCGACATGATGAGATTGGAAACGGTCGCGAGGTCGCGCTCGCCCTGGAGCATTCGGCTGAAGCGCGCGAGGTTGGTCTTGAGCCAATCCTGCTCCGCATTCTTGAGCGTCTGCTCCTTCAAGTTGCTGATCATCTCGTTGATCGTGTCCTTGAGGGCGGCCATCTCGCCCGAGGCCTCGACGGCGATCGAGCGGGTGAGGTCGCCCTTGGTCACGGCGGTCGCCACTTCGGCGATCGAGCGCACCTGGTTGGTGAGGTTGGCGGCGAGCTGGTTCACGTTGTCCGTTAGGTCGCGCCACAATCCGGCGGCGCCCGGCACCCGCGCCTGGCCGCCGAGCTTGCCCTCGATGCCCACCTCGCGGGCCATGTTGGTCACCTGGTCGCCGAAGGTCGAAAGCGTATCGATCATGAAGTTGATCGTGTCGGCCAGCGCCGCGATCTCGCCCTTCGCGTCCACGCTCAGCTTCCGCTTCAAATTGCCCTGCGCCACCGCCGTGACGACCTCGGCGATGCCGCGCACCTGGTTCGTCAGGTTCGTAGCCATGACGTTGACGTTGTCGGTCAAGTCCTTCCACGTACCGCCGACGCCCGGAACGGCCGCCTGGCCGCCGAGCTTGCCATCGGTGCCGACTTCGCGAGCGACGCGCGTCACCTCGCCGGCGAACGCGTTCAGCTGATCGACCATCGTGTTGATCGTGTTCTTGAGCGCGAGAATCTCGCCCTTCACGTCCACCGTGATCTTCTTCGACAAGTCGCCGCGCGCCACGGCAGTGGTCACGTCGGCGATGTTGCGCACCTGACCCGTCAGGTTCGCCGCCATCAGGTTCACGTTGTCGGTAAGATCCTTCCATGTGCCCGCGACGCCGCGCACCTGCGCCTGACCGCCGAGCTTCCCTTCGGTGCCGACTTCGCGAGCCACCCGGGTCACCTCGCCCGCGAAGGCATTGAGCTGCTCGACCATCGTGTTGATGGTGTTCTTGAGCTCGAGAATCTCGCCCTTCACATCGACCGTGATCTTCTTGGAGAGATCGCCCGAGGCAACGGCGGTCGTCACTTCCGCAATGTTCCGCACCTGACCCGTGAGGTTCGCGGCCATTGCGTTCACGTTGTCGGTGAGGTCCTTCCACGTACCGCCGACGCCCGGCACCTGCGCCTGACCGCCGAGCTTGCCTTCGGTGCCCACTTCGCGGGCCACGCGGGTCACCTCGGACGCGAACGCGTTGAGCTGGTCCACCATCACGTTGATGGTGTTTTTGAGCTCGAGGATCTCTCCCTTCACGTCGACGGTGATCTTTTTCGACAAGTCGCCTTTCGCCACCGCAGTCGTCACCTCGGCGATGTTGCGAACCTGGCCGGTCAGATTGCCAGCCATCAAGTTCACGCTATCGGTCAGATCGGCCCAGGTGCCTGCGACGCCTTCCACCTGCGCCTGGCCGCCGAGCTTTCCTTCCGTGCCCACTTCGCGGGCCACGCGGGTGACTTCCGAAGCGAAGCCGTTGAGCTGGTCCACCATCGTGTTGATGGTGTTCTTGAGCTCGAGGATCTCGCCCTTCACGTCCACCGTAATTTTCTTCGAAAGGTCGCCCTTCGCCACGGCAGTGGTCACTTCCGCGATGTTGCGCACCTGACCAGTCAAATTGTCGGCCATCAGATTCACGTTGTCCGTGAGGTCCTTCCAGGTACCGCCCACGCCGGGCACCGCCGCCTGTCCGCCGAGCTTTCCTTCCGAACCCACCTCGCGGGCTACGCGCGTCACTTCCGAAGCGAAGGAATTGAGCTGGTCTACCATCGTATTGATGGTGTCCTTCAGCTCGAGGATTTCACCGCGCACGTCGACCGTGATCTTCTTCGACAAGTCGCCGCGAGCGACCGCGGTGGTCACTTCCGCGATGTTGCGAACCTGCCCGGTCAGGTTCGCCGCCATCAGGTTCACATTATCGGTGAGGTCCGCCCAGGTACCCGCCACTCCCGGCACCTGCGCCTGGCCACCGAGCTTTCCTTCGGTGCCGACTTCGCGGGCGACGCGGGTCACTTCCGATGCGAAGCCGTTGAGCTGATCGACCATCGTATTGATCGTGTTCTTCAGCTCCAGGATCTCGCCCTTCACGTCGACGGTGATCTTCTTGGACAGGTCGCCCTTGGCGACTGCGGTGGTCACTTCCGCGATGTTACGGACCTGGCCGGTCAGATTGTCGGCCATCAGGTTGACGTTGTCGGTGAGGTCCTTCCAGGTCCCCGCGACGCCTTCCACACGCGCCTGGCCGCCGAGCTTGCCTTCGGTGCCGACTTCGCGCGCCACGCGGGTCACTTCGGATGCGAAGCCGTTGAGCTGGTCCACCATCGTGTTGATGGTGTTCTTGAGCTCCAGGATCTCGCCCTTCACTTCGACGGTGATTTTCTTCGACAAATCCCCGCGCGCCACGGCGGTGGTCACCTCGGCGATGTTGCGGACCTGTCCCGTGAGGTTGGTCGCCATCGCGTTTACATTGTCGGTGAGGTCCTTCCAGGTGCCGGCAACGCCCTTGACCTTCGCCTGACCGCCGAGCTTCCCCTCGGTGCCCACTTCGCGCGCGACGCGCGTCACTTCCGACGCGAAGCCGTTGAGCTGGTCGACCATCGTATTCACGACCTTGCCGATGCGCAGGAACTCACCGCGCAGCGGCCGGCCGTCGATTTCCACCGTCATGTTTTGAGACAGGTCGCCTTTTGCGACGGCGCCGATCACGCGCGAGACTTCGGCGGTCGGCTGGACCATGTCGTCGATCAGTTCGTTGATTGCGCGGAGCTTGGAATCCCATCCGCCGGTCGCACCGCGCACTCGCGCGCGCTGTGTAATCTTGCCTTCCTTGCCGACGACCTTCGAGATGCGCTCGAACTCGTTGGTGAGCGCCTCGTTCATTCCCACCACTTCGTTGAAGAGGCTGGCGATCTCGCCGTCGATGCCGTCGACCTCTTCCGGCAAGCGAACGCTGAAGTCGCCGCGGCGCAGGGCGCGGAGCGCGCTGACGAGCTGACGGCGATCGATAAAGTCCCGCTGGGCCTGGATGTTCACGCTTACCTCTCCGTGTGGCTTTTCTCCCCCCACCCTGGTTGCACCACGCAGCCCCCCAGCTGCGAATCTCCCTACATTATCAAAGGATTCGCTTTATGCTTCCTGAAATTTTCGGCGCTTTCGCCAATCCCGCAGAATTCCCCCATCGTTTCACAATGGCAACGAATTTACGCCTATCGTGTTCCGCGACGACGTCGTTGATCCAAATTAGCGTGCCTCTGAAGCCACATTTCAACGATGGCGGCGATTCGCGGGCCGGCGCGCCCGTCGCCGAAGGGATAGGTGCGGCGGGCCATCAACGCACGTTCCACGGGATTGTCGAGCAGGCGGCGTGTCTCGGCGACGATCCGCTCCGCCGAGGTACCGACGAGTCGCGCATTGCCGCTCGAGATGGCTTCCGGTCGCTCGGTCTTGTCGCGGAGCACCAGGAGTGGGGTACCGAGGGTCGGCGCTTCTTCCTGAATGCCGCCGGAATCGCTCAGCACCAGGTCGCAATCGCGAATCCGCTGGACGAGCTCGCTATGACTTAGCGGTCCAATCAGTGAGATTCCGCGCCTGCCCTCGAGGACGCGCCGCATAGTCACGGAAACATGCGGGTTCGGGTGGAGGACGACATCGATCCGCGCCGCGCTGCCGCGCGCGAGTTCGATCAGTGCGGCCGCGATCGATTCGAGACCTGCTCCCCAGCTCTCCCGACGATGGCAGGTGATGAGAAGGCGTGGCGCTCGGCCAGCAAGTAATCTCGGCCGCGGCAGCGCCGCCTCGGTGACGAGGAGGGTGTCGATTCCCGTATTCCCCGTGACATGGGTTTCGCCCGGAACTTGCTCGGCGCGGAGATTCGCCGCGGCTGTTTCGGTCGGCGCAAACAAGAGGTCGGCCTTTGCGTCGATCGCGGTGCGATACTCCTCTTCCGGCCAAGGAAGCAGCGGATCGTGGGTCCTGAGGCCTGCTTCAACATGTGCGACGGGAACGCCCGCCATGAAACCAGCCAGCGCCGCGCCAAGAGCGCTGGATGTATCGCCCTGCACGATGAGCAGGTCCGGGCTGTCTCTCAGCACCGAGCCTATGGCTGCGGTTACCTTGCGGACATGGCTATGCGGGTCCTGCTCACCCGGACATGAGAGCCGGGTCGCGGGATAACGGCAAAGCCCGAATTCATCGGCGTTCAGCTGCGGGTGCTGACCGGTGAAGACAAGCGTTAGCGTGAGCCCGCGCGCTGACAGCGCATGCGCGACAGGCGCCATTTTGATCGCTTCAGGCCTGGTTCCGATCACCAGCCTGACGTCGAAGGAACGCAGTACTCCCCCTAGCTCGGCCGGGGAGACTTGCCCCCGCTACGCAGAAAGCTCAACGGAAATTATCAGCGTAGGCCTGCAGCTTCAGCCGCACCGGCGGTGCCGGGACGATGTGATATTGGAGGCCGCGCTTCTCACAATAAGCGATCGCCGCTTCCTTGGTGTCGAAATTGATCCGGACCTGCGGGTTGGTATCGCCCGAGCCGTTCCACCCCGTGAGCGGGTCGGGCCGGAGCGGCTGCTGCCGTTCGAACTCGAGGAGCCAGCGGCCGGCATTCGCCTTGCCGGACTGAGTGGTCTTGCGCTCGAGCTCGGAAATGCGTGCGATGGCCATTCCCGCGAACTGGCAAAGTGCTGCGGTTGAATCAAGACCGCCCGGCACGTCATGATCGTTCCTGCCATAATCAAGCGCTAGGACGCGCGCTTCGTCCTGAGCGTCGGGGCGGCCGAGGCCGGGTCGTCTGGCCAAGGATGTTTGGGATAGCGGCCGCGCATGTCCTTGGCGACGTCGCGCCAGCTGCCGGCCCAGAAGCCGGGCAGGTCTCTGGTGGTTTGGATCGGCCTGCCCGCGGGCGAGGTGATCGCGAGGATCAATGGCGCCTGGCCGCCTGCGATCGAGGGGTGGGAGGCGAGCCCGAACAAGGCTTGCGCGCGGACCTCCACTGTCGGGCCTGCGGGGGCAGCATAGTCGATCGAATGGCGGCTTCCCGCGGGACTGACGAACTCCGCCGGAGCCAAGCGATCGAGCTGACGCGCGGCAGCGTAGCCGAGGAGATGTTCGAATGCCTGCGTGAGACTCCCCGGCGGGATTTCGCCCAGCCGCCGCTTTCCGGCAAGCAACGGCGCCAGCCATTCTTCCACTCGGTCCAGCAGCGCCGCATCGTCCAGGAGCGGAATCTGTGGATCGAAGCGCTTTGCGAACATTGTCCGGTTGCGCATCTGCTGCGCGCGCTCATCCCACGGCAGCAGACCGAGGCCATGCTCGCGCACACCTTCGAGCAACGCCTCCTCAATTGCAGCTTGATCCGGCTTGGGGTCAGGACCGGCGGCGAGTCGGATTGCGCCGAGGCGGCGGCTCCGCGTCGGCGTCACTGACCCGGTTTCAGGATCGAAATCGCCCTCGTGACGTGTCTCGATTCGATGATCGAAGAGCTCCAGCACCGCCCGCTCGTCCAGGGCAGCTGCGGACAGGATGCGCGCTCCCGAGGCGTGGCCCGCGACTTCGCCGACAGCGAGCCACTTGCTACACGCCAGCGAGGAGGTGGGATCAAGACGAAATCCGCGCCCCCCGGCGGACTGCCATGTTTCTCCAGAAGCGTCGCGGGCCCGCGACACGCGATCGGGAAAAGCGAGGGCGAGCGACCTTGCAAGATCATGCGGATCGACGGCGGAGTCTCTGATTTCGAGCCGGCGGCGCCAGCTGGCGGCGAGCTTGCGAGAGGCATCCGCCCGAGCCGACCGATCCGACCGCCATCGCCGCCACCTGGTCTCGATATCCGAGTCATTGCCGCCGAGACCGCGCTCGGTGAGTAGTACGGCAACGTCCGCAGCAGCCGCGCCGAAACCCCGCGTTCGTGCATCGAGCAGCATGTGTGCAAGCCGCGGCTCGAGCGGGAGCGCCGCGATCGCCCCGCCATGGTCGGTCACTCGCCCATCCGCGTCGATCGCGCCAAGCGTGCTCAGTCGCCTGCGCGCTTCCTCGATCGCGGCGGCGGGTGGAGCATCCAGGAACGGCATCTTCGACGGCTCCGGCTCGCCCCAAAGCAGAGACGTGAGCAGCAGGCTCGACAAGTCCGCTTCGAGGATTTCGGGCGGATCATGCGCCGGCAGCGAGGCCGTGGCCGCTTCTTCCCACAAGCGGATGGCCACGCCCGGTGCCTGGCGCGCGGCGCGGCCGGCGCGCTGGGTGACTGCCGCATGGCTCGCCCGCTCCGTGACGAGGCGGGTCAGCCCCGCGCCGCGATCGTAGCGCGGGCGACGCGCAAGCCCGCTGTCGACAACGATGCGCACGTCCTCGAGGGTGACGCTGGTCTCGGCGATGCTCGTGGCGAGGACCAGCTTGCGTTTGCCGGGCGGCGGGGCTGCCAGCGCCTTGCGCTGGATGGCGGGTTCGATCCCGCCGTGAAGCTTATGCAACTCGACATTCACAGCGAGCGATCCGACCGCTGCTGCTGTCCGCTCGATTTCGGCGACTCCCGGCAGAAAGGCGAGCAGCGAACCTTCATGCTCTCCAAGAGCAGCACGGATCGCCGACGCCATTTGCGACTCGATGCGTGCAGCGGCGTCACGGCCAATGTGCCGGAGGTCGAGCGGAAAGCTCTTGCCCTTGCTGACAATCGTCGGTGGGTGCCCAAGGACGCGCTGGAAGCGATCGACGTCCAGGGTCGCCGACATGGCGACCAGCCGGAGGTCCTCGCGCAAACAGGCTGCAGCATCGAGCGCCAAAGCGAGCGCAAGATCGTTGTCGAGACTGCGCTCGTGAACCTCGTCGAACAGCACTGCCGAAACTTCGGGAAGTTCTGGGTCCGACTGGATCCGCGACAGGAACACTCCGTGCGTCATGGCGATGACGCGCGTCGCCTTGCCGATCTTGGCGTCCAGCCGCGTCGCATAACCGATCGTCTGGCCCGGCTTTTCGCCGAGCTCCGAAGCCATGAACTCCGCAGCAGCGCGAGCAGCGAGCCGCCGCGGCACGAGCAGCAGCACTTCGCCGCTGCACCAGTCCTGGCCAAGAAGTGCCGGTGCCACCTTCGTCGTCTTACCCGCGCCAGGCGGCGCGATCAGCAGCGCGTGCGTGTTCTCGCGCAGGGCGGCGAGCAGGTTGGGCAATACAGCGTCGATGGGCAGCTTGCTCATCGAATCTTCCCAATGTTCGCAGTGGCACGCGTGCGTGCATGCGCCCGCGCGCGCAGACAGGCGCGGCGTGAAATCAGAAGGAAAGACGGAAGCACGGCCACATCAGGCCTGTGGCACAGGCGACCGCCTGTAGGACAGCCTCTCGTCAGTAAGCGCGCGCCACGGCGAACTCTGCTGCTTCGATCAAGGCCGCCTTGACTTTGCTCGACGGAAATTTAGCCAGAGCGTCGATGGCGCGGCGGCCGTACTGGCGCGCCCGCTCGATCGTATCCGACAGCGCGTCGGACGAGCGCAGAAGATCGATCGCATGCGCGAGGTCTTCGTCCGAGGCTCGGCTTCCCGTCATCGCCGAACGCCAGAAACCGCGGTCATCGTCCGACCCGCGCGCGTAAGCGAGGATCACCGGCAAGGTCATCTTGCCGTCTCGAAAATCGTCGCCGACGCCCTTGCCCATCGTCGCCGCGTCCGACGCATAATCGATCACGTCATCCGTGAGCTGGAACGCGATGCCGAGATTGCGGCCATAGGTTTCGAGCGCGAGTTCGTCCTCCTCGCTCGCTTCGGCGACGACTGGTGCAACGCGACAAGCGGCGGCGAAGAGGGTCGCCGTCTTCGCGCTGATGATGGTCAGGTAATGGTCCTCGTCCGTGTCGACCTGGCGCTGAGCGGTAAGCTGCTCGACCTCGCCTTCGGCAATGACCGCCGACGCGTGACTGAGAATCCGGAGCACCTTGAGGCTGCCATCCTCGACCATCAGCTCGAAAGCCCGGCTGAACAGGAAGTCGCCGACCAGAACGCTCGCCGGATTGCCCCAGATGAGATTGGCCGTGCGCTTGCCGCGGCGCAGGCCCGAGCCGTCGACGACGTCGTCATGCAGCAAGGTCGCCGTGTGGATGAACTCGACTGCGGCGGCGAGCTTGTGGTGGCGCGTGCCCGGATAGCCGAGCAGGCTCGCGCAGGCGAGCGTCAGCATCGGCCGCATACGCTTGCCGCCGCCGGCGATCAGATGCCCCGCGAGCTCCGGGATCAGCGCGACCGTGCTCTGCATCCGCTCGAGGATCACGGCGTTGACGCCGTTCATGTCGGGGGCGACGAGCGCGATCAGAGCATCGAGCGACGATTGGCGCTGCAGCGTCAAGGGATGAATAGTGGCGCTCACGGCGCCGCCGTTAGGCGCTGCGATGCAAACGGGCAACAACCTGGCATTGCGAACCACCGCAACGATTCCGCTGTTGACCGATGCGGAAATGCGATTCTAGGCAAGTGGCATGTTCAAGAGCGTTCCAGCCCAGACAATTTGCTCCGCCGCATCCGCGCGCGGCCTTTGGTGGCGCTGGACTTCCGGACGTGCGGGCGCGTGCTCGTGGCGATGGCGTAGCTAAGGCTTAGCTTAATCTCCACCCCGGCCCGCCCTACGGCGGGCTTTTTATTGCCCCTTGTTCCCGAGAGTTTCGATGAACGTGCACCGACTTTGCGCCGGGGTTGCCCGGCGCCCCCTAATCCTCGCTGCAGCAGGCCTGCTGGCCGTGCCCGCGCAGCTGCAGGCGCAGCAGCAACCCGTCCCCGCGGTCGATAAGAATGACATCGTCATCACCGGATCGCGGCTGCCCGCCGGCGTCAAGGCGCCGACGCCGCTGACCGTGCTCGGTCGACAGGCGATCGAGGATCGTTCGCCCCAAACCATCGGCGAGCTTCTGCAGCAAATCCCGAGCTTCGCGGGGATGGATTCGCCCAACACGGCAGGCGTGACCTCACGCGGCGGAGGGCAGATCAATCCGGACCTGCGCGCTTTGGGCGCGAGCCGCACTTTGGTGCTGATCAACGGCCGCAGACACGTGCCTACCGCGACAACCGGCTCGGTCGACTTGAAGGTGGTCCCGACTTTGCTCGTCGGCCGGGTCGAGGTCGTCACCGGCGGCGCATCGGCCGCCTATGGCTCGGACGCTGTCGCGGGCGTGGTCAACATCGTCCTTCGCGACGATCTGAGCGGTGTCCAAGGCACGGTCCAAGGCGGCATTTCCGAGCACGGCGACGGCGACGAGCGGCGGCTGTCGCTCGCGGCGGGCACGCATTTCGCCCACGGCCGCGGCTCGATCATGGCCGGCTTCGATTATGTGAAGATCAGCGGAATCGGCACCCAGCTGACGCGCGACTGGGGCCGGCGCGACGTTGGTCTCATCACGAACCCGAACTTCGCAACGAACGGGCTCCCCAACTTCATCATCTCGCCGAACGTGCATTCGGCGATCACCACGCCAGGTGGGCTGATCGTCAGCGGCCCCTTGCGCGGGATTGCCTTCGGCCCGGGCGGAACGACATTCAACTACGCGTTCGGCCAGGTGTTCGGCAGCACCATGATCGGCGGCGACGGAGCGCACCAGAACGAAAATCTGCTCGCGCTGCTCGGCACGCCCACCGAGCATTTCAACGCGCTGCTTTCGGCCAAGTACGATGTGACCGACAATGTGCAGCTGTTCGCCGAAGCGTCCGGCGGCTTCTCCGACGTGGGCGGAGCCTCTCAGGAGCCGCGCGACCGCGGCAATTTGGTGATCCACCGCGACAATGCTTTCCTGCCGCAGAACGTCCGCGACCTGATGATCGCCGACAATCTGCAAACGATCACGATCGGGCGGGTCAGCAACGACACGGGCAAGATCAAGCTCGACCGCGATGACGGCGTCTACGAAGTGGTTGGGGGAGCGACCGCGCACTTCGGCAACTGGACGGCCGATGCGTCGGCACAATATGGCCGCAACGTCTACAACCTTGCGTTTGGGCCGAACAACCGCAAGCAGAATGAATTCTTCCAGGCGGTTGACGCGGTAGTCGATCCGGCGACCGGCAATATCGTCTGCCGCTCGACGCTGACCAATCCGATCAATGGCTGCATTCCCGTCAACGTATTCGGCGACGGCTCGCTCACGCTCAATTCCTTCGTGAACGGCACGGCCAGGTTCCGGCTGGTGACCCGCCAGGCGGTCGCGGCGGCCAACATCCGCGGCACGCCATTCTCGACCTGGGCGGGACCGGTCGCTCTTGCAGCGGGCGCGGAATATCGCCGCGACAGCGCGGATGGATCATCCGATGCGATTTCGCAGCGGGTGAATGCGAACGGGTCGATCGGCGGCTGGATCCTCGGCAACCAGCTTCCGGAACATGGCGTCATCAAGGTGTTCGAGACCTATGCCGAAGCGCAGGCGCCGCTCGCGTCGAACACGAAGCTTGCGCGCGAGCTCAGCATCAACGCCGCCGTCCGGCGCACGCATTATTCACTGAGCGGCACCGTCTATACGTGGAAGGTCGGCGGCGTGTGGGAACCCGTTCCGGCCATCCGGTTCCGCGCGACGCGCTCGCGCGACATCCGCGCGCCGAACATTTCCGAGCTGTTCGAGAATGGTGGAAGCTCGAATACCAACGTGTTCGATCCCGTGCTCGGTAGAGCGGTGCAGATCCGTGAGATCGAGGCGGGCAATCCCAACCTCAAGCCGGAGAAAGCGGACACGTTCACCGCCGGCGCGGTATTCCGTCCACTGTCCGGGCTAACCGCGTCGGTCGACTATTACGACATCAAGATCCACGACGAGATCGCGACCTTGGGCGCGCCGACGCTCGCGCAAGGATGTTTCTCCGGTAACCAGCTCTTCTGCCAGTCGATCACGTTCAACCCCGATGGAAGCATCGCCTTCATCACCAATACGCGGCTCAACCTCGCCGAAGCCGCGACGCGCGGGATCGACTTCGAGCTGGCCTATGCGCGGCCGCGCTTCCTCGGCGGGACATTATCGACGCGGCTGCTCGCGACACGAGTGCTGAAGCTCGAGTCTGAAATCCCGGGCGGCGCGATCCAGGACCGGCTCGGGCAGCTGAGCAATTTCAACCGCACCGTCGGCGTTCCCAAATGGGCCGGCGACGCCTTCGCCGACTATCAGCGCGGACGTCTCCGCCTGGGCCTCCAGGCACGCCTGGTCGGCGCCGGCAAATTCAGCACCATCCTTCACGAAGGGACCGGCGGACCGAACACGATCAACGACAATCACGTGCCGGCCTTCGTCTACGTCACCGCGTCCGGTGCGTATCGGCTGAAGTCGTCCGGTAAGCGCACCATCGAGCTGTTCGCGGTCGTCAACAACCTGTTCGATACGGACCCGCCAATGGTCCCGTCCGGTGCCGCCGGCGGAATCAATGAAAGCAGCACCTACGGCCAATTCTACGACGTGGTGGGCCGTTTTTTCCGCGCCGGAATCCGTTTCACCCTTTAGTTCGAGGAACCCCGAATCATGAGCCCATTGGCACTCTTGTTGAGCGCGGCCGCTGTCGCGAACGCGCCCGCTGACCTCATCATCCGCGACGCGCATATCGTCACTGTCGACAAGAATTTCTCGACAGCAAACGCAGCCGCGATCCGCGACGGCCGCTTCATCGCCGTCGGGAGCGATGCCGATGTGATGCGCACCGCCGGTCCGAGGACGCGCGTGATCGACCTGCACGGGACGACCGTGCTTCCCGGCTTCAACGACACGCACGTGCACCTGACGGCCGGCAAGGACCTCGAGACTGAGGTCGATCTCACCAACATCCACTCGATCAAGCAGATCCAGGCGGCGATCGCGGCGCGCGCGAAGGAGCTCAAGCCGGGCGACTGGATCGTCGGAACGCGCGGGTGGTGGGAGTATCAGCTCGCCGAAGGCCGGCTGCCGACGCGCGTTGATCTCGATGCGGCCGCGCCTGACAATCCAGTGAGCATTCCGGGGCCGCATTACGTCATCGTCAACAGCTTGGCGTTGAAGCTCGCGGGAGTGACGCGCGCCACGCCCGACCCGCAAGGCGGGCAGATCTACAAGGATGCGAACGGCGAGCCGACCGGGCTGCTGATGGACAATGCGGGGCGCTTCGTCCGGCATTTCATGCCCAAGACCACCGAGGCGCAGGAGATCGCCGGCATGAAGCGAGTGCTGGCGCTGGTGAACAGCCACGGCCTCACCAGTGCCGGCGATCCGAGCGGCTCGCCGGAAGACGCAGCCATGTTCCGCAAGCTGCGCGATCATGGCGACCTCACCGTTCGGGTCGATTTTGCTTACAACATCGACCCTGCTGAGCCGCTCGACAAAGTGGATTCCGAGCTGAAGGCTCTACCGAAGCCCGGCTCGGACGGCGACGGAATGTTCCGCTCCGATGAGATCGGCGAAACCGGCCTCGACGGCGCCGAGCTCACGGCTCTGCTCGAGCATGATTATCCCGGCAAGCCGGGCTATCGCGGACTGCAGAAGGTCCCGACCGAGCAGTTCAAGCAGTTCGCCGTGCTCGTGGCGAAATACGGCTACCGGCTCCGGCCGCACGCGGTCGGCGATGCGGCGATCGACGAAGCGCTCGACGCGTTCGAATATGCGAACAGCCAAACGCCGATCGTGAAGCGGCGGTGGATGATCGACCATGCGTTCCTGCTCGGGCCGCAGCATTACGAACGGGTCAAGCGGCTTGGCCTGATCATCAACTCCCAGTACATGCACAATTACCAGCTGGGAGCGCTGATCCTCAAAGCCTGGAAGCAGCCCCTGGCCGACCGCAGCGAACCTTACGCCGAGTGGCTCAAGAACGGCGTCATGTTCGCCGGCGGATCGGACGGGCCGATCTCCTATCACGCCGAGCCCTTGCTCGAGATCTACGGCGAAGTGACTCGCGGCACCGCCTGGGGCGGCAAGCTCGGTCCAGACCAGGGTATCAGCCGCGCCGACGCGATCCGCTCGGTGACGATCAACGGCGCCTACACGACGTTCGAAGAGGGTGTGAAAGGCTCGATTGAGCCAGGCAAATATGCCGACTTCGTCGTGCTGTCGGATGATATCCTGAAGGTGCCTGCGGAGACGATCCGCGACCTGAAGGTGCTGACCACGGTTCTTGGCGGGCGCGCCGTCTATGGCAAACTGCACTGATGGTGACCCCTACGGGACTCGAACCCGTGTTTTCGCCGTGAGAGGGCGACGTCCTGGACCGCTAGACGAAGGGGCCGCTCTTTTCGAGGAGGGCGCCATATGTGGGCTGATCGGCCGCTAGTCAATCAGTCGAGCTTCAGCCGGACGAAGGCCATTACTCCCGTGGGATTGTGCCCACCGTAAAACGGCGCGAGCGCGTCCGGCACGAAGTTCACGGCGAACAAGCCTCCGGCGCCGAGCGAGAGGTTAGGGAGGAGGCGGAAATCGCGAACTGCGCCCAGCGAAACCTTGCCGACACGGAATGCGGGGCCTTGCTCGTCCAGCGGAAGGAGTTCGCGGTTATGGACCATCTCGCCGCGGCCGAACAACGTCCACGCCGCGTGCTTGAGGGACGCTTCCGCGACGAGCGCGTCATCGCTGTGCCGCTCGGCGGTCTTGCGGCCCCAGGCGAGCGTTCCGGCGAACTTCCAGCCGGGCGCGAGCTCGCGTGCGTAAAGCAAGCTGGCGGATAGGCGCTTCTGGTTGACGCCGGGCTCGAGCTGCTCGGGGTCGACGAAGTGGCCCCAGCTGCCCTGCAGCGCCAGCTCGCGCATGGGATTCCACGACAGGCGAATAGCAGTCGAATCGAGCGGTCCTGTCTCCATGTTCCAGCGATGCTGGTCCGGCTCGCGGCCGTTGAAGCGGCTGACCTCGAGCTTCACGCGGTCGAGCACCAGGCCGGCGGTCACGACGCCGAAGCTGATGTGGGTCGAGTCCAGCCAATGATGGCTGATCGGCGCTTCAGGGGAGTCGAGGATCGCCTCGCGGTGCATGAACGCAGGCGGCCCGAACGCCGGCTCCCCGGGGAGCCCTGCGTAAATGAAGACGCTGCTTTTGCTCCCGAGGTTCTGCGACACCGACGCCGACAGCTCCATGAAGAGGTCGTGCGGGTGCTGCCGGTCGATGAGGCGGTCGCGTCCATTGGCCGTCTCGCCGCTGGCGAGCAGCAGCGGATAGCCGCGCGGTCCCATCAGCGGCTCCGGGCTGAGCATCGCCTTGAACTGCAGTGTGCCGTTGCCGAGCGGACGCTGCGCCATGCCCATCAGCATCCCGCTCGCGAACGTTTTGTCGTCCCCACGCCGGCCGGACTGATGGTCGTAGACGAGATTGATCAGCCCATGCGCCATGAGCGCCCAGCCGCCGCTCATTGTCATGGCCCCCATGTGCTCGGACGCGTCCGGCTGCCACGCCGTGCCGGAAGACTCGCGTTCCATCGGATACGGCCCAAGCGCACCGTTCATGGCCATTTCGTGACCTGCGTGCCCGCTCGCGGGCATTTGCATCTGCCCCATTTGGGACTGGCTCATCGGACCCTGAGACGTTCGCGCGGGGTGCGGCACCGCCATGCCAGGCATCTGGCCCTGCTTTGACGGGCCCTTCTTCGCGGGCGGCCTCTTGGCTTGGTGCTCAGTGTGCGCGGGCTTCTTCACCTGCGCTTTCTTCTTCGAGGCTGGGGTGCCGGGCATCGGCATGGCCATGCCTGGCATGTTCATCTGCGCGAACGCGGGCACGGGGGCACCGGCAAGCGCGACGGCGCTCACGGCGATATACGAACTCAATCTCACGGGTCGATCTCCAAAGGGAGGCGCCGCCCTCGAATGGCGCCTCCCCGACTTGGTTGCTTCAGCTATTGGCCAGCGTGGCCGTCATGCGCGGCATGGCCTTCATTCTTGCCCGCCGTGTCCTTGCAGCAATCGCAGCATTTCATCTGCTCATGCTGTCGGGCCTCACCCGTGGCCATGTGTTGAGCGGGCATTTCGTTGCCCGCAGCCGCAGCAACGGGCTGAGCGGCGGCAAGCGCCGCAATCACTACAATGATCATCATTTTTCTCCTGAATATCGAAAGTTGACGTTCGATCTTCAGGCGAGCCTGGGAGGCGGCGTTGCAGTATCCGGATGGAGCCCGCGGAGCCGCTGCGTGAGGCCGGGCATTGCGATTGCGGAAGCGATCAAGTGCGGCTCTTGAGCGGAAGCGGTGCTTGCCGGCGCCGCTGCCGCGCAGGCCATCGTGCACTGGGCGAGCGCCCCCTTCGGATCGTGCCGGGGAGCCTGGTCTGGGCAATGCTCCATAGGGGCGCCAGCGGCCATCGCCTGATGAGCTTCGCTCGCTGCTGACGGCGCCATGCCGAGCGGCATGAGCAGAATTGCCAGCATCAGCGCGATTCGGGCGATCAGCGTCTGCACGTAGAAAGCATATACGCTCACATCGACATCATCCAGATCGCCATTGCGACCATCATCAGGTTCTCGGTGAGTGAAATGAATCCGAGCGGGACATTGCTCGAGCCGCCGACGCAGGCGCATTTAAGCTCCCGCTTGTCGATGTAGACCGCCTTGAACACCGATACCGCGCCGATCGTCCCGATGAATAGTGCGACGGGCACCGAAATCCACTTCAGCGCGCCCGCGATCATCAGGACGCCGGCAAGACCTTCCGCGCACGGATAGACATAGCTGTACGGCACCCATCGCCGCGCGAGCAGGTCGTAGTTCAGGAACATGGCGGAGAAGGTCTCGACGTTCTGAAGCTTGAGCAGCGACAGGACAACCATCGAGAAAGCGATGAACCACTGCAGGGCTCTAAGGGTGAGCAGCTGCCCGGCGACGGCGTAGCTCGCCGCAAGGGCGGCAAGCCCCGTCATCGCGAACAACACGACGACCGGCCGATAGCTGATCGCCTTCGGGTCGGCGACCTGCTTGCCGAGGTAACGGCGCAGATCGTCATAACCGCCGATGCGCGATCCGCCGATGAACACCTGCGGTGTCGTCGGAACATTGTGTTCGGCCTTGAACGCGTCGGTCTCGGCGCGCGTCTTCAGGTGCCGGTCTTCGACCTCATATCCTGACCGCCGGAGCAGATCCTTCGCCTTCAGGCCCCACGGACAAACATGCTCCGGGGTCACCATGCGGTAGAGGACAGCCCTCTTCGCGATCGCGGGCTGGTTCGACATATCCGACACTGCACACCTCCTTGTGGACTGGGCGGCTCATATATGGCGTCCGTCCTATGGTACGGAGTCGAGCGTAGCGGGCCGCTCAGCCGTCTTTCTCGCGTTCGGAGAGATAACGCATCAGCTCCGCGAGCGTGGATTCCATCTGATCCTGCATCTGGCTGACCAGCTCGTTCTCGCGCATTCCGACATGATCGAGGGGCTTGGAATAGCTGTCGCTGAACGCCTGCAGATCGGCGCGATCGAACACGCCTTTGGCAACGAGCTTGGCGAGAATCACGAGAAGGCCGTTGGTATTGGCGATGGTCCCGGCGACGAGCGCCTCGTCGACCATCGAGAGTCTCTTGTCGCTGTCGGCTTCGTCTTCGATCGGGTCCATGAACGCAATCATGCCGCTCTCTACGCGCAGTGCAAGCTAAGGCTCCTGCGGCTCAGATGAATTCGGCGAGCCGAGCCCACGCGGCCGCCTTGTCGTCGAATGCGCGCGTGTTCGCCGCACTCGAGGACGGCAAGTCGACCAGAGTGATGCGAGGGGGCGGCTCACCAATCAAACGACGGCCAATCGCGGCGGCCGTCATGCCGTTGAACGCGATCGCTCTCAGGTCCGAAAAGTCGTGCAATAGACGATGAATGCGATTGTGCTCGGCGAGCCGGATGGATTGGTCGAGACTGCCGCGGCGAGTGGCCGAGGCGATCACGTCCCAAAGGCCGATGCGGCGCTCCGCGAGACGCAACAATCTTTCCTGATAGTCGAGGCGCTGCAGGTCCTCGCCGATCGCTCCACCCAGCAGGCGCCAAAATTGGTTGGTCGGATGAGCATAGTAGCGCCGCGCAGCCAGCGATGCATCGCCGGGCAGGCTCCCGAGGACGAACAGCCTCGCGTCGCATCGAGCGATCGGCGGCAAACCGGCTTTGATGCTCACCAAATACCCCCTACAGGCCCGTGCCGTGCAATCGAGTGACCTCCGCGTCGCCCTCTTTTCGGGCAATTACAATTACGTCCGCGACGGAGCCAACCAGGCGCTCAACCGCCTGGTCGAATACCTCCTGCGCCAAGGTGTGCAGGTCCGCGTCTATTCACCCACAGTCGCGGAGCCCGCGTTCGAGCCGACTGGCGACTTGGTCTCAATTCCGTCGGTGCCGATTCCCGGAAGGTCCGAATACCGCCTTCCGATCGCAGTTCCGGCGCGGGTGAGGCGCGATCTCGAAGAATTCAACCCCAATATCGTTCATGTTTCGAGTCCCGACATCGTCGGGCACCGCGCGGTCAGCTGGGCGCGGCGGCACAAGATCGCGGCGGTGGCTTCGGTCCATACGCGCTTCGACACTTATCTCGCATATTATCACCTGGAGATGCTTGAGCCGCTCGCACGCGCGATCATGCGGCGTTTTTATCATCGCTGCGAAGTGGTGCTTGCGCCCGCGGAATCCACCGCCGCAATCTTACGCGCGCAGCGCATGAACCGCGATATCATGATGTGGGCGCGCGGCATCGATCGCGAACAGTTCAATCCCGACAGGCGCGACGTCAAATGGCGCCGTTCACTCGGCATTGCCGACGACGAGATGGTCATCGCCTTTCTCGGACGCGTGGTCATGGAGAAGGGCCTCGACGTCTTCGCCGAGGCGATCCATGCGTTCGCGACGTTCGGGCTGAAGCACCGCGTGCTGGTGATCGGCGAAGGTCCGGCGCGGCCGTGGTTCGAAGAGCAGCTTCCCCAAGGTATTTTCTTGGGGGAACTGACGCACGACGAGCTCGCCCACGCACTGGCGAGTGCCGACGTCCTGCTCAATCCGTCGCTGACCGAGGCGTTCGGCAATGTGACGCTGGAGGCCATGGCGTGTGCGCTTCCCGTCGTTGCCGCCGAAGCGACCGGCGCGACCAGCCTCGTGCGTCACGGCACCACCGGCATGCTGGTCGATGGAACGGACCCCGACGAATTCGCGGAGGTGCTTGCACTTTATGCGCGCGATCCAGAGCTTCGGCGCCGCCACGGCGAAGCGGGTCTTGCCGCGGCGAGCACGATGGACTGGGACACGATCAACTCGTCGGTCATCCGCGCCTACAAGCACGCCATCGTCAAGCGAAAGCGCCTGGCGCGGATGATGGGGCGATAGCCGCCTCTATTTGAGGCGTTCGACCCGCTGCGCGAACTCGTCAATGAGCGCCGCCAGCTCATGCACCGTTTCGTCGCTCACGTCGCCGTGCTGGAGTCGATTGCGGATCGCCATTCCCAGGTTGCGCATGGCCCGCCAAACCGGGGAGCCGCCCTCGGGGTGCCGCGCGGGGCTGAGGCCCTTGAGCCGTTCGATCAGCTCGTCGGCCTCTTCGTGATTCTCCTCAAGGTGTCCCGTGCCCGCTTCGGTGATCTGGAACGGCTTGCGCGCGCCCTCGCCTGGGGACTCCTCGATGAAGCCCATGTCCTGGAGCATCGTCAGGGTCGGGTAGACGATGCCCGGGCTCGGCGCATATTCGCCGCCGGTCAGCTCCTCGATCGCGCGAATGAGGTCATAGCCGTGACGGGGCTGCTCCGAGATCAGCTTCAAAAGCACGAGCCTGAGCTCACCGGATTCAAAGATCCGCCGTGCGCGGCGGCCGCGCCTTCCGCCCCATCCTTCGGGACCATCACCGATGTCGAATTGGAACGGTCCCCAGCTGCCGTGCCAGCCGCGTCCGCCGCGCATGGCCATCAGTGCTTCGGGAAGATTGATGGCGATTTGGCCGCGCGATCCGCAGCCGTGGTGCCGATGAGTCATCGACTCGTCTCCTTTCGATGTAGCTTAGATATATCTTAGATGCATCTACAGCAAGCCTCCTCGTGCAATTTCGCGGCTTGGCTCTATCTTGCGTCAGCAATGGCCGACCTGTTCGCAGACCAGCAGATTCCCGCGAAGACGCCGGACGCGCCCGCGGCAAATGCACCGCTGGCCGACAGGCTGCGGCCGCCTGTCCTCGACGAGGTCGTCGGTCAGGAGCATCTGACCGGCCCGGACGGAGCGATCGGGCGCATGGTCGCCGCCGGACGCCTCTCGTCAATGATCCTGTGGGGACCGCCAGGCACCGGCAAGACGACGATCGCCCGGCTGCTCGCCGGCGCCGTGGGCATGCGCTTCGTCGCGATCTCCGCCGTCTTCTCCGGCGTCGCCGATTTGAAGAAGGTGTTCGCCGAGGCGCGGACCGCCGCACGCGCCGGGCAGCAGACCCTGCTCTTCGTGGATGAGATCCATCGTTTCAATCGCGCCCAGCAGGACGGTTTCCTCCCTTACGTCGAGGACGGTACCGTGACCTTGGTCGGCGCGACCACGGAGAACCCGAGCTTCGAGCTCAACGCCGCACTCCTCTCACGCTGCCAGGTGCTGATCCTGCGTCGCCTCGATCATGCGGCGCTCGAAGAGCTGATTTGCCGCGCGGAGGTGCTCGAGGAGCGGGCGCTTCCGGTCACGAAGGAAGCGCGCGAGGCGCTCATCGCCAGCGCCGACGGCGACGGCCGCTTCCTCCTCAACCAGGTTGAGACCTTGTTTTCGATCGAGATCGAGAAGCCGCTCGGTCCCGCCGAGCTTAGCGACCTGCTCCACCGCCGTGTGCCCGTCTATGATAAGGACCGCGAGGGGCATTACAACCTGATCTCAGCCCTGCATAAGACCATCCGCGGCTCGGACCCGCAGGCAGCGCTTTATTATCTGGCGCGCATGCTCGTCGCCGGCGAGGAGCCGCTTTACCTGCTCCGGCGCCTCACGCGGGCCGCGGTGGAGGACATCGGCATGGCCGATCCTAACGCCCTGCTCCAATGCCTCGCCGCCAAGGAGATGTACGATTTCCTCGGTTCGCCCGAGGGCGAGATCGGCATCGTACAGGCCTGCCTGTATCTCGCGACCGCCCCCAAATCGAATGCGACTTACATCGCACAGAAGAAGGCTTGGCGAAGCGCTTCGGACACGGGGTCGCTGATGCCGCCGATGCACATTCTCAACGCGCCTACGCGGCTGATGAAGAGCGTCGGCTACGGCACAGGCTATGCCTACGACCATGACTCCGACGAGGCCTTTTCCGGGCAGAATTATTGGCCTGAGGAAATGGAGCCTCAGGCCTTCTACGAACCGACCGACCGCGGCTTCGAAGCGCGCGTGCGCGAACGGTTGGAATATTGGAACGAGCGGCGCAAAGAGCTGCAACAATCGCGTGGCGACGAGGGTTGAACGCCGCGAACCAACGGGAGCTGCCGCGGATGTATCAAGTCGACCAGAGCGCTTACTGGCAGGCGCAGTTGATGAACTGGGGACCCAAGGTCCTCATCGCCGCCCTGATCCTGGTCGCGACCTGGATCGTCGCACGCGCGGTGCAGTGGGTGCTTCAAAAGGCCATCGACCGCAGCCCGGCGCTCAGGAAGCACGTCACCGGCACCCCGCATGAGACGGTCGGCCACCAGCTCGGCACGATCGCCAAGCTGATCATCTGGCTGGTCGGAATCATGGCCGCGCTGAGCTTCCTCGGAATCAGCCAGATCCTCGCCCCGATCAATGAGCTGGTCACCGAGATTTTCGGCTTCCTGCCCCGCCTGATCGGCTTCGGCCTGATCTTGTTTGTCGGCTATGTCGTCGCGCGTATCGTTCAAAGATTAGTCGAGACAGCATTAGTTGCGGCCAACATCGACGGGCTCCTCGCCCGCATTGGCGTCGGAGCGACGCAGGGAACCGTCCGCACCGATCCCAAGGCCGTGCCGCCCGGTGCGGCGCCCGGCGCCACGCGCGCGAGCATCGCACGCGCAGCGGGTGTGTTGGTGTTCGCAATCATTATCATCCAGATCGCGATCGCGGCGCTGAAAGTTCTCGGGATCGAGGCGATCTCCGGACCCGCAATCGCAATGCTCAACGAGATTTATGCTGCGCTTCCGCGCATCCTCGCAGCGGCGCTGTGGATCGGAATTGCATTCATCATCGCGCGGTTCGTCAAGACGATTATCGAAGCGATCCTACCGCCGACCGGCTTCGACGACGCCATCCGCTCGATGGGAGTGCTTCCGGCAACCGCTGCCCCATCGCGCATCGTAGCCAACATCGCGATGATCGCCATCATCCTCGCCGCCGCGATCGAGGCCGCCAAGCAACTCGGCGGCGACACGATCGCCATTTTCCTCATCCAGGTGACCGAGCTCGGCAGCAAGGTGATCTTCGGCACGTTGATCATCGTCGTCGGTGTGTTCCTGGCGCGGATCGTCTCGAACCTCGTCGGCAGCGGGACCGGCGAAGGCGGCTTCGCGCAGACCATCGTCCGCTACGCAATCATTGCCTTGTTCACGGCGATCGGCCTGACCTTCATGGGGCTTGCGGACCAGATCGTGATGCTCGCGTTCGGGCTGATTCTCGGTTCGGCGGCCGTCGCCACTGCGCTCGCGTTCGGGCTTGGCGGCAGGGATGCCGCGGGCAGCGTTGCCGAACATTGGGCAGATCGCTTGACGGGCCCGCGCGTGCCTCCACCCGCACCCAAGCGGATTCGCAGCGCGCCGCCGGAGCCGGATGATTCGCAACCGCCGCTGGTCTGATGACCTTCGACGAGGCGGTCGCCTTCGCTCTGACGCTGCCCGGCACCGAGTTGGGCAAGAGCTACGGCAAGCCGGCGGTGAAGGTCAGCTCCAACGACCGCGCGTTCCTCTTCCCGAGCCATGAGGCGGACACGTCGTTCGGCGTTGCGATCGATCTCGACACGATCGAGATCCTAAAGGAGACGGACCCGGCGACGTTCTGGCAGACATCGCACTATGTCGGCTGGGAAGGCGTGCTGATCCGCTACGACAGCAAGGACGAGGAGCGCGTGCGCGAGGTGATTTGCCGATCGCGCGACTGGGTGGCGGCGAAGCCGAAAGCGCGTCCCCGCAAGCGCAAGTGAGCCGTTTCTCCCGCTTTGTGGCGATCGATTGGTCGGGCGCGAAGGGCAAGCGCCACAAGGGCATCGCCATTGCCGAAGCGAAAGGGGACGCGGCACCGCGACTGATCCGGCCCGCGCACATCTGGTCGCGTGAGGAGGTCCTTCGCTGGCTGCTGCGCGCAGCCGCGAAGGAGCCGACGCTCTTCGGCTTCGACTTCAGCTTCGCCCCGCCGATCGTCGAGCGGGGCGAATATCTGATCGGCGAGCCGGACGTGCCGAAGACCGCGCGCGAATTCTGGGCCTATGTCGATGCCACGTCCGACGACGAGGACCTCGGTGCCGCGAGCTTCCTCGAGATCGCACACCGCAAGCATTTCTATTTCGGCATCGCCGACGGAGTGAAAGCGGAGTTCGTCCGCTTCCGCCAA
>DATMHG010000135.1:0-11863 GCA_035555035.1 Sphingomicrobium sp.
TAGAAATAGAGCACGAGCGGCTGACCGGGCGCCGCGAGGTTCACCTCGCTGCCGTCGCTCGCGGTTACAGTGATTGCAGGTGCCTTGTCGCCTTCGCCGATCATTTCACGCCTCTCGTTTGATGCTGTTCCACAGATCAGCGATGCTCTGCCGTGCCGCGTCGTGCTCGGCAAGAAGCTCGTCCCAGCTGTCGGCACCGCATGCCTGAGCGACGAGCTCCCAGGTTGCGTGCGTCGGCTTCACGTCGCCTGGTGCAACGAGCCGCATCATCACGAGAATGCGCGACAGCAACTTTAGCGCATCGACAATGTTTGCTGGTACCAAAGATACAGCGGCAAGCTCCTCGAGCGCGACTTCGAGGCGGGTGTTGAGCCCAACGTGCCTGGTGAGCTGAAGCACGTGGGTCGCGAATTCCAGGTCAACGAGGCCGCCGGGCCCCAGCTTCACGTCGAGCGGCCCCTGCGGCGGCTTGTGCCGCTGCATGTCTGCGCGCATCTTCGCCGCGTCCGCGGCAATCTTCGCAGAGTCCCGCGGCATGCGCAGGATGCCATCGATCA
Organism: Sphingomicrobium sp.; assembly: GCA_035555035.1. GTDB lineage: Bacteria > Pseudomonadota > Alphaproteobacteria > Sphingomonadales > Sphingomonadaceae > Sphingomicrobium. Next base: position 558 of record DATMHG010000135.1, read on the forward strand.
TCGCGCTAACCCGGTCGCGCACCTGGGGCGACCCGAAGACAGGGCGGGCCCGGCACAGCGCCATATGCTCCCACGTCCATGCTTCCTCGCACTGATACCGCTCGAATGCGTCGAGTGAGACGACGAGCATTCCTTTGGCACCCTCGGGGCGGAGCCGGGAGTCCACATCATAAAGCGGTCCGGCAGCAGTGGGGACGCTCAGCGCGGCGGTGACCCGGCTCGCGAGGCGATTGAAATAATCGTTCGGCCCCAGCGGCTTTGGCCCGTCTGACGCTCGCCCCTGCCCGGCCGTGTGCAGATAGATGATGTCGAGATCGGACGCGTGGGTGAGCGAATGCCCGCCGAGCCGGCCGAGACCGAGGATGACCAGTTCGCTGCCAGGAAAAGCGCCGTGCGAGCTTCGGAATTCTTCCGCCGCAGCCTGACCAAGACCAACGAGAGCTCCTTCGGCAACTTGAGCATAGCCTTCGGTCACCTCGAGCGGATCGCGGCGGCGGTCGATCAGCTGAACGCCCAGCGCGAAGCGCCGCTCGTTGACCAGTCGCCGCGCCCGATCGAGCGCCACATCATAAGGATGCCCGCGCATCGCATTCGTCAGAATCTGAGCGAACTCGTCTGCCTCTGGCGGCATGACGAAGCTGGAGGCGTCGAAAAGGCCTTCGAAGAGTTCGGGGCGCCTCGCCAGCTGGTCGGCCAGCGCAGGTGCGGAGGCGAGTACTTTAGCGAGGAGCTCGGCAAGCGGCGGGCGCGCCTCGAGCAAGCGGAACAGATTCACCCCGCTCGACAGCCGCTCGACGATATCGCTGAGCCGGTTGAGAGCGTGATCGGGATCCGCGCCTGCAGCAATTGCTTGCAACAGCCCGGGCAACATCGCCTCGAACGCTTGCTGGGCCGCGGGCGAGCGCAGCGAACGTGCCTTTCCGGAACGCCAGTGAGCGATGTGTCTCACGGCCGAGGCAGCATCGGCGAAGCCCAGCCCGGTCAGCTCCTGGCCCAGGATCTCGGGATCATTCGAAAGCTGCTTCCGCTCGTCGGGTGAGAGCCCGTCGAAGAGTGTCCCAACGGATTCGACGTGCGGCCTGAGTTTGTCGATCAGTGCTTGTCCGCTCTCCAGCCCATGCAGACGCGCGATTTTATCGATGGCATCACGCTGCACGGGGATGAGGTGGGTTTGAGCGTCATCGACCATTTGCACCCGATGCTCGATCGTGCGCAGCAGCCGGTAGGCCGCCGCGAGCTCATGCGCCGTGCCCTCCTCCAGCCGCCCCGCGGCGGTGAGCGCCGCAACGGCATCCAGGGTCGCAGGCGCACGCACCGACGCGTCACGGCCGCCGTGGATCATCTGCTGGATCTGGACGAAGAATTCGACCTCGCGAATCCCTCCTCGGCCGCGCTTCAGGTCGTACCCGGGGCCGATGCTCGCGCCCTGGGCGAAATGGTCGCGGATGCGCGCGGAAATTTGCCGGACTTCGTCAATGACGCCGAAGTCGAGCGAGCGCCGCCACACGAACGGCTGGATTGCGTCGAGAAACAGCTGACCCAGCGCGATGTCGCCGGCGGCAGCTCGCGCCCGGATGAATGCCGCGCGCTCCCACGGTAGGGCGCTCGATTCATAATGCGAGATTGCGGCATGGACCGGCAGGGCAATCGGCGTGACTTCCGGCGAGGGCCGCAGTCTTAAATCGACGCGCTGGACGTAGCCGTCGGCGGTCCGGCGCTGGAGAAGCTCGATCAGACGTCGACCGATTCGCACCGCCGCTTCGCCCGGGTCGTCGCGCGCGCGCCGAGGCAGAGCATTGGGGTCGAACAGCAGCAAGAGGTCGACGTCGGACGAATAATTGAGCTCTCGGCTGCCGAGCTTGCCCATGGCGATCACCGCGAAGCCCTGCGGCTCGGCCTCGGGAACTCGCTCCCGAATTGCAGTCGTCAGCGCGCTGTCGATCGCCCAGTCGGCAAAGTCGGAGAGCAGCTGCGTCGCTCGTTCGAACGACAGCTCGCCGGCGAGGTCACCGAGCGCGACAGCCAGCGCCAACGCGCGCCGCCTCCGGCGAAGGTCGATCTCCACCTCTTCGCTCGCGGGTTGCAGCGCCAGCGCGACCGAGGCCTCTGCGCCGTTCCGCAGGAAAGAATCCGCAATCTCCGGATGCGCCGCTGAAGCTTCCCGAAGGAATGGCGAATAAAGCTGCGCGCGCTCGACCGCGCCGTGTCTCCGCCTGCTGTGATCGTCCCGGTTCATACGGCCGTGGGATCGTTTAAGTGAGGAAATCAAGGAAACCAGCCGCAAATTCGCTCGTTTCCAGTTCGAATGAACTTGGAACACGAAAACCCCGCTGCGGATATGAACGGAATGGATCGTCAAGTCATCCGAGTGAATGTTCCGCCGACGCATGCTGGCATCACGTCCGCGCTCCGCCGCGCTTTCGAAGCGGCGGCGTCGGAGCCGTGCGATCGTGACTTTGCGGAGCTTCTGCGCCGGTTGAACTGACCGCGTGCGAGACATCCCGGATTTGATCCGGGATCCATTCATTATTCGTGATCGCGGCTCAGTTCGTCGACTTCGCCCATGATCGTCTGCAGCGCCGATTTGTCAGGATCCGTGCGGTGCTGGCGGCGTGACGGCAGCTTGCCACTCGACATCAGCTGCTCGAGCGCGACGCGTCCTCGAGCGACGCGGCTCTTGATCGTGCCGACCGCGCAGCCGCAGATCTCCGCCGCTTCCTCATAGGCAAAGCCCCCGGCGCCGACGAGGATCAAGGCTTCGCGCTGCGGTTGCGGCAAATGCATCAGCGCGCGCTGCATATCGCCGAGCTCGATATGCCGGTCCTGGCTCGCGGGAGCGGCGAGGATCTTCGACGCCGTGATGTCGTCCCATTCGCCCTTGAATCGGGCGCGCCGCATCTGGCTGAGGAACAGATTGCGAAGAATGATGAAGGTCCAGGCGCGCATGTTCGTACCGGCCTGGAAGCGCTTGCGGGCTGCCCAGGCCTTGAGCAGCGTCTCCTGCACCAGGTCGTCGGCGAGGTCGCGGCTGCCCGACAGCGACCGACCGAATGCGCGAAGGTGTGGAATCACCTGCGCGAGCTGGTCTTTGAACTCCGGGTCGGACAGCGGAACAGGATCGCCGGAATGGCTCGCCAAAGCGGTCTCCGGCCCGTCCTGTTCCTGATCTTCCGCCAAAATCACACCCCACCCGTTATCGGCGCCGCGGCCGTGTGGCCGCGCGCGCTTTGATCCAACATGAACAGCGACTGTGACAGAAGCTAAGTGCTCAGGAGCGCTCAACCAAGTAGATGATCACAAAAAGTACGATCACCAGTATCGTCCCGATGATCAGTACGTTCCGTGTCACGCCGGGAGTCGAACCGGCGCGCGCCTCCGTCGTTGTTTCCACAACCGGACGGTCGGAGCGAGGGTCGGCCATTACGTTCTGTTCACTTGTATCACTGTTCGCAAGGCCAACGCGTTCACTGGAATCGTGTTCCGCTCCAGAACCGCTTCAGGCGGCGGGCACGGTTGCAGCGTCGAAAAATAGCGCCTGGGCAATTGCCGCCTTCACGGTCGAACGCTGGAACGGCTTGGTTATCAGGAATGTCGGCTCCGGCCGGGTACCCGTCAGCAGTCGCTCCGGGAAGGCGGTGATGAAGATCACCGGCACCGAAAACTCCGCGAGGATGTCTTTCACTGCATCGATGCCGCTCGAATCGTCGGCAAGCTGGATGTCGGCGAGCACGAGACCTGGCGGATTCTGACGCGCCTGAGCGACGGCCTCGTCGCGCGTGACCGCGACGCCTGTCACATTGTGGCCGAGATCGCGCACGATCGTCTCGATGTCCATTGCGATAATCGGCTCGTCTTCGATGATCAGCACGTCGGCGAGCGTCTGCCGCTCGATCTCCTCGAGCGCTTCGGCAACAAGGCTGTCGACGTCCTGTGGACTTGCCCCGATCAGATAAGCGGTATCCTCCGAGGAGAAACCTTCGAGCGAGGTCAGCAGCAGGGCTTGCCGCGAGAGCGGCGTGATCCGCGAGAGTCGGGCGTGCGCAATTCCCTCGGCTCCCGTCGGGCTCTGCGATGGCTCTTCTCCTTCCTCGATGTTCGCCGTCGACCAGATCGCGTGGAAGGTCTTGTACAGTCCAAGGCGCGGATCGACGTCCCGAGGGAATTCGTCGGGCTTGGCGACGATCGCTTCGAGGGTTGCGCGAACGAATGCGTCGCCGTGCGCCTGACTGCCGGTCAGCGCACGCGCGTAGCGGCGGAGGAAGGGCAGGTGAGGAGCAAGTTCCTGGCCAAGGGACATAAGTGAGGACTCTCCGTCGAACTCTAAGATTTGCGCCGTCAATGACGGCGGCCGGGATTTGTTGCAACCCTGGAAGGATTGGCGGGCTTCCGCGCACCTTGCCGCCCCCACGGATGCGATTCCCTCTGGAACAAAGGAGCGGGCATTTGGTTTCCGTGGCTGAGCCGGGCACCTGCACAGCTGTATCAAGACGGGCACACCGGCTCGAGGTGTATTCAGGATTGGGACTCGAGCGTTACAGGCCGTTGCGCGGCATCGAGAGAATTGTATGACGCGCGACTGGACCCGCGCGAGGGGGGACGAGAGGTTGAGTGCCAAGAAGCGAAGCGAGTCGGAGAAAGCGGAGCATACGAACCGCGGTAAGAAGCCCTCGACCGACAAGACCGCTCGCCGGCAGCGCTCCACCGACCTCGGTCGCGCGCTGCGGACGATCTACGACGATACGCTTCGTGAGGCCGTGCCCGACGATTTCATCAATCTCATCGGCAAGCTCAGCTAACATCGCGCACCTGAACCGGACGGCGCCATGAGCTTTGCCGACCGGTTCGCGCCTCTCCCTACAGCAGCAAAGCTGCTCTTGATCCTGACGGCAGTCCTTCTGCCGATCGGAATCGCACTGACCGTTATGGGCTCCAGCGGCATCCGCGAAGCCAATGCCGCGCTTGAGGGTCGAAGCGAAGAGGTCGCCCGCTCTGCGGCAAGCTCGATCGAAGGACTCGTCGCCCGCAATGCGCTTGCTCTTCGCGTCGCGGCCAATGGCGCATTGGCGCAGGGGACCGCCGGAGCCTGCGACCGCGCGCGCAAGTCCCTCGCGATCGTTCCCGCAATCGCTCAGACCTTCGAGCTCGAAGCACCTGACGGCAAGCCGCTTTGCACAACCGGGTCCGTCGGCGACACCAGCGTGCTGCCGGTCGTGCCGCCTGGGACCATTCGCGCCCGTGTCTCACCTGACGCCACCGCCGTCGCCATTCGCGATGGCGTTCAAGGCGGTATCGCCACGGCCGCCGTTCCGGCGCAGGAAGTCCGTACTGCCGCGCTCGATTCGGGAGCCGACATTCGCATGCTCGTGGTCCAGGACGGCAGCCGAGAGCTGCGACTGATCGAGCCTTCGACCGAGCTCGGCGATCGCCTGTCCTATTCGAACTGGTCCATCACGAACGGCAATCTGCTCGTTCGACTCGGAATCAAGCGACAGCACATCACCGCCGCCGACCGTCTCGTGCTGCTGCTGCCTGTTCTGATGTGGGTCGCGGCCGCTTTGATGACGTGGCTTCTTGTAACGCGCCTGCTCATCCGGCCGTTGAAACGGCTCGAGCGAGCGGTTGTCCAATACCGCCCTGGAGGCGCTCCTATCGATCTCCCGCGTAGTCTGGGCCCCTCCGCCGAGATTCAGGAGCTGCGCGATGCATTCGCCCGAGCCGTTGACCGGGTCCAGGAATCGGAGCGCGAGATGAGCGGCGCGCTCGAAGGCCAGCGGAGGCTGGTCCGCGAAGTACATCACCGCGTGAAGAACAACCTTCAGGTCGTAGCCTCGCTGCTCAATATCCACGGACGAAGCGCCGAAACCGGCGAGGCGCGCGCCGCCTATGCAGGGATCGGCCGCCGCGTCGGTGCGCTCTCGATCGTGCACCGCAACCACTTCGCGGAAATGGAGGAGAATCGCGGCATTTCGTTGCGGCCGCTGATTTCCGAGCTTGCCGCCGAGCTGCGCGCGGGGGCTCCCGAATCGGCGCGGAGCCTTGCGATCGAGCTTGATCTCGAGACCGTTTACACCACTCAAGACGCCGCCGTCGCTGTGGCGTTTCTGATCACCGAGATTGTCGAGTTCGCGATGCTCAACTGTCCCCAGGATCCGATTGAGATTTCGCTTCGGCGGACGAGCGATCTGACGGCGCGGCTGACGCTTTCCAGCGCCGTTCTCGTTCCTGAAGACGAACACGAATCGGAGAAGGTCCAGTTCGAACGGATCGTCGGCGGGCTCGCCAAACAGCTGCGGTCCTCGCTCGACCGTAAGCTCGGACGGTACAGCGTTGATTTGCCGGTATTTCCGCCGCTCTGAACGCGCCCGGTAGATCGTTACGGCTCTAGCCAAAAAACTTTTGGAACATCGGAACTCATCGCGAAGACGCGGCGTTGTGCAATTTGGATAGTGACCTTTTGCCCCCCCGCTCTCGCTATCCGCTTAAATGGGCCCGGAACCGCCAACCCTCCCCCCCCCCGGTGGCGCTTCCGGGCCCTCTTCTGTCTGGGGCGCAGTCACCATTGCAGGAACTGAACGCGCAGCTTTGCGCGCCGCGCGCCAGTGCGTGATGCGGATCGCGAGGATCGCGAATTCGTAAAGTCCGTACAGAGGGATCAGTAGCAGCATCATGGAAACGACGTCGGGGGGCGTAAGCACCGCGGCTACCGCTGCCGCGCCCACGATGGCGTAACGCCGAGATTTCGCGAGTTGCTCGCGAGTGACGATCCCCGCCCGCTCCAGGATCATCAGCAGGATCGGCAGAAGGAACGCTGCGCCAAAGCCGAAGATGAAACGCGTGCAGAAGTTCAGGTAATTGCCGATGCCCGGCAGTGCCTCCTGCTGGATGCCGCCGATATTGCCCTGATAGCTCAGCAGAAAATGAAGCGCCCACGGCATTGCTGCGAAATATGCGAAGCAAGCACCCGCGATGAAAAAGACAGGCGTCATCAGCAGGAATGGCAGGAACGCCTTCTTTTCCTTCACGTAGAGGCCGGGTGCAACGAAGCGCCAGAGCTGCGTCGCGATCACCGGGAAGCTCAACATGATCGCCGCGAACAGTGCGACCTTCACCTGCGTGAAGAAAGCTTCAAAAACGTCGGTGTAGATCAGCTTGCCCTGCCCGGCCCTGACCAGCGGCTGGACCAGAACGGCGAAAATATCCTTCGCGTAAGCGAAGCAGACGAAGAACGTGACGAGAAGCGTCGCCAGACACCAAAGGAGCCGCCGCCTGAGCTCGATCAGATGCTCGAGCAAAGGCTGCTTTGTGTCGTCGATGTCCCTCACGGCAGCGGCCGCTTCTCGACCGGGAGTTGATCCTCTGGTTGAGCCTCATCCAGCGGCAGCATGGGCTCCGAAACATCGGCAACTGGCGGCATTTCATCGGACTGCCCTGGCTCGGGATAGTGCGCGCCCGGCGGATGCACCTGCATGATGCGCTCATTCTCCTCGCGCCATTTGCGCTCCATTTCCTCGAGCTCGGCCTCGCGCACCATATTTTCGATGCCGGCCGTGAAATGCCGCGCCATGCCGCGGACGCGCCCGACCCAATAGCCGACCGTGCGCATCACCTTCGGCAGGTCCTTGGGACCGATGAAGATCAGAGCGAGGATCGCGACGACCGCGAGTTCGGAGGAATCGACGCCGAACATGGCGCAGACGCGCGCTCCCTTAGCGGGCTTGATCGTCTCGCGGCGGAGGCGGCGTCGCTGCGGGATCGGCAGGACGGGGGGTTACGTCGATCGGCTCCTGCGGCCGGCCCTCGTCCCGCGGAAGCTGGCGCGGCGGCTCGTTGCGGCGCTGCTCGTCATAGCGACGCCGGCTCTCGTCCTCGTCGTCGGCCATTCCCTGCTTAAAGCTTTTGATGCCTTTGGCGACATCGCCCATCATCGAAGAGAAGCGGTTTCCGCCGAACAGCAGCAGCAGCAGAACCGCGAGAATGAGAAGATGCCAAATGCTGAGACCGCCCATGGGGAAACTCCTTTGAGAGGGGTATCTAGTCCCCCTCGTCTTCGCTTTCCAGTTGAAGCTGGAAGACTGACTCGTCGAGCGGGTCCAAAAGTCCCGCGGCCTTGAGGTCGTCGATTCCTGGCAGGTCGCGTCGCGAGCCGAGGCCGAAGTGCGTCAGGAACTCCTGCGTCGTTGCATAAAGCAGGGGACGACCAGGGCCTTCGCGCCGGCCGGCGGGCCGGACCCAGCCGGCATCCATCAGCACGTCGAGCGTGCCCTTGGAAATCTGAACACCGCGGATCGCCTCGATCTCGGCGCGGCTCACGGGCTCATGATAGGCGATGATCGCCAGCGTCTCGGTCGCCGCGCGCGAAAGCCGACGCGCTTCCTCACGCGTGCGGCGGAGCAGGTGTGCAAGGTCGGGGGCGGTTTGAAAATGCCATCGGCCGCCCCGCTCGACCAGCTCGATCCCGTGCCCTTCGTAGTGCGCGGCGAGCTTGCCCAATGCGATCTCGATCTCGCCTTCGCCGACATGCTCGGCGATTTCATCGACGGTGAGCGGCGTTGCGGAGGCGAACAGCGTCGCTTCGATGGCGCGGATCAGCTCGTCCATCAGGCGGCCTTCACCTGGATAGGAGCGAACGCTTCTTCCTGGACGAAGTGCAGATGCCCGCGCTTGGCGAGCTCAAGGATCGCCAGGAAGCTGGAGGCAAGCGCCGATTTTCGGAATTGCGGGTCCTGCGTCGAGGGAAGGAAGCTCTCCAGGAAGGTCCAATCGAGCGCTTGGCCGATCATTCGGCCGAGGCGCTCAAGAGCTTCGTCCAGCGTCATCACGGCCCGCGCATGGACCACGTGCATCGCGGGCTGCGTGCGCGCGCGGACCACGCCGTATGCCGTGAACAAGTCGAAATCGCGCACCTGCCACGCTGCCGTGCGGATGAGACGCAGACCTTCTGGAGCGCCGCGGAGGAACACATCGCGGCCGATCCGATCGCGTCCGAGCAGCCGCGCGCCCGCCTCCCGCATCGCGTCGAGTCTTTGGAGCCGCATTTGGAGCCTGAGCGCGATTTCCTCGGGGCTCGGATCCTGCTCGGGATCCTTCGGCAGAAGCAGGCAGGATTTCAGATAGGCGAGCCACGCCGCCATCACGAGATAATCGGCGGCGATCTCGAGCTTTAGCGCACGCGCTTCGGCCAGATACGCGAGATATTGCTCGACCAGCTGCAGGATCGAAATCTGCGTGAGGTCGACCTTCTGCGTCCTCGCGAGATTCAGCAGGAGATCGAGCGGCCCCTCCCAGCCGTCGAGAGCAAGCGTCAGCTCATCCGACTGGCGGATCGGGCGCTCTTCGAAATCCTCTTCCACGATGGAAGACTAGCAGAACGGGTACCCCTGCGAAGGGCCCCCCATCAAAGTAGTACTTTGATGGGACCCAAGGCAGGAGCCGAGTCTGCTGTGGATAATTCAGTGCCCCCGGCGACTGCGCCGCGGCGCCGCAGCAGGCACCGTGCCGGTCTCGGCGACCGCCTCATCGATGAACCGCTCGACGTCGAGACGCATCGCGTGCAGCGCATCGGGATTGAGGTAAACCATATGGCCCGACGGGTAATAGCGGAACTCGAGGTTTCTCTGCTGCGCCGGCTCGAGCATCATATGGTCGAGGTCATATTCGGTGCCGAAGAACGGGGTGGCCATGTCGTACCAGCCGTTGAGCGAGAGCACCTTAAGGTACGGGTTGGTGCGCATCGCTGCCGCGAGATCCAGCGCCGTGTTCGGATCATTGAGCGCAAAGCGGATTCCCGGCGCCTGGTGTTTGAAATCCCACTTGAAACCGTCGGCGTCGCGGGCGCTGAGCCGATACGGCATATCGGTCTGATAACCGAGATCATGCACGAGATAGCTTTGCAGCGTGCCGACAAATGCGCCGCTGATCGCAACGTCCGAGGCGTCGAAATCGGGCGAGTCACCCGAAGCGTTGGGGTCCACGCCGGTGTAGCGTGAATCGTACCTGCCGACCGTCAGCCTCTCATTCCGGAGCAGTTCCTTGCGGAATTGGGAGAGGTCCACCCGAAGGTCCGCATTCTCGATGAACTGCGGCGAAAGCCCGGTCAGCGCACTCATCTGCTCAGCAACGGAATCCTCTTCCTGCTTGCTGATCGTCTGTCCTTTCTCGAGCGCAGCCGCATAGGGACCCTCAGCGAAAGCACGCGCTTCCGCAGCCGCCTGGGCGATGGTTGCCGGCGGATTGGCCATCTTGTGATGGTACCAGGCGGTGGTCGCGTAGCTCGGGATATAGTTGATATAATCGCGGTCGAGACCCGGCTGCCGGCGGCCGTAGTTCATGATCGACGACAGCAGGATCACGCCGTTGAGCGCCATCCCGCGCTGCTGCAGCTGGTAGGCGAGCGCGCCCGAGCGCGTGGTGCCGTAGCTCTCCCCGAATAGAAATTTGGGGCTGTCCCAGCGGCCGGTCTTCGTCACGTAGCGCATGATCGCCTTGGCGAAAGCGTCGGCGTCCTGGTCGACACCATAGAAATCCGCCGGCTTCGCATCGCCGAGCGGCCGCGAATAACCCGTGCCCGGCGCATCGATGAAGACGAGGTCGGTTGTGCCGAGCAACGTGTCGGGATTGGCCGTGAAGTTGAACGGCGCCGGCTTGATGTACTCTGCGTTGGTGGTCTGAATCCGCATCGGCCCGAACGAGCCCATCCGCAGCCAGAGCGAGGCGGAGCCGGGGCCGCCGTTATAGAAGAAGGTCACCGGGCGGTGCGAACCCGGAAGGCCGTCGACCGTGTCCGCCGTGTAGAAGATGCTTGCGGTCGGTTTCCCCTCCGCGTCGCGAATGGTGAGCGTTCCTGCGGTCGCGGTGTATGGCAGCGTGCGTCCGTCGGCGATCGCGCTGTAGCGCGACGAGACCGTGCGCTCTTCCACCGGCGCACCCTGCCAGGCAGTTGCAGCCTCCTTCGCCAGCGCATCCTTATGAAGCTCCTCGACGCTCTTTCCCTTGTCCTTGTCGCTCGACGGAGACGACGACTGGGCGAGCGCGGGTGAAGCGGCGAGGAGGAGGGCGGCAGACGCAAGGAATAGTCGACGCATCAAAAGATCTTCCCGAGAAGCTGAGGTGGAAAGGAGCAGCAGACCCCTTGCCAAATAAGGGTTTTGCGGTGCAACCCTCTCGACGAACGGGCCTGTATGATCGATGAACTGTGGATCAAACGAGCGCGAGAAGGGCGTCGCGCTTGGCAATTGCCTCGGCGAAATCAGGACCTTCAGGCTCGATCATGGTCATTGCCATGGCGCGGGCGAGGCGCGCCACGCCGT
>DATMHG010000136.1:0-16191 GCA_035555035.1 Sphingomicrobium sp.
GAGCGCGTGCTGCGCATGCGCTTCGGCATCGGCATGAACACCGATCACACGCTGGAGGAAGTCGGCCAGCAGTTCAGCGTTACCCGCGAACGCATCCGGCAGATCGAGGCCAAGGCGTTGCGTAAGCTCAAGCATCCGTCGCGGTCGCGGAAGATGCGGTCGTTCCTCGACCAATAGGCTCATCGCTGAGCTTGCTCGGCAGGCGGACCATTGGCCGAGGAGCCAATCGTCGAGGGGTCGGCCCGTCGTTAGGCCGGAACCGGCCGCGACCCTAAACCGCGCCGACCGCCTCCGCCCGCGCTTGTCTCTGCCGCCGCAGCGCGAATCCAAGCAAGCCGAACCCCAGGAGCATCATCGCCCAGGTCCGCGGCTCCGGCACGCCTACGGCAGCCAGCGCCAGCGTCACGTTGAAGCCGCTCTCCGGGTCGTTGTCGGCAAAGCAGTTCGGGCAATCGTTCACCAGGCCGAACAGGAAGCCATTCAGGGGCGCGGTAAACGTGTCGCTCGAGCCGAGAAAGAAAAAGTCGGTCGGGCCGCTTGGGGTCGCGGTGAAAGTGCCGAGCAGTCCACCGCACAGCCTACCGGCGCCGCCGACGCAGAAGACCGTCCCCGACTGCGAGGGATCGTGATCGAGTCCGTTCGGATTGAAGCCGGTATATGGCGGCGGAAAGGTATAGGTGGGAATTCCGTCCGCAGTGAACGTCAGGCCCCGACCTCCGTTGAAGCCGTTGAGGAGGTCGGCGATCCCGGTCGCCGTCACCGTGTACGTCTGACCGGCCACGATCGGTCCGATCAGGGTCGGTGTGCTGGTGAGTGCATTGACGAAAACTGCGGCGTGTGCGGTGGCCGCGGTCAGGAGCGCGAGGAGCGCGGCGCCAATCTTCAAATGTGGTCTCATCGGAATACACCTCCGAATGTGCATGAGCGAACATGGCCAGTTCGGCTGGGCACAGCAGGATCGCGCATGAACGCGAGTGCGATCTCCGCCCGGAGTCGGAGTGGCTGGCGGCGTCTTACACCAAAACGGCCGTGTTAACTATACGTTAATTTGCCGCAGTACGGCAGTCAGTAGCCGAGCAAGTCGGCCAGCACTTCAGCCTGACGCGCGAGCGGATTAGGCAGATCGAGGCGAAGGCGCTGCGGAAATTGAAGCATCCGTCCCGGTCGCGGAAGATGCGGAGCTTCTTAGACCAATAGGCTGCAGGGCTTTTCCGCCGTCAGGCGGATGCCCTACCGAGCCGAGGAGTTGTTCTCGCAGATCGCTTAAGTTATGTGCTGCTGGACGCAGCTCTATGACCAGATTCCGGCGGTCGCGCGAAAACTCGCTCGCGGACCGGACCGCTACCGGTCCAGCAATACGTCGATACCGGCGAGGACCGCATTGAGCTTGCGCTGGGACAGCTTACCGACAGCTTCGATCAGCTGGGATTTGTCGAGCGTGACGATCTGCGACACGTTGGCCACCGACTCCCTGTCGAGGCCCGTCTCGGTTTGCCGCAACAGGATGTTGCCTGGCGCATCGGCGAGTTTGAGGTTGCCGGTCAGCACCACGCAAACCACCGTAGCAATCCGGCTGCGGTTGAATGCATCGCCCTGCGCCACGACTATCGGGCGGCGATATCCGGGAGTCGAGCCGATCGGCTTTGCGAGGTCCGCCCACCACACCTCGCCTTGGGAAATTACCATTCGGCGCGGTCGAAGGGGCGCCGCGACGCTTGCTGCACAAACGCGTTGGAAGCCGTGCCCGCGGCATCCACCGCCGCGTTCAGAGCATCGGTCACCCGATCCGGCGCATGCTCTCCGACGAACTGCGCGAGTGCACGTGCGTAGAGCTCACTGCGCGAGGTGTTGAGGCGTTTCGCGAGCTGCTCAGCGTCCTCGAAGACGCGATCCGGGATCGATACTGCAGTTTTCATACCAATAGTATAACTGTCTCGGCGACCGTTTTCAACATCGCGCGTCAGTCTATCGCCAGTTTCGCGAATTGCTGTCCTTCGGACACCGCCGATCTGGGCCGGTCGCATCAAGGTGACGACGACGAAGATCAAACCGAGCAGCACCGCCGCCGCGCCGCCGACGACCAGATTGAAATCGCTCCACTGCTCGAACACATCGGCACCAGCCTAGCGCTCCATCGAACAGGCCGCGGCCTCGTCGGCAAGCGAGAACCCGGTGCGCCTCTCGGCCGCTAGAGCACCTGCCCGACCATCCTCCCGTCGCGCAGCACGTCGCAGATCGGGCAGTCGTCGCTGTTCTCCGCCTGCTGCACCGCCTCACGGTCGGTGGGGGCGAGGATGTGCTTCTTCTTGATCACTGCTCCGCCGCGCCTGGCGAGCTTGTCGATCCGGTACAGCTTCATGGTTTTGCGTCCCCTGTTTGAGCGGCGAAACGGCTTCCGCGCGGTGCGGTTCCGAGAGATTTCGCTGTCCTACAGCACCCCCTTTGTGCCTTAAGCTGGCGGATGCCTGTCCTGAGCATTGCTGGGAGCAGTTCGAGCATGGAGCTCGAGACCCCCCACGGTGCACGCCGCCCGCCGCCAATCTTCACAAAAGCATGCCGACACTGCGAAGATTGGCCTTCGGCGGTTACGCGCTGCTTCGGACGCTGCGCGTCGGCGGTGCTGTATTATGCTCCGGGCGCTACGCGCTCAGGCCCGACTCCGCCTTCCGCTTCGCCTCCTCGACGCGCAGCCGCTCGCTTCGCTCGGCGCGGTCGGCGAGCGCCTGCCAGGCCGCCTCGGAACGCAGGCAACGCTCGCGCACATGCTCGAGCGTTGCCGCGTCCGCTTCCGCGTGCGCCTCGGCGGCGCGGGTGCGGAACAGTTCGAGGTTCGAATTCCGGATCACCAGTCCGGACAACTTATTCGGCCTGGCCTTCGTTCGCCGCGTCGACCGGCTCCTCGGCCTGGGCCTGGGGCTGCTCCTGCTCCTGGTCCTCGGTCTTGATGTTCACCGCCGCCATCTTGCCGCGGCGGTCCTGCTGCAGCTCGTAGGTGACGCGCTGGTCCTGGCGGAGCGAGCGCAGGCCCGCTTTCTCGACGGCCGTGATGTGGACGAACGCGTCCTGTCCGCCGCCGTCCGGCTGGATGAAGCCATAGCCCTTGTTCTCGTTGAAGAATTTCACCGTTCCGGTGGTCATTTCTGTTTCCTTCTGTGGGGACCGAAGTGTCCGGCCCCTTCCGCGCTAGGAGAGGCAGGAGAAGGAAAAAGGAGCCGCAAAGCGCCTGTAGACCGTCAGTTTGCGACTAGTAGCGATGCCGATATAGCGCCCTTTGCGGCCGATTGTAAGGCGCGGGTTCGCGGCAAGCTGCATTGGGTCTCGCGATATGCTCTCGGTCGACCCCTCCACTGCTCCCTTCCTCCGCATCCGGGCGAGCGGATGGCTTCGGGCCGCGGACTATGAGCGCTTCGAGCCGAAGTTTGCCGACGCGCTGAGGCTCCGAACGCGGCCCCTGCCGCTGCTGCTCGACATGCGCGGCTTTCGCGGCTGGACTCCGGCGGGGTTCGTCCGCGATCTTCGGTGGGACATTCGCAATCGCGCGACCTTCTCGAAGATCGCCGTCCTCGGCGATGCGCGGTGGCACGAGTTGATCACCCTCGCCGGCGCGCCGCTGTTCCGGGCGCCGATGAAATATTTCCATGCGAAGGATGAAGCGGAAGCCTGGCTCGCCGCCTGATTGTGCAGTGCCGCGCGAAGAAAGGGGCGGCTCGAAGCCGCCCCTTTCGGATGAGAATGACGCTTCAGAAACGGTCGCCGTAATAGCTTCTCAGCTTCCGGTCGTAGTCCGCGTCATAAGACGGCTCGTTGCCCCGTTCGAACGACGGGGAGTTCTTCAACTGCTCCTTGTCGATTCCGACTTCGTAGCCGCCCTTATCCGTGTTGTACGTCAAGGCATTCCAGGGCAGCGGATAATAGCGGTCACCCTCGAACAGGCCGCCGAAGTTGAGCACGGCATAGCGTACCTGGCCGTCGCGTTTGCCGACCATGAAATGATGAACGCTGCCGAGCTTGTCTCCGTCGCGAGAGTAAACTGCCGTACCGTCCACCTTCTCGGATGAGATGAGGTCCTGGGTCTCATCTCTTGCAATAATCGTGTCGCGATCACTCTCGAACGCCATGGCACCTTCTCCTGGCTGCAGGTGGGGTTCATTCAATCGCAGCCGTGGCCCGATGTTCCATGGATCGGCGCCCGATGGGCCAATGCGCGCAAAATCTGCGGCTGATCACCCGGCGCCTTTCGGCGCTTTGGCTTGGGCCGCCTGGACTTGGCTTCCGCCGTCCTGCACCAGCTCCGCGCTACCGCCTCGGCTGCCCCGGCGTCGGCGGCTTGCGACGGCCGTTGCGGCGATAGGTCTCGATCTGCCGCCACAGGTTCATGGTCTTATCGTCCATCGTGGCGAGCCAAACGTCGTCTCGCCGACACTGGTTCCGGCGATTCGTGGGTTAGCCTCAGTGTAAGCGCAGCTTGGTTTCTCGAAATTATCGTCTAGAAACCGACGCACACGCATTCACATAAGGGGTTAGGTGCAATGGCCAGGAATGTCGGACCGGAAGATCGCGTCGTTCGGATCGTCGTCGCCCTCGGGCTCTGCCTGCTCATCTACATGGGCGTGATCGGCGGCCAGATCGCCACCATCGTCGTCGGCGTCCTCGCCGCCTACCTGCTGATCACCGGCCTTCTCGCGCGGTGCCTCGTCTACAAGGCGATCGACGTCGACACGAGCGTCCAGGAACAGCCTTACTCGACCAGCGACGACCGCGCCGGGCTTTAGGCGTTTTCCGTATCTGGAGGGAAGGAGAAGCCCTGCCCGGGGGTCTGGAGGCGAGGTTTGGGCAGGGCTTCTCAACTCGGGCACACATGGGCGCAACGCCGCCCGAGCTCGCTAAAGAAAGAGCGGCGCTGCGTAGACTCGGGTTTACTCGGTACCGGTTAGCGGCCTGTCACCGGACAGGGTTAACGCGCCGGCTTCCAAGTTCGGGCGCTCAGGTCCGGAAAAGTCCGGTCAGCTCCAGCGCTGCAAAGGCGCCGAGCCCCACCCGCTGCTGCATGCGGCCCGGCAGCGGCATCAGGATCAGCGGCATCAGAACGCGGGCGGCGATCCACTCGAGGTCCCAGCCGTGGTCCCACACCCGATCGAGCAGGGCCTTCGACACCAGCGAAACGACGGGCGGAATGACGAGCACGAGCAAGATCAGCACGCGGTGCCTGAGATAATGATCCTCGAGCGACCGCTCGGTCTCCCGCTCCGCTCCGGGGAACATCGCCCGGCTGATGAAAACATACGGCATCGCAACCCCCGTGGCCGCGAGCATCTGCCATGCACCGACCGAAACGTCGGCGCGTACGTGCCACATGGTCAGCCAGACATTCATGCCCCCGAGCATGACGATGGTCCCCAGAAGCGGCGGGCAATATCCGACTCCGAACTTGCCGCAGTCGCGCCACATGTCGGCAAAGCCGATCGCCACATTGGCGACCGCAATGCCGAGCAGCAGTCCGTAGAAGGTGAACAGATAATCGAACGCGTTCATGCCCATGCCCGTGTCCCCGGGCATAAGTCTCGCCCGTTCCCCGGCTTTGCGCAATAAGCGGCGGCGATGTGCAATCTCTATACCCAGAGCAAATCCGTCGACGAGGTCGCGCGACTGTTCCGCGAGATGCAGATCCCGCTGAGCTTCCCTGAGGGTTTGCCGAACCTGAGGCCGCGGGACATCGCCATTACCGATCCGGGCGTCATCGTCCGCCGCGCCGAGGAGAAACCCCACGATTACCAGCTCCTCGTCCGACGCTGGAGCTGGCCGGCGCCGAACGGCAAGCCGGTCTACAACTTCCGCTCCGACGGCCGCGAATTATCCGCCGGGCGTTGCCTGATCGTTGCCGACGGCTTCTACGAGTTCACCGCCTCCGCCGACCCGAAGCAGAAACGCAAGGACCGCTGGCTCTTCACCTTCCCCGACCAGGAGATGCTCGGGATCGCCGGGCTCGTTCGGACCACGCCCAATGTGGGCGAAGCATTCACGATGCTGACGACCGAGCCCGGCCCCGACGTCGCGCCCTATCACAACCGCCAGATCGCGGTGCTGCCGCCGTCGGACTGGAAAGCCTGGCTCGATTATTCCAGCCCTGCCGCCGACCTGCTGAAGCCGCTTCCCGCCGGCTCGCTGAATGTGACGCTCGCTCCCCGGGAAGCCTCGCCCGAAGCTACTCTGGTGTAGGCAGGTCCCGCTGCATGTACAGGCTGTCGAGCCAACGCTCCTTCTTCCACCCGACGTGCTTCAGGCGCCCCACCTCCTCAAACCCGCAACCGGCGTGCAACCCGACCGAGGCCGGCTCGGCGCCGCCGATCACCGCGACCATGGTCTTGAACCCGCAATTCGCGGACCGCTCGATCAGCGCCTGGAGCAGCGCTTTGCCCAACCCGCGACCGGTCCATTCGGGGTGAACGTAGATGCTGTTCTCACAGGTGAAGCGATAAGCCGCCCGATCGCGGAATTGCGTAGCATAGGCATAGCCTGCCACTCCGCCGTCCCGCTCGGCCACGAGGAAGGGCCACCGCTCACCCAGGATCCAGCGGATCTTCTCTCGGATGTCGTCCAGTGACGGCGGCTCGAGGTCGTAGGACGCGGTGCCGTGGAGCACATGGTACGCGTAGATGGCATGAACCGCCTCGGCGTCGCTCTCCCGTGCATCGCGGATCATCAGCGATCCGTGGCGGCGCCTCGCACTGAGGACAAGGTGAACTTCCAACGCTTTCATTTACGGTTCACCTGCGGAGCCGCTAATCCTCGGCGCACGCGACGCATCCGACAGCAGCTTCTTGTCAGTCTACCGCCTTCCCTCGCCTTACGAACGATCGCCGTTGAGCCGGCGTCTGTCGGGATTCGCGTTGGCTCTGGCGATCAACCTGGCGTTGCTGTTCGTTCTGATGACTCTGGGCATCATCCTCCCGCCGGGCCCGAAGAACTCCCGCGGGCTGGTCGTGGACCTTATTCCGGCGAGCCGGAGCGCTTCGACCACGAAGATGCAGCGCAGCCAGGTCGAGCATGTTCGGCCGCAGCAGCAAAAGCCCGTGCCGAAGCCCCCGCGCATCGTCCTTCCGCCAGTCAAGCCGACCATCACTCCGCCGCCCCGGCCCGCGCCCAAGAGCCAGCCGTGGATCGAGATGAGCAAGGACCAGATGGCCGCAGCGGACATATCGAAGCTGCCGGCTGCAGGTTCGGGAAGCGAAGGCGACAGTGAAGCGGTAGGGCGAGGCCCGAACGGCGAGACGCTCTACGCCGCCGAATGGGCGCGCGAGCCGACGAGCGCGGAGCTGCGCGGCTACCTCCCTCGCAATCCGCAGGACGGCTACGGCCTCGTCGCCTGCAAGACGATCCCCGAAAACCGGGTGGATGATTGCGTCGAGCTCGGCCAGTATCCGCTCGGCTCGCACCTCGCGAGCGCCGTCAGGCAGGCCGCGTGGCAGTTCAGGGTCAGGCCGCCGCGCAAGAACGGCAAAGCGATGATCGGCGAATGGGTCAGCATCCGCATCGACTACACTTTTTCAGGAAGCGACGAGCGCTAGCTCAGACGGCCGGCTCGCCCTCCGGAGCACCACGGTCGAGCTTGTCGGGTAGCGGCTCGCCTTCAGGAGTGAAGGCCAGACTGACCGAGTTGATGCAGTAACGTTCGCCGGTCGGCGGCGGGCCGTCGTTGAAGACGTGACCCTGGTGCGATCCACAGCGAGCGCAAACGATCTCGGTACGAACCATGCCGTAGCTGCTGTCCTGGATATATTTGAGGTGCCCTTCGGCGAACGGCTGCGTGAAGCTCGGCCAGCCGGTGCCGCTCTCGAACTTGGTGCCACCGTGGAACAGCGGGAGACCGCACAGCCGGCAAGTGAAGACGCCGGGCCGTTTCTCCTTGAGGAAAACGCCGCAGAATGGCGCCTCCGTCCCGTGCTCCAGAACGACGTGATGCTCCTCATCACTGAGGTCCGCGACGAGCGAATTGAACCGCTCGGGCGTCGGCGGCGTGAGATCGAAGCTGGTCTGGCGGGTGGCGACATCCTGCGGCATCGGCGCTCTCCTTCGCGGCTCCGTTACTCTTTATCCGGCCATGCCGCGAGGGCTCAGCGGCGTTCCGCCTGAGCGAGAAGCTGCTTCGCGACGTTCGAGGGGATGGCGAAGCCGATCCCGACATTGCCCGCGCTCGCCTGGCTCTGGCTTGGGCTGAACAAAGCGGAGTTAATGCCGATCACCTCGCCTTTCAGATCGATCAGCGCACCGCCCGAATTGCCGGGATTGATCGGCGCATCGGTCTGGATGAAGCGGCGCGGATCGCCCTGCTCCAGAGGCCGGTCGGTCGCGCTCACGATGCCGCTCGTCACCGTCTGGCCGAGGCCGAACGGATTGCCGATCGCGACGACATAGTCGCCGACCTGAAGCTTGCTGCTATCGCCGAGCGGGATCGACGGCAGATTGCGGGCGCCGATCCGAAGGACGGCGAGGTCGAGGTTGGGCGCGAGCGCGACGGGATCGGCCGGAAAGTGGCGGCCGTCCTTGAGAACGACCTCGACGGCACGCGCATTCTCAACCACGTGGAAGTTGGTGATCACCAATCCGCGCGATCCGTCGACGATCACGCCGGAGCCGGCGCTCACGGTCGGCTGGAACGCCGCGTCGGGGACTCCGAAATAGCGGCGGAAGTAAGGATCT
This sequence comes from Sphingomicrobium sp., assembly GCA_035555035.1. Lineage (GTDB taxonomy): Bacteria > Pseudomonadota > Alphaproteobacteria > Sphingomonadales > Sphingomonadaceae > Sphingomicrobium. The sequence continues at coordinate 8,698 of DATMHG010000136.1, forward strand.
TGCAGCAGGGGGTTCTGCTCCGCCGGCGAGGGCTGGAGCGTCGCGATATTGACCACCGCAGGCGCCGTCTTGCGCACGAGGGGCGCCAGGCTGTCGTCGGCTGGACCCGCGAGGATGCGTGGCGCCGGCTCGTCCTTCTGGATCGGCAGCATTCGGGCGACTACGCCGCCTGCCACCGCGGCAATGACAAGAAACAACAACAAAAGCAGGACGGGAATTCGTGGCGCCGGAGCGCGCGGTTCGGTCATGAAGCGTTAAAGCGGCAATCGCCGCGCTGTTCCTTCGCAACGTGTCCGTCAGCTTGCATCAATTAAACGGCAGGCACAGGCAGGCGCCAATGACGCGAATCCTGGCGCTCCTTTTGCTTGCATTCGCGACGGCGGCGGCTGCGCAGCCGGCGAAGACGCAGGCGCAAGCGCTCGCGGACGATGCGGCGCAATATGCGGCGCAATTCCGCGTCCCTGGCGACGAAGCTTTCCGGCGGCTCCGGGCTCAGCAGGAGAGCGTCGCCGCGACGGATGCGATTTCGCAGGAGTTCGCCTCCCGTCTGGCCGGCATTTCCATCGAGCATTCGCCGCAATACCGGATCGTCGTCTTGCTCACCGGGACCGAGCCGATCGCGGATCGGAGCGCCGCGGGTGTGCCGATCGTCTTTCGGACCGGCGCCAAAGCGACGCGTGTCCAGGCGATCGCGGCCATGCGCAAGCACCTGATCGACTTGCGATCCGAGCTGCCCGGCGCGCGCGGCGCGGGTTACGACCAGCGCACCGGCGAGGTCGTGCTCCTCGTCACCGCCGCGGACGCGCAGCGCTTCGGAGCGGACGCGATCCGCAGCCGCGCCGAGCAGATCAGCGGCGTTCCGGTTAGGGTGCAGATCAATGACCTCATCGAACAGAACATGGGCGTGGACGGCGGCGGGCGCGTCGAAGGGATCAGCAGCGTCACCGGTCGGCGCAATCGCTGCACTTCAGGATTCGTGGTGACCGACGGCACGCAGACGGGGATCGCGACAGCCGCGCACTGCCCGGACGAGCTCACCTATTACGAACCGGACGGCGGGACGGTCGCCCTGCCCTTCGTTGTTCAATCGGGACTCGCCTATCAGGACGTGCAGATCAACCTCGCGCCCGAGGCCGAAGCGCCTTTCTTCTACGCCGATCGAGGCGCGGATTCGCTGCGGCCAGTGACCACCTGGCGCAATCGCGACAGCACGCGCGCGGGCGATTTCGTCTGCCATTTCGGCGAAAGCTCCGGCTATAGTTGCGCGGTCGTCGAGCTGACGGACTACGCCCCGCCCGGCGACCTCTGCGGCGGCCCGTGCGAGCCGACCTGGGTGACCGTGAACGGGCCAAGCTGCATCCCAGGAGACAGCGGCGGCCCGGTGTTCAGCGGAGAGGTGGCCTTCGGAATCGCGAAAGGGATCAACCGGACGCCCTCCGGCCAGTGCAATTTCTATTACTACATGTCGACGGACTATCTGCCGCAGCCGTGGCGGCTAATGACAGTGAGCGACGTTATTCCGCCGCGATGAGATCGCCGCGCTTCTGATTGGAGCCGGGCACAGGTTCGGCGGCGTCATTCCCCAACTTCACGATGCGGTTGTGACCATCGACATGCACCACGCGCGGTTTGAGCGCCCGGGCTTCGGCGTCGCTGAGCACGGCATAGCTCATGATGATCACGAGATCGCCGGGATGGACGAGGTGCGCCGCGGCGCCGTTGATGCCGATCATGCCGCTGCCGCGCTCGCCGGGGATGACGTAGGTTTCGATCCGGGCGCCGTTGGTGATGTCGACGATCGCGACCTGCTCGCCCTCGAGCAGGTCGGCAGCCTCCATCAGTGCGGCATCGAGCGTGACCGAGCCGACATAATCGAGGTCGGCCTGAATCACCGTCGCGCGGTGAATCTTCGACTTCATCATGATCCGCATCACGTCGCGTCAGCTCCTCGGGCGCCCTCATCGGCGCCGGCCACAAATCTGCATCCGTTCGTCGAATATCAATGCTGCGCCGCAATATCGCACTTGCAGCATACGGTGTAAATTCCCAACTGTCGGGTCGCGGACGTGGCGAGGCTTCCCAACTTGCGGCGGATGCCATGTCAGTAAACCATTGTAACAGAATTGTTTTTTAGTTTGGCACGGCTCTTGCTCCGAATGGAAGTACAGGCTTTGCCAAGGGAGTTGGAATGATGTCGGCGCAGGAAAATCAGGTTGCTCTGCCCCTCCGTTCGCATACCATTTTGGGCGTGTGCGAGGCGATCGGCGAGGATTTCCACTTCAATCCCATCTTCCTGCGCGTGATCTTGGCCGCTGTCGTTCTTTACAGCCCGCTGATGGCGATCGGCGCGTATTTCGCGCTCGGCGCACTGGTGCTCGCCTCGCGTATGCTTTTCCCGAACGTGACGCAGGTTGCGGCGGTGGATCAGGCCGAGCCCGCCAACGAGCAGAACGAACTACGGAAAGCCGCCTAGCAGCTTTAGAAAGCGGCGCGCGCTCCAGCCCTGGCTTCGAGCAGGTCGAACAGCGCGCGATGTTGCAGCAGCAGCTGCTCGCCGCCGAACGCCAGGGCGCGTTCGCTCGCGACCGTATCCGAGGCGCGGCGGATCACATCCACGATCGACGCTTCGTCGGGAAGCGACGGCGCAGGGCATTCGAGACTGACGCGCGCGCAAGCGCGGTCGAGCAGCCGTCGGATCGGCCACCAGTCACCCACCAGGCTGGTCGCCGCGCCTAGCGCACAGCCCTTCCGCTCCGAGGACGCGAGGGTTTCAAGCGCATGACGGGCTGCGAGGAGGCTCGCCTCGGTCTCGGCGGCGCCGGGAGTGCTCGGCAGAGGTCCGACGGCGGAGGTCAGGCGAACCAGATAGAGCCGCTCGCGCTCGAAGGCCTCGGCGGCGTGGTCGAGCCAGTCCTTGGCCTCTCCGCTCGGACAGCGCTGAAGCGCGATTTCCATCAGTCCTGGATAACGGCCGTGGAGACTGCACAGGAGGTGCACGGCGTCGGCGAGATCGCTCGCGGCAGTCGGACCGGAGGCCTCCAGCAGGGCATTGAGATGTGCGTGACGCGCGCAACCGTCGCCCGCCACACGAGCGAGCTGGGCTTCGGCAACGCTGACCGGCTGATGACTGACAGACCGGTTGATCGCCATTCCAATCCCCTAATCCGAGCGGGCCCTCCCGAGCCTAGTCACATCGCTCCTAACTCAAGCGCGTAAAGACGAGGTTTATGGCGCCGTAATCTTTCGCAAACGCCTCGTCCCGCGCTGGGACGAAGCGTCAATCGTCGCGGTAGGCAATCTCGAGGTTCCCCCAGCGGCGGCCTTTGACCCACAGCGGAACGTAAATGTTCTTCACCGGGATCTTCTTGTCGCCGAGCTCCATGCGGTAGGTCGCGAGCGTCGCCGGGCGGTCGCTGGCGAGCGCCATGCGCGTCTGATCGTCGATCATGATGCGGCGATTGCGGCAATGTGCGTCGTTCCACACCGGGTCTGGGCCTTGAGGATGACTCCGTTCCGACAGGTGCGTCGGCAGATAGCCGTTCATGTCGCCTATGGCCGTGCCAATGATCCGGGTATCGGTCGCCTTCGTGCGATCAAGGATCGGACGCACATGCCGGTCCGCAGCCTCGTTGAAACCCGCGGTGTACTGCACGGGATTGGACCCGGCGACGATTTGATAGTCGCGATCGAACACGTCCTCGAGCGTCACTTCACCGGCATCGATGGCGTCCTCGATCGCCGCCTGAACTTGGCGGCAGGCTTCCTGCGCCTTCAGGATGAAAGGTGTATCATCGATCTCGGCGCCCGAGTTGGCGAGCGTATCGAGCATCGTGTTCGACAGCATCTCCAAGTGCTGGAGCCGCTTTTGCGCGGTGAGGAGCTCGCTGCCGTTGGCGCGGGCGTCGCCGGCGAAATCGGTGAGACCGGCCTTCACGCGATCGACGCTGGTCTGGATCATGCTGGTCGAATGAGCGATGCCCTCGGTCTGGCGATCGACCATTCCGACGATCTCGCTGACTTCGCGGACCGTTTCGCTGATCGTGCCAAAGCCGGATTGAGCGACGCGACTGCGCTCGACGCCGGTCTTGATTTCTGTCGTGACCGCGCCGGCTTCGCGGGTGAGCTCGCCGATCGTCAGCGCAATTTGGCTGGTCGCCGCGCGCGTGTCGTGCGCCAGCTTCTTCACCTCGGCGGCGACGACAGCGAAGCTACGTCCGGCGTCGCCCGCGCGTGCGGCTTCGATGGTCGCATTGAGGGCAAGCATATTCGTCTTGCGGGCGATCGTTTCGATAGTCGAGGAGACCGTCTGGACCTGCGTCATCGCCGAGGCGAAACCGGCCATGCGTTCGCCGAGCTGGACGATCAACTCGGTGATCCCCTTGAAGCCTTCGATCGTTCCTTCGATCGCCTCGCGCCCCGCATCGAGCTTGGCCTTGGCCTGCTCCGACAGAAGCCGCGCCTCGTCTGTGGAATCGGAAACTCGTGCCTGGTCGCTCAACAGCCGGGTCGTGACTTCCTCGAGCTGATCGAGCGTCTGGAGATGCTCGCCGATGCGCTCTCCGACGCCCTTCACATAGCCGGCGACGTCGCTGCACTCCATCGACAACGATCCGCAGTCGCGCGCGACCGCGCGGATGGCATTTTCCGTGACTTCCTCGATCCCCTGAGTGGCCATCGACCGCCCCGCTCCGCAAACTGTTCGCAAGCGGCATACGGAGAAGCTCCTACTTCTTCGTTAACCACGGCGGCGAAGAGACTAGCGGCGGTAGCTGTCGACGGCCTCGAACAAGGCAGTGATCGAGCGGCGTTCCTCAGGTTCGATCTCCGGCCGCCAGACATCGAAAATGAGGATGATGCGGTCGCTCGTGCCGTTGTTCCACGCCTCGTGCTCGATGGTATCGTCGAACACGAGCAACTCGCCCTCGCGCCACTCGCGCGTCTCGCCTCCGACCCGAAAGCCGCATCCGGCTGGTACGATCAGAGGCAGGTGGCAGATCAGGCGCGCATTCATCACACCGTGGTGCGGGGGAATCCGTGCGCCCGCTGCGAGCCTGGAGAAAAGAATTGATGGTGCGCGCTGAGTGATCCGCGCGAGATCGAGCTGTTCCAGCGCTTGCATGGTGCGAGGAAAGCGTTCGGTCAGTCTTAGGACCGGACCGGCCCGTTCCCAGATGTAGAGCGTGCTCCACGAAGGGTTGTCGAGCAGCCCATGGAAGTCCCTTCGCGGACGCGAAGGGTCATTGACGAAGTAGGGCGAGAAGCCATCCTCCCCGGCGGAGAGATAATCCAGCAGCTCCTGACGGATCGCGGGCGCGGCGGCCTCGACCTCGGCGGCCCAAGGAAGGTCCGATCGCTCGTAGTAGCAACGCTGCGGGAGATCTGGAAAATAATAAGAGGTCGGCTGCTGGAGCTCCAGCGCGGTCTGCTTGCGGCCAAGCATCAGGTCCAGCGAATGCTGGAAACGCGGTGGCCGCTTGCCTTGCGGAAAACCGGATTCTGCAAGGGACCGCTCGAGCTGGCGCTCGAACCACATCTTGCCGCGCGCGATGCCCTCCTGAGCTTTCTGGATCGCCGGACGGAGGGAATGCGGCAACGGCTGTGCCGCCATCGCTGCTCCGAGCGCTGCCTGGTAGAAGGCGTGGGCAGCACGGTCGTCGCCCGCCTCTTCGCGAAGCTCGCCCTTGCGGACGAGAGCTTCGATGTTTTGAGGCTCACGCTCGAGCAGCGAGTCAATGGCCGCCTCGTCACTCATGCGGGATACACCAGAAAGGCTCTGCGTTCCTCTTCCCAATCGCGCTCGTCGGGCACCGTTACAGTGTCGAGGTCGGCCGACGCGGCATTCGGATCGTCGACCCACTCGCGCAGCAACGGCGAGCCGTTGATCACGTCGACGGCGAGCTTGTCGAACTCATATTCGTACGGGAAATCGCGCCAGAGATCATAATCCAGATAGAGGTTGCGGATCGCCTTGAACGCGAGCGACTGCAGCCGCCACGGCTTGAACGCCTGATAATCGTAGAACGGCCCTTCCGCGTGGATGAAGACTCCGCGGCAAAGCTCTCCAGCATGCTTGTGAAAGGTGGGCTGGAAATAGATGTCGCGAAGCCTGCAGCCACGCAGCCATTCCGGCGCAATGCGTTCCATCTCCGCCATGACCTTGCGCGGCTCGAGGTCCGGCGCGCCGAACAGCTCGAGCGCGCGCGTCGTGCCCCTGCCCTCGCTGAGGTTCGTACCTTCGAGCATCACCGTCCCGGCATAGGCACGGGCCATGTTGAGGTTCGCCGCATTTGGGCTCGGGTTGATCCAGACGCGGTCGGCCGGCCACCCGAAGCCGGGCCTCGCGTCGGGGCGCCACCCTTCCATCTCGATCACGCGATAATCGAGATCCAGTCCGAAGTGATCGATGAACCAGCGGCCAAGCTCGCCGAGCGTCAGGCCATGACGCATGGGGATTGGTCCGGCGCCGACGAAGCTCTCCCAGCCTGGCCGGAGCGTCAGCCCTTCGACCCGACGGCCGGCGGGATTGGGCCGATCCAACACCCAGACGCTCTTGCCGTGCGCGGCCGCCGCTTCGATCACGTACAGCAACGTCGTCACATAGGTGTAGATGCGGCAGCCGAGGTCCTGAAGATCGATCAGGATCGTATCGAAAGTGCCCATGGACTGACCGCTCGGGCGGCGCACCTCGCCGTACAGGCTGAAGACCGGAATGCCGTAAGTCGGATCGGTGAAGTCAGGCGACTCCATCATATTATCCTGGAGATCGCCGCGTACGCCATGCTGGGGGCCGAACACGGCCGACATCTTCAGCCCGGTCGCAACCAGCGCGTCGAGACTGTGGGTCAGATCCTTCGTCACCGAAGCGGGATGGGCGAGCAAGGCGACGCGCCTGCCTTCGAGCGGACGGCGGAGCTCAGGCTCGGCGAGGAGCCGGTCGATTCCGAACAAGGTCATGCACGCGTGCTTAAGGGAGGTGCGCCGCGAAGCAACCGGGGTCGTGGAAATCTGGCTTCTTGCCCGGATGGCGGAGCGCCCAATAGGACTTGGTGCCGTCCTTTTCCTCGAGCACGGTGGACAGGCCGAGCTCCCAATTCGAGTCGGCTGGAACCGCGATCGTCGCGCCGAGCGCCCACCAGGTAAAATTGTCCTCCATGCGGACATAGGGCGGCGTGTCGACCTCCGCAGGAGTCATGTTCTCGCGGTATCCGGAAAAATCATAAGCGGCCCATTGACTAGAGGGCGCGAAATTCCATTCGCGATACATGTCCTGGCCGAGTGCCCTTAGGAATGCTTCGAAGCAGGTTGTCTTCCAGAGCTCATCGGCGCGCGTGGACTCCGCCGCCTCTGGAATGGCGAAACGCTCGACTGGAGCGCCGACCCCGAACCAGATGTTCGTCGTGGCGACCGCCGCCAGAGAAGCCGCGTGGTCGACGCTCGCCCATACCCTGAAGTCCGGCATGCCGGGCGGAGTCGATGGATGCGGCACCAGATTGA
>DATMHG010000137.1:0-18046 GCA_035555035.1 Sphingomicrobium sp.
TCTACAGCCTCACCAAATATGTCGGCGGCAACGAGATCGCTGTGGCCGCCGACATATTTGGTGAGGCTGTAGACCGAGAGATCCGCGCCGTTGCTCAAAGGCTTGGCCCACAGGGGGCCCAGGAAGGTGTTGTCGATTGCGATCGGCGGACGCTGGTCGGCGGGAAAAGCGTCGTCGACCGCCGCGCGAACAGCTTCGACGTCGACCAGCTGATTGGTCGGGTTTGCCGGGCTTTCGAGGTAGATGAGGCTGACCCTGCCCTTCTCCTTCCCCTTCGCGATTGCAGCGTCGATCTCCTCGCGTGTCGCGCCTGAGGGAAAGTCGACCCACGAGACGCCGAACTGGCCGAGGATCTTCGCGATCAAAGTCTCGGTCGCGGCATAAAGCGGCCCGGAATGGACCACACAATCGCCCGGCCGGACGAAGGTCAGCAAAAGGGTCGTGATCGCCGACATGCCGCTCGAGAAAGCCAGTGCATCGTCGGCGTCTTCCCAGACCGCGAGCCGGTCCTCGAGGATCTCCTGATTGGGGCCGTTGAAGCGCGAATAGATGAGGCCTTCGGCGCCGCCGGGACGCTTGCCGGTCACCCCTTCGAAGAAGCGCTTTCCGGCAGCCGCGCTCTCGAACACGAAGGTCGAGGTCAAGAAGATCGGCGGCTTCAGCGAACCTTCGCTGAGCTCCGGGTCGAAACCATAGCCGAGCATCATGGTCTGCGGGTTGAGCTTATGGTTGCCGACCTTGGTCGGTGACGGCCGCGGCGGCCTATGGTGGGGCGAGATGCCGCTCAGTTCGTCTTCAGTGGGCAAGATTATTCTCCTGGCGCCGCGCTAGGCCGCGGCCCGCTCGACGGTCAAGCCGAAGTTCCGGAGAGCCCTATAAGGCTCACTTGTCGACCGTAGTCGGCTTCGCCGCGGTGCATCGCGCGGCGGTAGGAATAGAAGCGATCCGGGTCGCCGTAGGTGTCGAGGCCCACGATTTCGACGTCGACGCCCGCTGCGCGTACCCGCTCGGCGACATAAGCCGGAAGGTCGAAGTGCGGCTTGCCGCTAGATCCCTCGATGAAGAACCGGCCATTGCTCACGTCGACCTCGAGGAAACGGCGACGGAAGCTTTCGTCCACTTCGTAAGAGGGCTGCGCGATGCACGGGCCGACCGCCGCGCTCATGCGTTCACGCCGGGCACCAAGCCGCTCCATGGCGCCAATCGTCGAATCCGTGACACCGGCCAGCGCACCGCGCCAGCCTGCATGCGCGGCACCGATGACCTGCGCCTCCTGGTCCGCGAGCAGGACCGGTGCGCAGTCGGCGGTGAGAACGCCGAGCAGCAGGCCCGCGCGGTCCGTCACCATCGCGTCGGCGCGGGGCCGCTCCCCTTGCGGCCAGGGCCCTTCGGCATACACGACCTCGGCGGAATGGATCTGGTGCACCGTGGCAAGCTCCGCACCGGAGAGCACCGCGGCGATCGCGCGGCGGCGGTTCTCGTCGATTGCAGCGCGATCGTCGCTGCTGCCGTAGCCGACGTTCAGGCCACGAAGCTCGCCGGTCGATACTCCGCCTCGGCGGCCGAGGAAGCCATGCGGCACGCCGGCGAGCGTCGCCGCACGGATCACCTCCACGCCGCTCATGCGGGTGCCTGCATGATGATGTGGCGCAAAATGAGGTCCTCGTCGGCGTGGCTTCCGACCATGAAGTCGTATCGGCCGACCGGCTCAAACCCGTACCTCTCGTAGAACCGGAGTGCCCGATGGTTGTCCACGTAAACGGAGAGCACGAGCTCCTGGGCGCCTCGAGCCGAAGCTTCTTCCAGCGCCCACTTCATCAATTCGTCGGCAATGCCGCGGCCATGCGCGCTGCTGTTGAGGTACAGCCGCCACAACTCGAGGGCGGGCGCAGAGGTTTCGTACGGCAGTTTCTTCGGCGCGAGTTCGACGAAACCTGCGAGCTGGCCGTCCAGCTCGGCAACGCGGATCGCCACTTCCGGATCGGTCAGGTTGGCCCGCCACTTGGCGTCGGAATTGGCGTCGAGGAATTCCTTGAGGTCGGCCGGACGGTACAGATGCCCGAAGGTCTCGATGAAACTTTCCGCGAACAGCTCGCGCAACGCCGCGGCGTCGCCGAGCTCCGCGTCGCGATAGCTGATCGTCATGCGAAGCCCGCCGGGATCGGCCACTTTGGCGAATGGATTGCAATCACCTTGAACAGATCTCCCATCTGATCGGCAGCGGTAAGGCGGTGAAGGCCCGTGTCGATCTCCTCGATTCGATCCGGGTTGGCCCCGGCGAGCGCCGCAGCGCGGGCCTCGATACCGATGCGCTTGAGCCATTCGCTCTGAGTGACGAGCGGCGTCACCGAGGCGCCTACTGAACTCGCTGCGCGCGCCACGGCTTCGAAGTCGACATGGCTGGTCAGGTCCTGCTCGCCGGGCTGAGCGAGAACTGGCGAAAAACCATGTCGCCGGACTGCCTGAAGCGTGTCCCCGTTGCCGCTCCGGGCATGGCCATAGTCGATGATCAGGGCCACTCCGCCATTCCTGACCAGCCGTTCCGCAACCACTTTCACGACGTGCTCACGCGCGGGCGACAGCTCGACGGTTTCGCCGTCGCGATCGAAGGCGAGGCCGCCGGCGACGAGCTGGACGCGCCGCTCGCTGCCGTGCACGAACTGATGAATTGGGAGAGCGTCGAGGAACTCGTTGGCGACCAGCAGCAGCGGCTTCTCCGGAAGGTCCGCGAGTGATTCGTGCCAGTCAGCGTCCGGCACGGCAGTCTTCTGCATCTGCCGAAGGATTGGGCTGGTCTCGATCAAATGGGCCTGGCCCGAGAAGCCAGCAGTTCGAAGCATGCGCAGGGCATCGGCGGCCAAGGTGCCTCTACCAGGCCCCAGCTCGGCATAAACCGCATCACTTGGCTTCTCGGTCCGCGACCAACTATCCGCAAGTGCCGCCCCAACCAGTTCGCCGAACATCTGGCTGATCTCGGGCGCGGTGGTGAAGTCGCCGGCCAGTCCAAGAGGGTCGCGGGTGGTGTAATAGTAGGTGTTGCAGGCTTCCATGAACGCTTCGACGGTGATCGGTCCTTCCGCCTGGATCTGCTGGCGGAGCGCCTGTTCGAGGGGGGTCACGCCACGCTTGCGGTGCCGGCCGTCGGCTCGACCCTCGACCGGCGGCGCTTCGCGGTCAGCATCAGCCAGAGACCGGCGAGAATCATTGGCAGCGAGAGCCATTGGCCCATGTGCAGGCCGGTCGCCCTCGCGAATTGCACGAGCTGATTGTCGGGCTCCCGAATGAACTCGATACCGAAGCGGAAGAGGCCGTAGAAGAACAGGAACGCGCCGACGAGCTTGCCCGGCTCGTAACGCGCGTTAGTTTTCCAGAACATCCAGGCGAGAATGCAGAAGAGCACGATCCCCTCGAGGAACGCTTCGTAGAGCTGGCTTGGATGGCGGGGCGGGCCGAGGACGTTTCCATAGGGCGTCGCCTCGACGAAGCGGATGGCCCACGGCATCGTCGTTGGAGCGCCCCACAGCTCCTGATTGATGAAATTCGCGATGCGGCCGAAGAACAGGCCGAACGGGACGCAACAGGCGACATAGTCGTGGATCCTGAGCCACGACAGCTTCTCCTTATGCGCGAAATAGAAGATCCCGAGCGAAGTCCCGATCACGCCACCGTGGAATGACATGCCGCCATCCCACAGCTTCAGGATCTCGATCGGGTGCCTCAGATATTCGCCGAGATTGTAGAAGAGCACATAGCCGATGCGGCCGCCGAAAATGATGCCGAGAGCAGCGTAGAAGACCAGATCGTCCGCATGTCGCCGCGCCATCGGGGAGCCGGGTCGGCGGATCAGCTTCAACAGGTACCAATAGCCGACGAAGATCCCGGCGAGGTAAGCGATGCTGTACCAGCGAAGATCGAAACTACCGATATGCAGAAGCACCGGCGAAAGCCCGAGATCGGTAAACTTGGTGAACCCTGAATAGTCGGCGGCTTGCAAGGACTTCCCCTTCAGTGCGACAGCGCCTCATAAGGTGAGTGACCGCAAAGGCAACGAAAAGCGGAGCGTGAATGCCGACTGAGCTCGATCGCAGGTTCGACGAGATGCTCGCCAAGGTGACCGGACCGGGCGGTCGCATCGTCTTGGGCAAGGACGCGCAGGGTCGCGCAATCGTCGACAACCTGCCGCCGACGCTGCCGGAGTTGTTCCGCACCTTCTCCAAGATCAACGGCGATGCGGACGCGGTGATCGCAGGCGATGAGCGGCTGACCTTCGCCGATCTCGATCGAATTTCGGAACGCGTAGCCCATGGTCTGGCGGGACGCGGGATCGGGAAAGGCGACCGCATCGCAATCGCGATGCGCAACTGCCCGTCATGGATCGCGTCCTACATCGGCATCGTGAAGGCCGGCGGGATCGCGACCTTGCTCAACGGCTGGTGGGAACCGCGCGAGCTGGAGCACGCGATCCTGCTGACCGATCCCAGGCTGATCATCGCCGATGCGCCGCGCGCGAAGCGCATTGCCGAGAAATGTGTGGGCCGCGACATCCTGTCGGTCGCCATCGAGCAGCCGGTCGAACAGGCACTCGCGAAGCTCATCGGAAGTGGAGACGGCACAGCCCTCCCGGAGATCGGCCCCGAAGACGACGCGACGATCCTCTTCACGTCGGGTTCGACCGGCGAGTCCAAGGGCGCCTTGTCGACCCATCGTGCGGTGACGGCGGCGACCTACGCCTATGCAACGGGTCTGATCGTGTTGCTCGGAATACTGACAGAAGACGGCCGCGCGCCGGGGACCCAGTCGCGGACGCTCCTCAGCGTACCCTTGTTTCACGTCACCGGCGAAGTGCCCGTGATGATCAACAGTTTCGTGATCGGCCGCTGCATGGTGATCATGCCCAAATGGGACGCGACCGAGGCGCTGCGGCTGATCGAGAAGGAGAAGATCACCTATTTCGTCGGAGTGCCGACGATGAGCCTCGAGCTCATGAATCATCCCGATCGACCGAAATACGATCTTTCCTCCCTCACAGACATCACGGCGGGTGGTGCCCCGCGGCCGGTAAGCCATGTCGAGCGGCTGCGCAGCGAATTTCCGAATGCCCAGCCCGCGCTCGGCTATGGCCTTACCGAGACCAATGCCGCCGGATGCGCGAATTACTGGGGCAATTATGCGGAGAAGCCCGCCTCGACCGGGCGGCCGCAGAAGCCCTATATCGAGCTCGCGATCCTCGGGCTAGGCGATCGCCACCTCGGGGCGGGGGAGATCGGGGAGATCGCGATCCGCAGCGCCTCGAACATCAGCTGCTATTGGCGCAACCCCGAAGCGACGGAAGCGCTGTTCACCGCGGACGGGTACGCGCGCACGGGCGACATGGGCTATTTCGACGAGGACGGATATTTGTTCATCGTCGATCGCAAGAAAGAGATCATCATCCGCGGCGGCGAGAATATCTCCGCGGCGGAGGTCGAGGCGGAGTGCTACGCCTGCCCTGATGTCGCTGAAGTCGCTGTTTTCGGAGCACCCGACGAGCGGCTCGGAGAAATCCCCGTAGCCGTCGTCCACTCGAAAAATGGGCTCACCGAAGAGGACCTGCGCGCCTTCCTCGAGGCCCGCATCGCGCGCTTCAAAATCCCTGCCCGCTTCATCTTCAGCGCGGAGCCTTTGCCGAAGCTCGGCACCGGAAAGATCGACCGGCCAAGCCTCAAGGCTCAGTACGCGCGTTGAACATCGATCGCCGCACATTGCTGATCGGCGGCGGTGTCGGCGTCGGTCTGGTGATTGCGTTCACCGTGTGGCCGCGCGGCCTCTCCAGCGAGCTGACCACGGGGCCGCACGAGCAGGCGTTCGGCAATTATATCAAGATCGCGCGTGACGGGCGGGTCACAGTGGCGGTGCCACAGGTCGAAACAGGCCAGGGCATCTGGACTGCGTTGCCGCAGATCGTGGCGGACGAGCTCGGAGCTGCGTGGGAGACGGTCGCGGTCGAGCCTGCGCCTCTCGATGGGGCCTACGCCAATCCACTCGCAGTCCAGGCGGGCTGGCTCGACGGCCTCAGCAGTCTGCGTGCCCACTTGGTTACGTCGACTGAACGGATGGAGGTCACGGCAGGTTCGACATCGATTCGTGGATTCGAGCAGCCGATGCGGGAAGCCGCGGCGGTTGCTCGGATGATGCTGATCGGAGCGGCCGCGGATCGGTGGGGTGTCGATCCAAACTCGTGCGAGACGGGGGACGGTTTTGTGATCAATGGCGGGCGGACGTTCACTTTCGGTGAGCTCGCGGAGGAGGCTGCCGGCTGCTCACCGCCGCACCGTCCGCTGTTGCGGCAAACGACGAAGGAGCGGCTGGCGGGCCAATCGCTGCAGCGGCTCGATGGACCGGCGAAGAGCGACGGGAGCTTGCGCTTCGCCGCCGACGTGCGGCTTCCAGGCATGCTGTTCGCGTCGGCGCGGATCGCTCCGCCGGGCGGACGGCTGACCGACTTTTCGAGCGAGGCCATCAAGGGCGCGCCCGGCGTTCGGCAAGTGGTCAGGCGTGAAAATTGGGTCGCCGTCATCGCGGACAGCTGGTGGGCGGCCGAGCGCGCGCTGAAGGTGGCCGATCCCATGTTCTCGGGAACGCTCACCCCGGCGGACCTGCGCCCGCTGTTCGAGGAAGCGCTCACCCATGGCGGTTCGCGAAGGCGTTTCAGGCGCGGCGATTATGAGGCTGCCGTGCGGGGATCGCGTCCGCTCACCGCGACCTATTTCGTCAACCCGAGCCAGCATCTCGGCATCGAGCCGCTGAGCGCGACGGCGCGGTTCAACGGCGGCACGCTCGAAGTCTGGGCAGCGACGCAGGCGCCGGGGCTGGCGCGCGAGGCGGCGGCCCGTGCAGGCCATGTCAGCGCTTCCAATGTCGCGCTTTATCCAATGCCCGTCGGTGCACCGTCGGGCCGCGCGCTCGAAGCCGACGCAATTCCCATAGCAGTGGAGCTTGCCCGCCAGGCTCACGCGCCGGTGCAGCTGACGCTGTCGCAGAGCACGAGCCAGAATCACGATCTCGTCTCGCCCGGAGCCGTCGCGCGAATGACGGCGCTTCCTGGGCAGGGCGGCATCACCGCGGCGTGGAAGATGGAAGTGGCGACGGCCCGGGCGATGGGCTCGGCCATGGCCCGGCTGCTCGATACCGAAGACGCCGGAAAGCTGGCGACGACGGTTATCGACGGCATTCCGCCATATGCGATCCCGGATCTCCTGATCGAGGCTGTACGGCCGGAGCTTCCGTTCGAGGCCGGTTACATGCGCGGCTCGCCGCAGCGCGAGATGTGCTTCTTCACCGAGAGCTTTATCGACGAGCTCGCGCGGGCTGCGGGAATGGAGCCGCTCGCGTTTCGGATGTCGATGCTTGGGTCGGACCCGCGTCTCGCCCGGTGCCTCCAGGGTGCGGCGCGGCTCGCGCAGTGGGATGGCGGTACGCCGGGAAGCACGATGGGCATCGCCGGTTGTTCGGCCTTTGGTTCTCACATTGGACTCGTCGCCAACGCAAGCATCGGCGACGATCAGCGCGTGAAGGTGCACCGCCTGATCGCGGCCGTGGATTGCGGGCGCGCCGTCAATGGCGGACTGGTCGAGCAGCAGATTGCGGGCGGGCTGATCTGGGCCCTTGGGCAGGCGACCATCGCCGCGCCTGAGTGGGTTGCCGGAATGCCGCGAGCACGGCCGCTTGGCGCCGTTGGCCTGCCTGCGATCGGCGATGCGCCCGAGGTCGTGGTCGAAGTCATTCCAAGCAGCGATTCTCCGGGCGGCGTCAGCGGCCTCGGTACGGCTGTGCTCGCGCCGGCCGTCGCCAACGCGATCTTCGCAGCTACCGGCAAGCGCATGCGGTCGCTTCCGTTCGAGCCCGTGTCAGGCAAATGAGCCCGCCTGACGATCATCCGTCGATCCAGGAGCCGAAGATCGGTGTGCTGCTGATCAACCTCGGCACGCCGGATGCGCCGCACGCCCGCGCGGTACGCCGCTATCTCGCCGAATTCCTGAGCGATCCCCGCGTGATCGAGATTCCGGCCATCGCATGGAAGCCGATCCTTCACGCCATCATCCTGCGCACGCGCCCCCGCCGGTCGGCCGAAGCCTACAACCAGGTGTGGACCAACGAAGGCTCGCCGCTTGCGGTGATTGCACGCCGCCAGGCGCAAGCGCTGCGCGACCGCTTCGAGGGCCGGATCAGCGTTCATTATGCGATGCGCTACGGCAATCCGGGCATCGCGGCGGCTCTTGCGAATATGGTCGAGGAAGGCTGCACGCGCATTCTCGCCGCGCCGCTCTATCCGCAATATTGCGCGGCGACGACCGCCACGGCGAACGATGCGGTTTTCGCGGTGCTTGCGGGAATGCGCGTTCAGCCGGCGCTGCGGACGCTGCCGCCATATTATGACGATCCGCTCTACATCGACGCACTGAGAGCGAACCTTACGCGTCAGATTGAAGCGCTGGACTTTACGCCCGAGCGCCTGCTGCTCAGCTTCCACGGAATGCCGCAGCGCACGCTCGAGCTCGGCGATCCCTATCATTGCCACTGCCAGAAGACGGCACGCCTGCTGGCTGACGCTCTCGGGCGTCAGGTCGATGTGGCGTTCCAGTCGCGGTTCGGTCGCGCCAAGTGGCTGGAGCCGGCAACCGATGCGACCTTGAGTAGCTATCCGAAAGGGGGTCTCAAACGCGTTGCTGTCGCGGCGCCAGGCTTCTCCGCCGATTGCCTGGAAACTCTCGAAGAGCTTGGCATCCGCGGACGGGATTCCTTCCTGAAGGCCGGAGGCGAGAAGTTCGCGCTGCTGGATTGCCTCAACGATTCGCCGGAAAGCATCGCCATGCTCGAACGGCTGATCGAGCGCGAACTTGCAGGCTGGCTGCCGCAGACCTAAGCGGCGCGGCTGCAGAACAGGAGGCAGACATGGCTCGAGTGGCGATCGTCACGGGCGGAACGCGCGGCATCGGCGAGGCGATCAGCATCGCGCTCAAGGACATGGGCATGACCGTCGCCGCTAATTACGCCGGCAATGACGAACGCGCGCGCGAGTTCTCAGACCGCACCGGAATTCGCGCCTACAAGTGGGACGTGTCGGAATTCGGCGCATGCCAGGATGGCGTGCGGCAGGTCGAATCAGACCTCGGGTCCGTCGACGTGCTGGTCAACAATGCGGGAATCACACGCGACACGACAATCCGCAAGATGGACCACCAGCAATGGCAGGACGTGATCGACACCAATCTTGGCGGCTGCTTCAATATGGCCAAGGCGGTATTCGATGGCATGAGCGGCCGGAAATATGGCCGCATCGTCAACATCGGATCGATTAACGGCCAGGCAGGGCAGTACGGCCAGGTGAACTACGCTGCTGCGAAGTCGGGCATCCACGGCTTCACCAAGGCCCTGGCGCAAGAAGGTGCGCGGTTCGGGGTTACCGTCAATGCCATCGCTCCCGGCTATATCGATACAGACATGGTTGCCGCGGTGCCCGAGGATGTGCTCGGCAAGATCGTTGCACGCATCCCGGTCGGACGCCTCGGCAAGGCCGACGAGATCGCACGCGGCGTCGCGTTCCTGGTCGATGAGAATGCCGGCTTCATCACCGGCTCGACGCTGTCGATCAACGGCGGCCAGCACATGTACTGATGGCGCAGCCGGACTACGCTCCG
This sequence comes from Sphingomicrobium sp., assembly GCA_035555035.1. Classification (GTDB taxonomy): domain Bacteria; phylum Pseudomonadota; class Alphaproteobacteria; order Sphingomonadales; family Sphingomonadaceae; genus Sphingomicrobium. The sequence continues at coordinate 9,678 of DATMHG010000137.1, forward strand.
CCTAGGAAGCGATCTGTCCTGATCGCGGGACATGCGACCTCGATCAGCCTCGAGCCGATGTTCTGGACCGCGCTCGAGGAAGCAGCGCGCGAGCGGAGCATACCCGTCAATGCTCTGGTGGCGAAGATTGACGTCCAGCGTCTGGACGCGGTTCGACCGCCGAACCTCACTTCGGCGATCAGGCAATGGCTGTTCGCGCGGCAGCGAGGATTGCCTTCGTGAAGGCTGCGCCTCCGTCACTTGCATGGTCGAGAAACAGCGCCGGCTCGATCAGCTCGAGCTCCATGATGCGCAGCACACCTCCGTCGTCCGGAACGATGTCGACGCGCGCGTAAGTTGCGTTCACTGGAGCTGCCGCAAGTGCTCGCTGGGCAAGGTGTACCGCTCCTGCTGGAGGAGCTTCGCACGGCAACGTCGTTCCGCCGTGGTATTCCTGGACGCGGAAATCGCCCGACCGCGGCCGCTTGACGACCGCATGGCTGTATTCGCCGTCGAACAGCATCAGCGAGAATTCGCCGGTCCGCGAGATCTCCTCGATGAGCGGCTGGATGATCATCGGGCGGCCTCGGCTCTCGGGCGGGGGATCGTCCGTCGGGCCGAGCCGATGCGCTCCCATGGCGCTCGCGGAGACGGGAGGCTTGATGACGAGCCAATCGCTGGCGAAGCGCCTGCGAGCTTCCTCCAGGTCCGCATCGCAGCACGCTTCCACTGCGATGGTGGGGACCGTGGGAACGCCTGACTCGGCAAGCTCCGCCAGATAGGCCTTGTCGCTGTTCCAGCGGAGCAGCGCGGGCGGATTGATCATCGGCACGCTTGACGCTTCGATGCGATCGAGCAAGCCGAGCCAGCGCTCGTACTCAACGTGATAGCCCCAGGCGACGAGCGGCAGCACCAGATCGAATTGGGAGAGGTCGTCTGCTCGTGTCCACGGGAGGGCGACGACCTCGGCGCCGGCGTCGATGAGCGCCTGGGCTTCGACGTCGAAAGCCCAGCGCCAGGGCTCCGGATAATCCGGATCGGGGACCAGGAATGCGATGCGCAACTTAGCGGCCGAGGAGAATCCGCGCTTGTCCCGCGATCTGCGCGAGCATCGGGGCGCTGACATGGCCTTCGCCATGGGCACGGGCAATCAAATGCCGGAACTGCTCGATCCGTTCGCGTTGCGCTTCGGCAAATTTGTCGACGGCCTCATCGGGATTGCTGCGGATGCGCGCGAGGAAGTCGATGCGCAGCTGCTCGAAATCACGGGCCAACCCGGCGGTGAGCAGCCGCTCCCACTGATCGGCTGGGATGAACCGGGCGACCTGCTGCTGCGCCCAATCGAGGCCCAGCGCCTCACCGAGGCGCGTGTAGGCTCGGGTGAGCCCCAGCTCGTCGATTTTCTTGCGCGCCGCGAGGGCTGCAATCCCGAACACGCCATCGAGCTCGTAAAGGCGGACGAGACCGCGAACGATGTCCTCGCTCGCACCCAGCGCGATCAAACGGTCGCGGCGAGCCGCCGCTTCGTTGCGCACCTCGGCTCGGATCAATTTCGTGGCCGCGGCGGCAATCTTGCGAACACCGGGCTCGAGCAGCTTGCACAGAGCGGAGACGTTCGTCTCGCCGCCGGCCGCGCGGATGATGTCGGAGATGTGCGCGCGGACGCTCGCGGCGGCGATCGAGAAGAGCTCGATGCGGACCGTTTCCGGAAGCGGCTCTTCCTCGATCTCGCTCCACAGCTTGTCGAGATCGAGCAGGCGCTCGGCGACGAGGAACGCCGCGATCACCTGCTGGAGCGACGCGCCTTCCTCTTCGGTGAGGTCGAAGGCGATGCCCGGACCGAGCCGGTTGACCAGCCGGTTAGCGACCTTTGTCGCGACGATTTCGTTGCGCAACCGGTGCGCGCGGATGGCGTCGGCGTGCGCCTTCCGCATCGGCTTGGGAAAGGCGTCGAACAATTGCGGTTCGACGAGCCGGTCCTCGGCGAGCCGCAGCTCCTCGGCCGAATCCTGCAGGACGAGCTTGGAGATCGAGAGGATGACGGCCAGCTCGGGCCGGGTGAGACCCCGCCCTTCCTGACTGCGGCGCGTGAGCTCTTCGCTCGATGCGAGTCCCTGGACTCTGCGATCGAGCTGGCCCGATGTTTCCAAGAGCTCAATCGTCCGGACATAACCAGGCACCGCTTTCACGCCGGCGGCTTCGGCAATCGACAGAGCAAGGCTCTGGAGACGATTATCCTCGAGCACGATTTCCGCAACGTCGTCGGTCATCTTGGCAAGCAGCCGGTTGCGCTTGTCGAACGCCAGCCGCCCCTCGCGCATCTCCCGGTTAAGCGGGATCTTGATGTTGACCTCATTGTCCGAGCAATCGACGCCCGCGCTATTGTCGATGAAGTCGGTATTGATGCGCCCGCCATGCTCGGCGAACTCGATGCGGCCGGCCTGGGTGATGCCGAGGTTCGCGCCCTCCCCAATGACCTTCGCGCGAAGGTCGATCGCGTCGGCGCGCAGCACGTCGTTCGAGGGATCGCCGACATCCGCCTGACTCTGGGTCGAAGCCTTGATGTAGGTCCCGATACCGCCGAACCACAGCAGGTCGACCGGGCTCTTGAGGATCGCATTGATCAGGGTCGCCGGATCGACCGTCTTCGTTCCGAGGTCCAGCGCGGCCTGCGCTTCGGCGCTTAGCGTGATCGACTTCTCGGTCCGCGCAAATACGCCGCCGCCCTTCGAGATCAGCTTGCGGTCGTAATCGTCCCAGCTGGAGCGCGGCAAATCGAAGAGACGCTTGCGCTCCTTCCAGCTCGCCGCCGCGTCCGGATCGGGATCGATGAAGATATGCCGGTGGTCGAACGCGGCAATCAGGCGGATTTCCTTCGACAGCAGCATGCCGTTGCCGAACACGTCGCCCGACATGTCGCCGCAGCCGGCGACCGTGATCGGGTCCGACTGGACATCGATGCCCATCTCGAGGAAGTGCCGCTGGACGGAAATCCACGCGCCCCGCGCGGTGATCCCCATCGCTTTATGATCGTAGCCGTGCGAGCCACCGCTGGCGAAGGCGTCGCCGAGCCAGAAATTCCGCTCGAGCGCGATCGAATTGGCGATATCCGAGAAAGTCGCCGTGCCCTTATCCGCGGCGACGACGAAATATGGGTCTTCGCCGTCGTGAATGACCACGCCTTCCGGGTGGACGATGCGGTCATTGATAAGGTTATCGGTCACCGAGAGGAGGGAGCGGATGTAGATCCGATAGCTCTCTGTGCCCTCGGCAAGCCACGCATCACGGTCGGACATCGGCGGCAGTTGCTTCGGATAGAAGCCGCCTTTCGCGCCGGTCGGCACGATCACCGCATTCTTGACGACCTGCGCCTTCATCAGGCCGAGAATCTCGGTGCGGAAGTCGTCGCGCCGGTCCGACCAGCGAATGCCGCCGCGAGCCACTGGCCCACCGCGCAGGTGGATGCCTTCGACGCGCGGACTGTAGACCCAGATCTCGCGCCACGGCACGGGCCGAGGCAGACCAGGTACTAGCGACGAGTTGATCTTGAAGGCGAGAGCTTCAGCCGCCGCGGGAGCGAAGGCGTTGGTGCGTACGATCGCTTCGACGAGCGCACGGAGGCGGCGGAGGATTCGATCGTCGTCGATGGACCGGATCTTGCCGAGCGACATCTCCAGGTCCTCGCGGAACCTCTCCATCTGCTTCTCGCGCCCAGTTGCCGCCGGGTCGTGCGAAGCGGTGAAGAGGCCGACCAGGGCGCGCGTCGCGCCCGGAGCACGGCGGAGCGCGTCGACGATCGTGACAAGACCGAAGCTGCTGCCGGTTTGGCGCAGGTAGCGAAACCAAGCGCGTAGCCAGACCACCGCCCGCATGTCGAGCCCGGCGTAAAGGACGAGCTGGTTGAACTCATCGTCCTCGGAGACGCCGCGGAGCACGTTCGCGATGGCGCCTTCGATCTGACCGCCGCGCTGCAGGATTGCATCGATATCGGCTTCGCCGCCCACCTCGACCCGGAAGTCGTGGATGTAACCGTTGCCGCCAGATAGGACGGTCGGCATTTCCTCGAGCACGCGAAAGCCGAAATTCTCGAGGACAGGAACCGCCTCGGACAGAGGGATGAGCCCGCCGGTGCGATACATCTTCAGGCGAAGCTGGCGTGGAGGGTCGGTATCCGCCCGCGAAATGCGGACATCCCGCGCGCTATCGTCGGCGAGGTCGCACAGTCGCATGATGTCTGCCGCACCTTCGTCGGGCGCGGTGCGAGCGCGATAGCCGTCCGGGAACGCGTTGATGTAGGTGAGCGCCAGGCGCGTCGCCCGCGGCACACCCGCTGCATCGATCAACTCGGCTTCAACCGCGGGTGCCCAGCCTCGCACCATCTCCACGACAGCCGCGTCAAGGGCTTCCTGATCGGGATCACCGGCCTCCGCATCGATATATTGAGTGTAGCGGATGAGCGCGAGGTCGGCATCGCCGAGCTCGACCGACCAGCTGGTGATCTCGCGTCCAATCTCGTTCTCGAGCAAGGTGGCGATCGCCAAGCGTCGCCCGGTGCTGAGCTCCTCACGCGGTAACCAGACGAAGGTGAACAGCTGACCCTGGAGGATGGAGCGCACCTGCAGCAGCGCCGGCCGCGGCCTATCGGCGAGCGACATGGCCATCATGACCATTTGCTGCACGCACGCGTAATCGACGGTGATCAGCAGGTCACGCGGCAGCGACGCAATCGCGTGGCGGAGCGCCTTGCCGCTATGCCCCTTAGGGTCGAAGCCGAAGTCCTTGTCGAGCCGCTTGAGGCGTTCGCGTAGGACGGGGACCTTCTCCGGCGCAGCACGCAGAGCTTCGCTCGTCCACAGGCCAGCATGCACGCCGATGCCGACAACTTTGCCATTTTCACGGATCGGCACGACGACGAGGTCGAGCGGAACGCGCCGGTGCACAGTCGACTTGCGCTCGGCTTTGGCCATGAGCGGAACGTCGCCGCCCTGCTCGAAATAACGCATGGCGCCAAGGCAGCCGCCCTCATCCGTCGGCGCTCCGGGAATGCTGAAGATGCCGAGCGATTGAGAAGGCTGTTCGTAGGGCTTTTCGACATGATAGCCGAGCAGCGTCATCGCCCCGTCAGAGAACCAATCGAGCAAAGCGGCGCCTTCGGGGTCCTTGATGGCCCGCGCGTCCTCACGCATCCGGGCCTGGAGCTTGGTCCAGTCGCGAACCGCCAGGCGAACATCGCTCAAAACGCGCCTGAGGTCCGCCGCAAGCTCCTGGCGGCCGCGAGCATCGGCGCGGTCGAGCTCGAGGTACATCATGGACTCGCGCCGGTCCTTGTCGGCGCAAAGTTCCTCGACCTCCTGCAACTCCCCGTCCTTGTCGCGCGTGACGCAAACGACCGGATGAAGCAGACGATGAATGGTCAGTTGCCGTCCGGCGATCGCGTTCGCGACAGAGTCCACCAGGAACGGCATGTCATCGTTGACGATACCGATCCGCATGCGACGATGGCCTGCCTCGCCGCCGGTGGATTCGATCGTCAGCGCGAGCTCTCCGCGCTTCCGCGTCGCGGCGACCTGGGCGAGGAATTCCGCCGCCTGCCGCTCACTGTCCTTGCCTAGTCCGTGCGTTTCACCCGGGAGGGCATTCCTGGTCAGCGCCTTTCGAATCGACTCGACCAACGGTGGGTCCAGGCGCGTGTGGGCCGTCATGAAAAGATTGTGCTCCGCGAACTCAAGGATGCGCGGGGCCTATAAACCCGGCCTCGCGAAGCGGACAACCCCGCGCCCGGGTGAAATTGCTGTCAGGCGGCCTTGCGGATGGCGCGCTCAACCAGCGCTTCATCATCGACCACAGCCACAGGCTCATGCGACCCGTCGGCGGCACGCCGAGTGATCACGACGGCAAATTCCTCTTCGACGGGCACATCCGCAAGCGATATGGCGGGGGCCGAGCGGAGCCTGGCACGCGCAACTTCTCCGCGAGCGTCCGGCTTCGGCTCGGGTCGGCGCGCCTGACGCTCCGCAGCGACCAGCGCCTTGAGGCCGCCGGGCTGCTTCTCGATGAAGTCCCTGAACTCGCCAAGCTCAACCTGCTGGCGCTGCGCATAGGACAGCGCCGCAGCGAACTCGGTGAGACGCGCCTTGTCGTAATCGATGCCGAAGACGAGCTTGACGATGGGGGTCATCGGCGCGCGCGCCTGTTGCCTCACGCCCGATTCTTCGAGCAGCTCGGCATATTCCTCGGGATTCTGTTGTGCGGCGATCGCGAAATCGTAAGCCAGCGACAGTGCGCGATACAGCGAAGCGCGGGTGCGCCCCTCCCCCGCTTTGACGGATTCCGCGGTCTCTCGCGCCGCCCACAGGCGGTCGGCGAGACCAGCATCCTCGTCGAGGACCATCTCCGCCACCTCGTCGGGATCGGCCTCCGCGATCGGCCCCTCTTCCCAGGCAAACGGCACGCGCGGTGCGGGTTCGCCCACGATCTCGGAACCCTCCCCTTCCTCCTCGGCCGAAGGGCTGTCTTCCCAGGTGAGATGCTCCTCAATCGCCGGTTCGTCAGCCTCAATCGCCGAAGCGACCGGTTCATCTTCGACGGGCTCCGGCTCGGAAGTGAATTGCTCGACCTCAACCCGATCGGCATCGAGCGGCTCCGAAACAACCGGCTCCTCGACTTGTTCGTCCATTTCGGAGGGAACCGCTTCATCGTCGAGAAGGAGAACGTCCGCCTCCCCGGTGACCTCAACGGATCGCTCGCTCTCGATCGGTGAATCCAGATCACCGGCAACGCCGCCGACCGTCTTCCAATTGATCACGCCGTAGATGAAATCGATCGCCTCGCCGTCCGATGAGAAAGGCATGAGGATGCCGCGGTAGCAGATGTTCGCACCGCGCTGGTTCAGGAACTCGGCTTCGAAGCCGATGGGCGCGCGGTTGGCGATGATCTGCATATAATGATCGGTCAGCCGCGAGAGCAGCGACCGGCTCGGCACGTCGGCGATGGTGCGAGCGTCCTCGTCCAGGCCGCACTCCTCGCGGATGGCTGCGCCGATGTACGGAATGGCCGGATTGTCGCGGCCGCAGGTGAAATCGAGGAGGACGCTATTGCCCGCGAAATCCTCGACGTCCGAAGAATTCAGGTCCTCGATCGAAGGAAAATCGCGGCCGTCGAGGAGCGAGACCCAGTAATTGTAGGCGCGCACGTGCATGCGGCGCTCGTCGGTGCCGATCGCGGCGGCCACGTCGTGCGACGCCGTAGCGGGCGCATCGCCTGCGCCGCCCAGATCGAAATCGTTCGGATGCTCGCGATAACTGTCCATTTACGCCCGCCCACTCCCTTGAACGTCGAGCAAAATCGCCGAGCGCGGTTACGAAAGCGTTAAGCATGTTTGATCAGCGCCGGAGTTGCCGGGTTAGGACCGGCGACGAGCGGCCTTGCCGACCCGGCAAGGCGCTGATAGTGGCCCGCACTCCCGAGAGCCAAGCCGCTTTAGCTCAGCTGGTAGAGCACATCATTCGTAATGATGGGGTCGTGGGTTCGAGTCCCTCAAGCGGCACCACCCCTCTGAAAAATTTACAATTTTTCCGCCGAGGGCTTTAGGGTTTACCCCCTTAAGCGGGGGGGTAAACCCTAAACCGGCCCGTGGTCTAAATCACACAGTCCGACAGCAGGTCGCCCTGCCGCTGCATCTGCTGCTGCAACTCCGGCTAGGCCTCAACGAGCGCGTCCCGACCCGCCATGGTTAGTGTCAGCCCCTCCGGCTCAAGAAGACCGCCTCGGCGCAGCCGCTTGCAATAACCGCTGATGGAAGCTTCCGAGAGGCCCGTGAGTGCGGATCAGAAAGCCACGAAGGCCGATGCGCCTGTCGAACGAATTGTGATCCGCTTTCGCCAGAACCAGACACAAATGAAGCTGTCTACCGTTACCTTGCCACGCCATAAGCATTGAGGAGAGTCATCAGACGACCGATTTCAGGAGCTGAAGATTAAGGGCGATGATCACCACCACACCGGGGCCCATTACAGAAGTTGCCACTTACCGCACAAGCGATCAGGCCAGCTGTGGAAGGCGGCCGGTCTTACGGTTCCGGCGCATCGCCGCTCCAATCGCTCCGAAGCCGAGCAGCATCAGCGCCCAGGTCGAGGGCTCCGGAACCGCTCCTGCGACTGGTGTGGCGAAGATGATGTTGAAATCAGGATCGGGTCCGGCTCCGTTTTCGCTCAAGCCGACCGTGTAAAGTCCCGGCGCGAGGTCATCAGCGATCCCGCCTTGCCAATTGTCGCCTGAATTGAGCGTCACATCTGAAAGCTTGTCGGCGGTCGTGCAAACTCCGCCAGCGCAAAGTTCGAGATCGTAGAAATCCGGGTCCATCGCATGCAGGATGTCCGCGAGTGCGGAGA
>DATMHG010000138.1:0-20108 GCA_035555035.1 Sphingomicrobium sp.
GTTCAGCTTTGCGATGCTGATGCTGGTGACGGCGGACAGCCTGGTGCAGATGTTCTTCGGCTGGGAAGGCGTCGGCCTCGCCTCCTACCTGCTGATCGGCTTCTGGTACCATAAACCAAGCGCGAACGCGGCGGCGCTCAAGGCCTTCATCGTCAATCGCGTCGGCGACTTCGGCTTCTCGCTCGGCATTTTCGGGACGTTCCTGGTGTTCGGCACGGTCTCGATCCCGGCGATCCTCGCCGCCGCACCGAGCATGGCGGGATCGACCATCGGCTTTGCCGGCATGCACGTCGGCACGATGACCCTGCTGTGCCTGCTGCTGTTCGTCGGTGCGATGGGCAAGTCGGCGCAGCTGCCGCTGCACACCTGGTTGCCCGATGCAATGGAAGGCCCGACGCCGGTCAGCGCTTTGATCCACGCGGCGACGATGGTCACCGCCGGCGTGTTCATGGTCTGCCGTCTGTCGCCAATGTTCGAGGTGAGCGAGACGGCAAAGCACGTCGTCACCTACATCGGCGCCGCGACCTGCATCTTCGCGGCAACGGTTGGCTGCGCTCAGAACGACATCAAGCGGGTGATCGCTTATTCGACCTGTTCGCAGCTCGGCTACATGTTCTTCGCTGCAGGCGTCGGCGCCTACGGCGCGGCGATGTTCCACCTGTTCACCCACGCCTTCTTCAAGGCTTTGTTGTTCCTCGGCGCGGGCAGCGTGATCCATGCCATGCACCACGAGCAGGACATGCGTTATTACGGCGCGCTCCGGAAGGAGATTCCGATCACCTTCTGGGTGATGGTGATCGGCACTCTGGCGATCACCGGCGTCGGAATCGACGTCGGCGGTGGCCTCGGCTTCGCCGGCTTCTGGTCGAAGGACGCGATCCTCGAAGCTTCGCGGGCGAGCGGAAGCGTGCCGGGGACCATCGCCTTCTGGATCGGCTCGCTCGCCGCGCTCCTCACCAGCTTCTACAGCTGGCGCCTGATCTTCCTGACCTTCTTCGGGCCGCCGCGCTGGGCCGCCTCCGAGCATATCCAGCACGCGCTGCATGGCGAGCATGAGGATCCCGCCGGGGAGCATGGCGACAGCGCGCATGATCCGGGCATGCCGCCCACCGGGAGCGGCGGCTATCATCCTCACGAAAGCCCGCTGACGATCCTCGTGCCGATCTGCCTGCTCGCGTTCGGAGCGCTTCTTGCTGGTCAGATCTTCCATCCGGTGTTCGTGAATCCGGAGACCGCGCCTGAATTCTGGCGCGGCACGGTCGCGTTCAGCCGTGAACTCGCGCAAGCGGCCGAATCCTCCGCCTTTTGGGTGAAGATCACACCGACGATCGTCATGCTGATCGGCCTGTGGATCGCGTGGAACAATTACATCCGCGATCCCAAGGCTGCCGACCGCTTCGTCGAGACCTTCTCTGGAATCTACAAGTTCGTGTCGAACAAATGGTATTTCGACGAGCTCTACGATTTCCTGTTCGTGCGCCCGTCACTGTGGCTCGGCCGTCTGTTCTGGCACGGCGGTGACGAGGGCACGATCGACCGCTTCGGTCCGCACGGCGCCGCATACGCGGTCGGCATCGGTAACCGCGTCACGTACCGCCTGCAGAGCGGCTATCTCTATTCCTACGCATTTGTCATGCTGCTGGGCCTGATCGGCGCGGCGACCTGGGCGCTCTGGTGGGCCAAGTGAGCGGATTGCCAGTGCTGACGATCCTCATCGCCATTCCGCTCGTCGCGGCGGCGATTTGCCTGTTCCTCAACGCGAGCGGGGCGCGCTGGCTCGCGCTCGTCGCCACTTTGCTCGATTTGGCCGTCAGCATTTATCTCTGGGTCAATTACGACCCGAGCGGCGCCCAATGGCAGTTCGTTGAGAAGGTGCCGCTTGGCGGAGGCATCAACTGGGCGCTCGGGATCGACGGCATCGCGCTGACGCTGATCGCGCTCAACGCCTTTCTCATGCCGATCTGCATCGGCGCGAGCTGGCGCTCGATCCAGAAGCGCGTGCCCGAGTACATGGCTTATTTCCTGCTCATGGAGGCGCTCATCATGGGCTCCTTCGCCGCGCAGGACCTGTTCCTGTTCTACATCTTCTTCGAAGGCGGCCTGATCCCGATGTACCTGATCATCGGCATCTGGGGCGGCGCCGAGCGCATCAAGGCCAGCTACAAATTCTTCCTCTACACCTTCTTCGGCTCGGTGCTGATGCTGATCGCGATGATCTACATGCGGTCGGTCGCGGGCACGAGTTCGATACCGGCGCTGATGGCCTACGACTTCGCGCACGGGGCTCAGACGTGGCTGTTCCTCGCCTTCCTCGCGAGCTTCGCGGTCAAGCTCCCGATGTGGCCGGTCCACACCTGGTTGCCCGATGCGCACGTTCAGGCGCCGACTGCAGGTTCGGTGATCCTGGCCGGCGTGCTCCTGAAGCTCGGCGGCTACGGTTTCATCCGCTTCTCGCTGCCGATGTTCCCCGACGGATCGGCTGAGTTCATTCCTTTGATGTTCGTGCTGTCCGGTATCGCGGTGGTCTACACCAGCCTCGTCGCTTTGGTGCAGCGCGATATGAAGAAGCTGATCGCTTATTCGTCGGTCGCCCACATGGCCTTCGTCACCTTCGGCTTCTTCGCGATGAACCGGCAGGGCATCGAGGGCGCGATGCTCGTGATGCTCGGCCACGGCCTCGTCTCGGGAGCGCTCTTCCTGTGCGTCGGCGTCGTCTATGACCGGCTGCACACGCGCGAGATCGCTGCCTATGGCGGGCTCTCCGACAACATGCCCGGCTACGCCTTGCTGTTCATGATCTTCACCATGGCGAGCGTCGGTCTGCCGGGGACGAGCAACTTCGTCGGCGAGTTCCTGAGCCTGGTCGGGACCTATCATGCGTCGAGCTGGGCGGCGATCTTCGGAACGACCGGGATCATCCTCGGCGCGGCTTACATGCTCTGGCTCTATTGGCGGATCTGCTTCGGTGTCGCGCGCACGCCCGAGGCCGCCGCGATGAAGGACTTGTCCGCGCGCGAGTGGTGGCTGCTCGCGCCAATCGCAGCCGCGGTTTTCTGGATGGGCATCTATCCGGAAAGCTTCCTTCGTCCGATCCGGAACGACGTCGGCCGGGTGATTGCCCGCATGGAACGGGTGGCGCCCGCAGGTGACGCGCAGCTGACGCCCGGCAGAGGCGCAGCGCACATGCAGATTGGGGCAATGCATTGATCCCGCGCTTCGCCGCCCCTCTGCTGCCCGAGCTGATCCTGTCGATCGGGGGCACGATCCTGATGATCGTCGCAGCCTTTGCCGGGCGGAGAGGCTCGGTGCTGGTCCACTGGCTCGCCGTAGCGCTGCTGATCGGTGCGACCGTGGCGCTGATCGGGCCGCCGTCGCATGCCGGCCCGGTGTTCGACGGCCTCGTCTCGGCCGATCTGTTCTCCTCGTTCGGAATGGCGGTGATCTTCCTGAGCTCCGCGGTGGCGATCGTCGCTGCGCACGGCTGGTTCGAGCGCGGAACCGAGCATGCGTCCGAGTATGCCGTGCTCATCGTGTTCGCTGCCGTCGGCATGGGCGTGATGGTCTCGGCGACGAGCCTGATCGCGCTCTACGTCGGCCTCGAGCTGAACAGCCTCGCTGGATACGTGCTCGCCTCCTATCGCCGGACGGACGAGCGGTCCGCGGAGGCGGGTCTCAAATATTTCGTGCTCGGCGCGCTTGCGAGCGGCATCCTACTCTACGGCATCTCGCTGCTGTACGGCTTCACGGGGACGACCAGCTTCACCGGCGTTGCCGCAGCGTTCGGGCGCGGCGCACCGTCGCTGGGCCTGCTGTTCGGCCTCGTGTTTCTGCTCGCCGGACTCGCGTTCAAGGCGAGTGTCGTTCCGTTCCACATGTGGACTCCCGACGTCTACGAAGGTGCGCCGACTCCGGTCACCACCTTCTTCGCCTCGGCTCCGAAGGTTGCTGCCGTCCTCCTCGCGACCCGGGTCTGTCTCGAAGCGCTCGGGCCCGCGACCGACGCGTGGCGGCAGATCGTGATCTTCGCCGCGCTGGCGTCGATCTTCCTCGGCGCGATCGCGGCCTACGGCCAGACCAACATCAAGCGGCTGCTCGCTTATTCGTCGATCAACAACGTCGGCTTCGCCCTCATCGGACTTGTCGGTGCAGGTCCGCGCGGCGCGTCGTCGGTGCTGTTCTACATGGCCGTCTACGTGGTGATGACCGTCGGGGCGTTCCTCTGCGTGCTGTGGATGCGCGACGAGGAGGGGCGGCCGGTCGAAAGCATCGCCAGCCTGTCCGGCCTGGCGCAAACGCGCCCCGCTTTGGCCGCCGCGTTCGCGATCTTCATGTTCAGCCTGGCAGGCGTCCCGCCCTTGTTCGGCTTCTGGCCCAAGCTGATGGTGTTCCAGGCCGCGGTTGCGAGCGGCTATGTCGCCCTTGCCGTCGCCGGCATTCTCGGCGCGGTCGTGGGCGCTTACTATTATCTTAAGATCGTCAAGATCATGTACATGGACGAGCCGGCGCGGCCGTATGCGCGCGTGCGCGAGCCGATCCAGGGCCTTCTGATTCTCGTCTCGGCCGTGGTCGTCTCGCCGCTCGGCTATTTGCTGATCGGGGCTCTGGGATCGATCACCGATCGCGCGGCCGGCGCGCTGTTCTCGTGAAGAGGTTGCCCTGAGCCGCATTCGCATTGTCGAGCAAACCGGCTCGACCAACGCTGACCTCCTCGCCGACCACAAGGCCGTGGAGGGCGACTGGCTGGTCGCCCTCGAACAGCAAGCGGGCAAGGGCCGTCAGGGCCGCGAATGGGTGTCGGTCCTTGGCAATTTCTACGGCAGCACCCTCGTCCAGCTGCGCCCCGAGGACCCACCCGCGCAGACGCTTTCGCTCGCCGCAGGCCTTGCGCTGATCGAAGCGCTGGACCTCGCCGTTCCCGCCCAGCCGCTGATGCTAAAATGGCCCAACGACCTGATGCTCGCCGGCAGGAAGCTCGCGGGCATCCTGCTCGAGCGAAGCGGCGACCGCGTCGTGCTGGGCTTCGGAGTCAATCTCGCTGGAGCGCCGGATTTGCCGGACAGGCAGGCGTCTTCGCTGAACGGCGAGATGCTGCCCGAGGCGTTCGCGCCGTTGCTCGCCGGCAGCTTCGCACGAATGCTGGGGCTTTGGCGAACGGCGGAGACGCCGTCGCTCGTGCGCGCCTGGGAACATCGCGCGCATCTCGTCGGAACGAAACTCAGCGTCCATGTGGGCAAGGATGAGCAGATCAGCGGGCGTTTCGCCGGGCTCGATCCGGATGGCGCACTTCGCTTGTTGCTCGAGGACGGCTCGATGGAGATCGTCCGCGCCGCCGATGTTTTTCTGACCTGAATCAATTGGCCGAGTCGTCCAATTTAAGCGTACGTGGATTCCTGTTACGGCCGCCGCCGTCGCGACCGAGTCCGACGCGTAAGACGGACCAGTAATCAGCCCGCCCATCGGCCGATCCACCGACAGCGGCGCCGGTCCCGCCGGCCGGAAGCGCATCCACGGGTGGGCAATATGCCTTTCGTCACGACCAACGACGGTACGCACATCTTCTACAAGGACTGGGGACCCAGGGACGCTCAGCCGATCGTCTTTCATCACGGTTGGCCTCTGAGTGCTGACGACTGGGACAACCAGCTGATGTTCTTCCACGGCCAGGGCTATCGAGTGATCGCGCACGACCGGCGCGGCCACGGCCGATCGACGCAGACCGACGGCGGCAACGACATGGACACCTACGCCGCGGACGTGAAAGCGCTCGTTACGGCGCTGGACCTGCGGAATGCGATCCACATCGGCCATTCGACCGGCGGCGGCGAGGTCGCCCACTATGTCGCACGCGCCGATCCTGGACGCGTTGCCAAAGCCGTCCTGCTCGACGCGGTGCCGCCGGTGATGGTGAAAAAGGATTCGAACCCCGGCGGAACGCCGATCGAGGTGTTCGACGGTTTTCGCGCGGCGCTGGCCAACAACCGCGCTCAGCTTTACCTCGATATCCCCTCCGGGCCGTTCTACAACTTCAACAAGACGGGCGTGGCGCCGATCGAGGGCCTGATCCGCAACTGGTGGCGCCAGGGCATGATGGGCAGCGTCAAGGCGGGCTACGAATGCATCAAGGCATTTTCCGAAACCGACTTCACCGATGATCTGAAGGCGATCGACGTGCCGGTTCTCGTCATCCACAGCTTGGACGATCAGATCGTTCCCTACGCGGATTCAGCGCCGCTCAGCGTGCAGTTGCTGAAGAAGGGCAGGCTGAAGACGTACCACGACTTGCCGCACGGGTGCCACTCGACCCATCCTGATATCATCAATGCGGACATTCTCGCTTTTGTTCGCGGCGAAGATGTCGCGGAGAGCAGCCACGAGGCGCCGACCCTCGTCGCGGAGCCGATCCCCGTCGCATGACGGACACGCGGCAGGATATGTTTGCCACGCGCGGGGCGCAGATGTTCCCGCGCCTGGCGGACGATGAGATCGCGCGGCTCGCCAGGTTTGGTGAGCCGCGCACTTACCGCGCGGGTGAGGTGGTTGCGCGGCCGGGCAAGGTCGGTCCCGCCTGACCGCTTTGCCCGCTGCAGTTCTTGTCGCTAAGTGCTCGCCATGCTGCTCGCCGTCGATGCCGGGAACACGAACCTCGTCTTCGCGCTCGTCGACGGCGGCACGATCAAGGCGCGCTGGCGGATTGCAACCGACCCCCGCCGTACTGCCGACCAATATGCGGTATGGCTGCACCAGCTTCTGGAACTCGAAGGATTTTCGAAGAGCGACGTTACCGCCGTGATCATTGGCACCGTGGTGCCGCGCGCGCTGCACAACCTTGAAGTGCTCGCGAGCAAATATTTCCATGTCGAACCGTTGATCGCCGGACAGGGTACCGCAGAATGGCCGATCGAGCTCGACGTGGACGAGCCGCAGAATGTCGGGGCGGACCGGGCCCTCAACGTCATCGCCGCTCATGCGAAGCATCCCGGCGAGCTGATCGTAATCGACTTTGGAACGGCGACGACCTTCGACGTCGTGAGCGCTTCTGGCGCCTACAAAGGCGGAGTCATCGCCCCGGGTATCAATCTATCGCTCGACGCGCTGGTCAGCGCCGCCGCGAAGCTCCCGCGCATCGCCATTGAGGCCCCCGCGAGCAACAGCGTCGTTGGACGCACGACCGAAAGCCAGATGATCATCGGCATCTACTGGGGCTATGTCGCGATGATCGAAGGCCTCGTTGAGCGGCTGAAGGCGGAGATTGGCGGTCCCGTGACGGTCGTATCGACGGGCGGTCTCGCCGACCTGTTCGACAAGCAAACGCAGGTATTCGACGCGATTGAACCCGATCTGACCATCCAGGGGTTGAGTCTCCTGTACGACATGGCGACACGCAGCGCGAAATGATCCCCGGAGAGGAACTGCTTTTCTGCGCGCTTGGCGGCTCGGGCGAGATCGGCATGAACGTCAATCTCTACGGCTGTCGCGGCCAGTGGATCATGGTCGATCTCGGCCTCAATTTCGCGGGACCCGACTATCCGGGAATCGAGCTGATCCTCCCCGACCTCGAGTTCATCGAGGACCAGCAGGAGCGGCTCGCCGGCATCGTCCTGACGCACGGGCACGAGGACCATATCGGCGCGCTTCCGTATCTGGCCGAAGAGCTCAAAAGCCCGCTGTATGCAACGCCGTTCACGTCCGGGCTCATCGCCGGCAAGCTCGAGGAGGAGGGGCTCACCGGAGCGGTCAAGCTCAACATCGTCGAGCGTGGCGGAAGCGTCGAGCTCGGTCCGTTCCGCATCAGCTTCGTCGCGCTTTCGCACTCGATACCCGAAGGCAACGGGCTGCTGATCGAAACGCCGTTCGGCAATGTCTTCCATACCGGCGACTGGAAGATCGACGAGAGTCCGGTCATCGGCGAAGCGCCGAGCCCCGAGGTGCTGACTGAGATCGGGGACGAGGGCGTTCTGGCGCTCGTCTGCGATTCCACGAACGTCTTTCAGGAGAAGCCGTCAGGTTCCGAAGAAAGCGTCCACGAAGGCCTTCTGACCCAGGTGCTTGAGGCCAAGGGCCGCGTGCTCGTCACGACCTTCGCGTCCAACGCCGCGCGGCTGCAAACCATCGGGTGCGTCGGGCGGGAGACCGGGCGGCAGGTTTGCATTGCGGGCCGCTCGCTCGAGCGCATTCTCCGCGTTGCGCAGGCGACCGGTTATCTTCTCGATTTCCCGCCGCCGATCTCGTTCGACGAAGCAATGCGCCTGCCCAAGCGCGAAGTGCTGATTATCGCGACCGGCGGCCAGGGCGAACCCCGCGCTGCCCTCGGCCGGATCGCGTCGGGCTCGCACGAGCTGAAGCTCGGCGACGGCGATACCGTAATCTTCTCCTCGCGCATCATTCCGGGCAATGAAGTCGCGATCGGCCGGATCATGAACCAGCTGTCGGACCTCGGTGTGAAGATCGTCACCGAGCGCCAGGCCCATGTTCACGTCTCCGGCCATCCGGGCCGCCCTGAGCTGATCGAGATGTACGACTGGGTCCGTCCGCAGATCGTCGTGCCCGTTCACGGTGAGCCGCGGCACCTCGCCGAGCAAGCGCGCGTCGCGGTGGCGCACGGCGTCCCGCATGCGATCGTTCAGAGGAACGGCGACGTGATCCGCCTCGCGCCCGACGGTCCGAAGAAGATCGACGAGGTGCGCGTGGGCCGGCTCGTGCTCGACGGTGACGTGATCCTCCCCGCCGACGGGTCCACCGTGAATGAACGGCGCAAGATCGGTTACGGCGGCCTGATCACCGTCGCGCTTCCGATCAGTGATAATGGCGAGCTCGCGGGGACTCCTCTCGTGCGGCCGTTCGGAGTTCCGGTCGAGGAGGATCGCGACGATTTCGTCGCCGACGCGACCGATGCTGCGACACGGGCGTTTAGCCGCGGCGATGAGGAGGCGATGCGCGAGGCCGTGCGGCTCGCGGTCCGCCGTTGCGCGACGCTGTGGACGGGCAAGAAGCCCGTCGTCGAGGTAATGCTTCTCCAGGTCGCCCAGTAAGCAACCATGGCTTTCACTTCGATCGTCGCGATCTATTTCCTGTGCTTTGTCTTCAGCGCCTTCGTGCTCTTGCCGTTCGGCGTGAAGACCGACGAGGAGATCGGAAAATCCAGGCTTCCCGGCCACGCCGAAAGTGCCCCGCACACGTTCGACCTGAAACACCATCTGCTTCGGGCAGCGGTTGTCGCTCTGATCCTCTTTGCGATCTACTATGCGAACTGGACGTTCGGCTGGATCACGCCGGACGACCTCGACTTCTACAACCGGCGGTGACTCAGATTAGATCGGTGTCTGTAACAGCAGGTAGGTCGCAAGGACTGCACCGGCGGTCCCTGCGGTGAACATCAACCAGAAAAACTTCGGATCGTCGCCGCGCCGGACCCTGACGTTCGGGGAGTAGTAATATCCTGTGACAGCGGTAGTCACGACGCAGCCCCAGATGACAACCAAAAAGAGCGTCTTCGTGCTCGTCAAGCGATCAGCGTCTCCGGTCGATCTGGGCGAGCGCCGCGTAGAGCTTGCCCATGTCCGAGGACATGAGCGTGACGGCGATGATCCCGCCGTCGCGCTCCGCGACGACGCGGCGGAGCATCGCCTCGAAGTCGGCGATATAGCGATTGACCGACTGCTGGAACTCGGGGTCCGAATCGTAATGCGCCTTGATCGCGCGCGTCTCGCTTCCGCCCATCAGCCGGACGGCGCGGCGGGTGAAGACGCCGCGGTTGCCCTTGATGTAGCTGTCCCAGGCCTTGTCGTCGATTTCGTCCGACAGGATCTTTCCAACGTCGATCGCTGCCGAGTTCATCGAATCCATGAGCAGCGATACGCGCCGAGCGAAGGCTTCGCTGTCCTTCTCGCGCTGCTCCTTGCTGGTCGCGTCGATGTGCTGCTCGAGCGCCGCCGCGGTTTGGCCGAGGGTCAGCATCTGCTGAGTCAGCCGATCCGACGCCGCCCGAGCGGATTCGACGGCACGAGCCGCGACATCCTCGACTCCGCGCAAACGTTCTTCGACGCTCTCGCGGACTACCCGCTCAAGTGCTTCGCGAGTCTCTTCGGATAGCTTGCCCGCGCTTTCCGGAATAACCTTCTCGATCGCCTCGCGCGCGCGTTCCGCCGCATGGGCCGCGGCCTCCTTGACCTGAAGCAGCGCGGACACCAGCGCGGGTCCTGTTTCGGCGCTGAGGCTGTTCGCCTCGCGTTCGACCTGAACCATGACGGACGCGAGCTCGCTGAGCTTCGATTGAGCGGCGCCGACGCCGTCGTCCACGGACGCGAGCAAGGCGCTGAAGCGGTCCTGCTGTTCGCCGATCTGACCACCTGCTGCCGAGATGCGATCGCTGGCCTCTGTCGCCGCGTCACGGATCCAGCCGATCTCCGGCCGGATCGCCTCAGCGCTTGCCGCGAGCCGGTCGGCGCCGCCCTGCGCTTCGCCGATCATCGTGCCGACGCCGTCGCGGATCTCGCCCGCGAGACGCCCGATGCTCGCCCGAAGCGCTTCGGTGCGTTCGGCCAAGGATCCGATGGCGCTGTCCTGGGTGCCGGCTTCGGCGGCGAGCGTGTCGAGCTCTGTCCGGGCGCGAGTCAGCGATTCGAGGAAATGGTTGGCGCGCTGGTCGCCTTGCGACGCGAGCTCGGTGAATCTTTGATCGATCAGTGCAAGGCCACGATCGATCTCCGCAATCATCTTTTGCGAGGCGCGATCCTGCTCGGCGACGCGATTCGACAGGCCCTCGATTGACACATTGGCGCGGTCGATGTTCCCCGCCAGGGATTCGGAGGCTTCCGCACCAGCCTTGCCGATGCCGGCGGAAGCCTGCTGGACCAGCGCGGCAACCGCAGCTGCCTGTGCATCAATGCCGGAGCGGATTTCGTCAAGGCTCGTCGACGCGCGGTCGAGCAAAAGGTCCAGCGACCCATGAAATGCCGACTGAGCCTCGGTCACGCGTCCCGCCGCAGCGGTCCCCGCGACATCTATTTCCGCCAGCCGTGCCGCGAGCCGGTCGGTCGCTTCCGAAATGAGCCGATCGGCCTCCATGGTCCGGCCGGCAAGCGCGGAGACCTGCTCACCGAAGAAAGCTGCCTTGTTCGTGGATTCGCTGCCGACGGACCGCAGCTGCTCGGCCACGGCCAATGCGGTCTGCTCAGCCTTCGGCAAATCCTCGAGCAGCACGGCAATGTCATTCCGGGCCGACTCCGCCGCACGATCGAGCGCTTCTCCGTGGCGCCTCAACCTCTCGCTGCTGGTGTCGAACTCGCGCGTGATGCCGCCGAGCTTGCACGTCGCCTCATCGCCGAGCTGCATCAGATGCTGCGAGATCATCGTCAGTTCGATGCGGCTGTCCTGGATCCTTTGTGACAGCACTTCGAGCAATGCTTCGAGCGAGCGCGCTTCGGTGCGCATGGTGACGACGGATCGCGTGAATCGCTCCGCTTCTTTCCGCCGCGTGCGGCCGAACATCAGCCAAACGAGCCCGAGTAGCGCCAGCGGCGTCGCGGTGAGCGCGATCCACTGGGCGAATGCCGGTGACCCGAGCGACTGTCCGGCGAGCGAACGGCCTGCCGACCAGGCGCTGAACGCGAGCCATGCGACCGCGAGCAAGGTTAGTACGGCGCCGAGCACCTGGCGTCCGCCTGCGCCCCGTTCCTCCGCGCGACTCTGCGCCCATTGCTCCTGGTCGAACGACGGCGATCCGGCCGTCAGCTCGTTCGTCAGATCGAGAGGTTCGCTCTCATCGTAAGCCGGAGGCAGCGGCTCGGCGCGCTTTGCGAAAGGATTCATAATAGGCAGTTTACCATCTTTGACGAAGCGGGAAAGCAGTTAGAGAGGGTTCTGCCGCGCATGCGGCGCAGGGGAGGGACGCTTTGGCCGTTGGCGCTCTGATCGGAGCCTACCAGGAGGATGATCGAGGCGGCCTTCGCGCGCTTCTCCCGCTCTCCGGCCGACCGCTGATCGAATATCAGGTGCGCTGTGCCTCAGCCGCCGGAACCGCGCCGATCGTCGTCGTGGTCGAGCGCGTTCCCCAGGCGCTGCAGGACGCGTTCGAACGGCTCCGCTTGGACGGCATCGGAGTTTTTCCAGTGAGCGACGTCGAGGAAGCGGTGAGCCGCTTCGAGGCGGGCGCGACGATCATGCTCATCGGCGACGGCATTGCTCCGACGGCGGAACTCGTGGCGCAGCTCGCCGACGAGCCCGAGCCGGCGGTCATGACGGTGCCGGACGACGAGGTGCACGAGCAATATGAGCGCATCGACGGTGAAACGCGATGGGCCGGAGTCGCAGTAGTGGATGCGCGTCTGCTCGGATCGACCGCGGCGATGCTCGGCGACTGGGACTTGCAGTCGACGCTGCTTCGTCGTGCGATCCAGGAGGGGGCCCGTCGAATGCCCGCGGGAGAGGCCGCCGCCGAGCCGATCCTGGTCGAGCGTCCCGAAGACCTCGAGACTTTCGAGCGGCGGCTTCTGCAGGGCTCGCGCGGAACGCGGACCGACTGGGTCAGTCGCTACCTTCTTCCACCGATCGAGGAATTGGCGACCGAGCAGTTGGTGGAGACGAGCGTCAAGCCGGTTTGGCTGATGTGGGCGGCGCTGGTGCTGAGCATCGCGGCGGCGGCGTGCTGCCTTCGCGGATGGCTCGGCGCGGCCCTCGTGCTGATGATTGCTTCGACACCGCTCGACATTGTCGCGAGCCGCCTCGCGACGCTGCGGCTGCGGCCGTTCGCTGCACGAATGGTGAGCCGGCGCGTGCTTGGCCCAGCGGCCGGCGTCCCGCTGATGGCGCTCGCCTGGTGGGAAATGGGGCATGGTCATGGCTGGGGCACGCTCATCGCAGGGGCAGGGACGATCGCCTTCTCGGAAGCGATGCGGATCGAAAAGACGGGCTTTCCCGCCGATGCAGATCCATGGCTCTTCTCGCGTCGCAGTGCCATCGTTGCGGCGATTCCCTTCGCGCTGGCGGGCGCGTGGACACCATATCTGGTCGGGCTGCTCCTCTATGCCGCGGCATCCTTCTTCGTCGTCCAGCATGTGCGGCATTCAACTCAGAGTTGACGGGAAGTTAACAGACATTCGATAATCGTCCTCGTGATGATGCCGGAAGAATGGCCGATCGCTGCTTCGGCAGCCGACCAGTCCGCGCCCGTGCGCGCGGACGGCGACCGGCTGTCGACGGTTCGAATCGACTTCTTCCTGAAGCCCGCCGATCGCCTCAGCGAGCAGGAGCGGGCGCTGATGACGGCGATGCTGCATTGCCTGGTCAGCGATATTGCGGACGAACTCCGCGCCGCCCTTCCGAACATGGCGACGCCGGCCAACGATGAGGGCAATTTGGCGCTGATCGAGCTCTTGTCCTCGACCGGGCTGCTCAATCGCGCCGGACTGTTCCGACTGCTGCTTCGCCGGGCGGACGAGGAGCGGATCGCAACGGGGGCCAAGTCGCGCGCGGGACGCCGCGAGGCACGGATGATCCAGGGGCTGGTCAGCCATAGCGACGGCGCAATCGCGGCTGCGGCGATGACTTTGATCATCGCGCGCGGCCGGCGGCGCGACCGCTTCGGCCAGTGCCTGCTGCACTTCGACGACCTGCCGGCACAAGAAGCGAGTGCGCTCGTCTGCTCACTTGCGGCGGCGCTTCGGACGAACCTCACCGGAGCCGGCGGAACGGCCCAGGCCGACCGACTGCTTTCGACGGCGATGGCGCAGGTCATGGCGCGGCACGATCCCGGGAGCAGCATCGAGCAGCTGACCGCTGCGCTGGTGCGCCTGCTGGACGAGGAAAATGCACTCAGCGACGAGCTGGTCGCCGCGGCCGCAATGGAAGGCGAAATGAACTTCGTTGCCCAGGCGCTGGCGCGACGCAGCGGAATTCGGGGCGATATCGCGCTCGACGAGCTTCTGTCCGGCGACCCGAAGCGCGTGATGGCGTTGCTCCGGATGGGGCGCCTGACGCGAGAGACGGCTGCCACGCTGCTAGCGGGCATCGGCGACCTCATCGGCATCGTAGATCCCGCTCGCGCGATCGGTGAATTCGATCAGCTGAGCGATGCCGATGTGGCGAACGCTCTCAACTGGATTTCTACCGACCCGCTGTACCAGCGCGCGGTCGCGGCCGTCGGGGGGAAGAATGGCTAGCGTACCCTCCGAGCCGCGCCCGATCGTCGGTCGTATCGATCGGGCCGGCCGCCTTGTCGCGGCCGATCCGGAGCTTGAAACTCTACAGCGGCAGGCTGGGTCGAGCCTTGGCCAACGTCTGGCTTTGCCGCAAGTCGCCGCTGTCGCCGAACTCGCGCGGAAGCTCGGGATTCCCGTCACTCGGCCGGCGATTGCTGCGTCAGCCGACCATGACATCGAACTCTGGGTCCAGGCGACGCCCGAAGGCGACGAGGTGGTGCTTTCGCTCCAGGGCTGGACCGAAAGGCTGCCGACCGCGCCGCGTCTTGCCACTTTGCTCGGCGGACCCGCGGAGGCGGACTCTCCTGAGCCGCACAATGAATGGGCAGCCGACGAGGAGCTGCGGCTGATCTCGCTTTCGCCGGAGCTGGCGGAGCATCTTGGCGTCGACATCGCCGAAGCGGCCGGCCAGCCGCTCACCCGTTCGATGCGCCTCATCGAGAATGAGGTGGGCGAGATGCCTCTGATCAGCGCGCTCGCCGGCCGTCGCGCTTTTACCGGACAGAAGGCCTGCAGCCGGAGCGATGACACGCGTTGCGTCATTCTCAGCGGCGAAGTCGTGACGACGGCGGACGGCCGTTTCGCGGGTTTCCGTGGCACTGCAGTCATCGAACGCGCGCCGGAATCGAGCGCACCGGCGGCACCTGGCAGCGGTTTCGACGATGCTCTCGAGGAAGTGCTCCGCTCGCCGATCGATCGGATCATCGAAAGTGCGGAGCGAATCGTCGAGCGTGCCGACGGCCCGCTCCGCAGCGATTACGCGAGTTATGGCAACGACATCGCCGCGGCCGCTCGCCATCTTCTCTCCGTGGTTCGCTCGATGAGCGAAGATCCAGTGCACGGCCACCGAGCGATCGATCTTTCGGCACTGACGGCGGAAGCCGTGGTGATGCTCGAATCGCTGGCGGAGGAGCGCAATGTCTCGATCGACCCCGAGTCGACAGGATCACTTCCGGCGAGCGGCCAGGAACCGGCGGTCATCCAGATTCTGGTCAACCTGATCGGCAATGCCATCCGGCATTCACCCGAAGGTTCGACGGTTCGCCTGTCCTTCGATCGAACGCATGCCAGCGCTTCGGTTACCGTGGCAGACCAAGGGCCGGGGATCGAGGCGGGAGACCAGCAGCGTATTTTCGAGCGCTTCGAGCGCGTGCAATCGCAGGAGGGCGGCACCGGACTCGGCCTCGCCATCTCCCGGCGTCTGGCGCGCTCGATGGGCGGGGATGTCACGCTCGAAAGCGCACCCGGCCAGGGCGCGCGCTTTACGCTGATTCTGCCGAGCCCCTAGCGCTTTTCGACAGGCACGTAGTTGCGCTGCGTGGCGCCGACATAAAGCTGGCGCGGTCGGCCGATCTTCTGCTCGGGATCGGCTATCATCTCGTTCCACTGCGCGACCCACCCGACCGTGCGCGCCAGCGCGAACAGGGCCGTGAACATGTCGGTCGGAAAGCCGATCGCATTGAGGATCACGCCCGAATAGAAATCGACGTTCGGATAGAGCTTCTTCTCGATGAAATAGTCGTCGTTGAGCGCGATATGTTCGAGCTCCTTGGCGACATCGAGCACCGGGTCTGAGATGTTGAGCTCGGCGAGCACCTCGTCGGCGGTCGCTTTCATGACCTTCGCGCGGGGGTCGAAATTCTTGTAGACTCGGTGGCCGAAGCCCATCAGGCGGAACGGGTCGTTCTTGTCCTTTGCCCGAGCGATATATTCCGGGATGCGCTTCACGTCTCCGATCTCGCGCAACATGTTTAGCGCGGCCTCGTTGGCGCCGCCGTGAGCGGGGCCCCACAGGCAGGCGATGCCCGCAGCGATGCAGGCGAATGGGTTCGCGCCCGATGATCCGGCGAGCCGCACCGTCGAAGTCGAGGCGTTCTGCTCATGGTCGGCGTGCAGGATGAAGATCCGCCGCATCGCGTTTTCGATGATCGGATTGACCTCATACGCCTCGGCCGGGACGCCGAAGGTCATGCGCAGGAAGTTGCCGGTGAAGCTGAGGCTGTTCTGCGGGTACATGAACGGCTGGCCGAGCGTATATTTGTAAGCCATCGCGACCAGGGTCGGCATCTTGGCGATCAGCCGGTGCGAGGCGATCATCCTTTGCTCGGGATCGTTGATGTCCGTGCTGTCGTGATAGAAGGCGGATAGCGCGCCAACGACGCCGCACAGGACCGCCATCGGGTGCGCGTCGCGGCGGAACCCGCGATAGAAGGTCGCGAGCTGCTCGTGCACCATCGTGTGCCGGCTGATTGTGTACGCGAACTGGTCGAGCTGGTCCTTCTTGGGAAGCTCGCCGTGGAGGAGCAGGTAGGCGACCTCCATGAAGCTCGAATTCTCGGCGAGCTGCTCGATCGGGTAGCCGCGGTGGAGCAGAATGCCTTTCTCGCCGTCGATATAGGTGATCGCGCTCTCGCAGCTGGCGGTTGAGGTGAAACCCGGATCGTAGGTGAACATCCCCGTTTCGGCGTAAAGTTTGCGGATATCGAACACTTCGGGGCCGACGCTGCCCTCGAGCACCTTGTAGGAGTGGTTCGACCCGTTGATGCCCAGGGTCACGGCTTGGTCGGTCATTCTTTCGGCTCCACCATCTGATCGGCGATGCGGGCAAGGCTTTCATCGCGCCCG
Source organism: Sphingomicrobium sp. (assembly GCA_035555035.1). GTDB lineage: Bacteria > Pseudomonadota > Alphaproteobacteria > Sphingomonadales > Sphingomonadaceae > Sphingomicrobium. The sequence continues at coordinate 16,821 of DATMHG010000138.1, forward strand.
AGCAACGCAAGAACATCAAAAATCCCCGGGGAGGTCGTGCGCCCGGTGAGAGCGGCGCGGAGCGGCTGGGCAAGCTTGCCGAGCTTCACGCCTTGGCTCTCCGCAACCTCGCGGATCGCCGCCTCTAACGAGCCTGCGTCCCATTTCGCAAGAGCGCCGAGGCTTTTGTTTGTGCGATGCAGCAACTCGCGAGCTTCGTCCGTCAGGAGCGCTGCCGCAGCTTCGTCGACGTCGAGCGGCCGCTTGGCAAAAAGAAAGGCGGCCCCTTCGGCCAGCTGATTGAGCGTGTTCGCCCGGGACTTGAGCTCGGGCATCGCCCTCACCACCAGCGCCTTCTGCTCGCCCGAAACGCCGAGTTTCGGCGCGATCAAGCCCGCAAGGCGGCGGTCGTCGGCCTCGCGAATGTAATGGCCGTTGAGGTTCTCGAGCTTCTTGAAATCGAACCGGGAGGGCGACTTGCCGACATGGTCGAGCTCGAACCACTCCGTCGCCTGCTCGCGGCTGATGATCTCGTCGTCGCCGTGGCCCCAGCCGAGACGAAGCAGATAATTCGATACGGCTTCCGGAAGATAGCCGAGCTCGTCGCGATACGCGTCCACACCCAGGGCGCCATGCCGCTTCGAGAGCTTCGCCCCGTCGGGCCCGTGGATCAGGGGCACATGAGCGTAGACCGGCTCCGGCCAGCCCATTGCGCGGATGATCGCCAGCTGGCGGAAGGCATTGTTGAGATGGTCGTCGCCGCGGATCACGTGAGTGACCCCCATGTCGTGATCGTCGACCACCACCGCAAGCATGTAGGTCGGAGTCCCGTCGGAGCGCAGCAGGATGAAATCGTCGATCTCGGCATTCTGGACCGTCACGCGTCCCTGAACGCAGTCCTCGATCACCGTCTCGCCTTCGCTCGGCGCCTTGAGCCGGATGACGAACGGTTTGTCGCCTTGCTCGTCGCTCACGTCCCGCCACGGACTGTTGATGCGGAACGGCCGGCGCTCGCGTTGGGCCGCCTCGCGCTGGGCGGCTAGCTCTTCCTGGGTCATGCAACAGCGGTAGGCGTGGCCGCGTTCAAGCATTCGGTGGGCGATCTCGGCGTGGCGCGCCCAGAACTGCGACTGATAATATTCGTGCCCGTCCCAATCGAGCTCCAGCCAGCGCATTCCGTCCAGGATCGCGTCGATCGCCTCCTTAGTCGACCGCGCCTTGTCCGTATCCTCGATCCGCAGCAGGAACTTGCCGCCGTGGTGGCGAGCGAACAGCCAGTTGAAGAGCGCAGTACGCGCACCGCCGATATGCAGGAATCCAGTTGGGGACGGAGCGAACCTCGTAACGACCGGCCGCGACGTATCACTTGCGCTCAAGCGCGCTTTCCTCTTCTTTCCATGCTGCAATGCAACGGACGAGCGCCCCTAACATAGGGGAAGCGCCTCTTCCACAGCGTGCTCGGGGCTATTGGAAGACGCGGTTTTCCGCGTTTCACGAGGAGTTGGAGAAGCTCCTCGAGGCGGAGCGCGCTCAGCTTCCGCCGTGGTTCGTGGTCGGGTTCGGGAGCGGGATCGCCGCCTGGTTCGCTCTGGATCGTCCAGCGGAATGGCTTTCATTCCTGTGCCTGGCCGCCGCCCTCGCCCTGGTCGGCTGGGTGATAGGGACCGGCCGCACCGGGCGAGCGCTTGGATGGTTCGCCCTTGCGGCAACGCTCGGTTGCGGCCTCGTCTGGGCGCGAGCGGCTTGGGTCGAGCTGCCACGCCTCAGCCGTCCGGTTGTCACCGATGTCTCGGGCCAAGTGGAGTCCGTCGATCATCTCGCCGCTCGGGACACGGTCCGGATGATGATCGCTCCTAAAGACCCTGAGCTGCCGCCGCACGTTCGGGTCTCTGTTGACGAGAACAAGTTTCCCACCGGGATTGCGCCAGGCGCGGTGATCTCGGTCAAGGCGCGGCTGGCGCCGCCACCGCCGATGGCGCTTCCGGGCACGTACGACTTCGCGCGGGACGCCTGGTTCCAGGGCATCGGCGCGGTCGGCAAGGCGATGGGCGACATCAGCGTGCAGACGCCGGCCGAGCCCCAGGGCCTCGATCGCGTGCGCACCAATCTTCGCAAGCACATTTTTCAGCGCCTGCCGCAAAGCTCGGCGGGGATCGCCGTAGCCTTGGTGACGGGCGACCAGAATGCGGTGGATCAGGACGACGCCGATGCGATGCGCAGGGCCGGCCTCACCCACTTGCTGTCGGTGAGCGGGCTCCACATCGCCGCGGTCGTCGCCTTCGCCATGCTGCTCAGCCTCAAGCTCCTAGCGCTGTCGGAGCGGCTGGCGCTTCGCTTCAACCTCGTGCTCGTATCGGCCGGCGTCGCTGCCGCGGCGGGCATCGGTTACACCGTGCTGACCGGTGCGCAGGTGCCGACGGTTCGAAGCTGCGTCGCGGCGTTGCTGATCCTCGCGGGGATTGCGCTGGGGCGAGACGCGATGAGCTTACGTCTGATCGCCGCCGGCGCGCTCGTGGTCTTGCTCTTCCGGCCGGAAGCGCTCGCCGGCCCAAGCTTTCAGATGAGCTTCGCTGCAGTGACGGCGATCGTCGCGCTACATTCGACCAAGTGGGCGGCGCTGCTTTTCCAAAGGCGCGAAGAGCCGTTCGCTATGCGGCTGGCCCGCAACGTTCTTGCAACCGTCGGTACCGGACTTGCCGTCGAAGTCGCGCTGGCGCCACTTGCGCTTTACCACTTCCACCGTTCGGGCCTCTACGGCGTCGGCGCGAACATCATCGCGATTCCGCTGGCGACATTCGTGATCATGCCGCTCGAAGCCGGGGCCCTGCTCCTCGACGCTGTGGGGTGGGGCAGGCCGGTGTGGTTCCTGTGCGGCCTGGCGATCGACGGCTTGCTCAAGCTGGCGCATACAGTCGCCGGCACCAAAGGCGCGGTCGCCATGCTGCCGTCCATGCCGGTCTGGGCGTTCGCACTCATGGTGGTCGGCGGGATTTGGGTCTGCCTTTGGACCAAGCGCTGGCGCCTGCTTGGGTTCGCGCCTTTCGCCATCGGCGCGACGGGCGCAGCGCTATCGGCCACACCCGACCTTCTCGTGACAGGCGACGGGCGGCATCTGGCTGTGGTGAGCACGGACGGCACGCCCTTGATCCTTCGCGACCGCGCCGGGGACTATGTCCGGAGCTTGCTTGCAGAAGCTTCGGGCTTCGATGGCGACCCGGGCGAGCTCGGTTCCAAGCCGTTCAGCGATTGCTCGAACGATGCCTGCGTCGCACTCATCGATAAAGGCACGACACGCTGGCGGCTGCTCGC
>DATMHG010000139.1:0-31300 GCA_035555035.1 Sphingomicrobium sp.
CCTGCGCTCGGCCGCCGCATTCGGGGCGATCGGCATCGTCACTCAGGACCGTCATTCGCCGCCCGAAAGCGGGGTCGTGGCGAAGGCGGCCTCTGGTGCCCTGGAGCGTTTGCCATGGGTCCGGGTCATCAATCTCGCCCGTGCTCTCGAAGAGATCGGCGAGGCGGGCTTCTGGCGAATCGGACTGACCGGAGATGCCGACTTGGAACTGAAGGACGCGCTCGGGCCGGCGCGGGTGGCGCTCGTCCTTGGCGCGGAAGGACCAGGGTTGAGGCCGAATACTCGCGAGCATTGCGATGCGCTGGCTCGGCTCAATATCTTGGAGACCGTGGAAAGCCTTAACGTCTCCAACGCGGCGGCGGTCGCTCTTTATGCGGCGAGCACCCGCTAATGGTCCGGACCAAGGACAGCATTCGTACGGCGGTGGAGGCGCTCGCGGCGCGTGAGCCGGCCTTCGCCGGGGTGGTCGAAAAGTTTGGCGTTCCCGAGCCGAGGCGCAGCGATCGGGGCGCGCAGACGCTCCTCAGAACCATTGTCGGCCAGCAGGTCAGCGTTGCCGCGGCGCGGTCGATGTGGGCCAAGCTCGAGGCGGCCTACGGCTCCCCGCCCGAGCTCGCGAAGCTTCTCACCGCCACCGACGAAGAGCTTCGCGCCGCCGGCATCTCCCGCCAAAAGGCGGGTTACATCCGCAGCCTCGCCCAACTCGTGATCTCGGGCGAGCTCGATCTCGAATCGCTGCCCGAGGATAATGAGGAAGCCATTGCCCTGCTCACCAAAATCAAGGGCATCGGCCGCTGGTCGGCCGAGATCTACTTGCTGTTCGCGGAAGGGCGGCAGGATGTCTTCCCGGCCGGCGATCTCGCCGTGCTGATCGAGCTCGGGCGGCTACTGGGGCTTCCGGACAAGCCGAGCGAGAAGCAGCTCCGCGAGCTCGCCGAGGCATGGCGGCCCTACCGCGGCGCGGCTGCGGTGCTCGCCTGGCATAGCTATAATTCGAGCGTGCTCTAGCTCCGGACACCGATCGGCAGCGGCCGTGCGCCGACGCCGCGGAACAGGCGGGGCCCAAGATCGAGGCGGAACGGCGCGAGCTTCTCGCCCTTGCCCTCACGACCGAGCAGGTAACTGACCGAAGTCTGCCCTTCCTTGCTGCCCCACGCATAAGTCGCATTGAAGGCAAGGATCGGGACGAACACCAGCCGCGCCCCCATCTCGAGCAGCTGAACCTGTTCTCGCGAGGTCACGATTTGGGTGGTGAAGGTCGCGCGTTTGAGCGGGTGGATCACCGGAATGCGCTCGCCCGGTCCGGGCCGCTGCGAGAAGAAGCTTGCGAGGGCCTGATCCTGGCCTTGCCCGGCGTTGATCAGCGTCGCGGCAACATGGATGTCGCGTGCCGGGCCGCTGCCGGAATTGAACAGCTCGAGTTCGAACTCCACCGTGACCGTCTCGTCGGTAACGATACAACGCAGCGGCTGCATCGCGACGTCGATCCACGGGCGAAGCCCCATCGAGACGATACCGTTTGGACGAGGCGACGGCGCGGGTTCAACCACGCGCGGAGCTCGAGCCGGCGGGGAGGGCGGAAGAAGCTCAGGCTCGCTTGAGAAGAGGTCGATGTGTGGACCGCCGGCGACGGCGGCCTGCGAGCGGCTGCGCCACAACAGAAAGGCTCCGCCGGCCCCAAGCGCGATGGCCGCAAGCAGCCACGGCAGGAGCGGGAAACCATGCGGGGGCGCGAAGGTGCCGCTCGTACTCTCCACCGGCGGGGCGAACACAGGTGCGGCGGTTGGCGTCGCGGTGGGCGGTGCACCGGCGGCGAGCTCCGTCGCAGCGGGGGCGGTCGTGACTTGTCGCAGCTGCTGTTGTGGACTCTCGCGAGCCTGTTTCGTAGCCAGCGCCCGTGCCGGCGCGGTCGTCTTCCTCGCGACGGCGCGCGCCGGAGCTGCTCGCGGCGGCGCTGCTGTCCCAGGTGCACTTTTGTTGGACGTCACCCGCCTGGCGGCTTGAGGCGGCGGCTGATCCGCGGGACGCGTGACCGTGCCCGAGAGACTGAAATTCTGCAGCTCGCGCGGGCCGACATTGTCCGCAGGGGCGGTGGGCGGAGTTGCATCTTGAGCGGACGCAGCGGCGGAGACGAGCAGCCAGCCTGCCGTCCAAACCGCAATAGCCAAGCGCCTAGCGCCCCTCATCTGTTCCCGCCCAAAGTCCGTGAAATCGCGCCCATCGCCCTCGGCGCGGCAGGCACATGCCCGCCGAGCCGAGCTTATTCAAGCACGGCGCGGATGAACCGAACCGGAATTCAGCCGCTTAGCGCGCGTCGACCAGGACCAGCTCGGCGTCGTCCTCCGCCTCGATGTCGAGCTTGGACTCGCCGGTAATCGCCACGCCGTCGCGCGGACCCGCCTCGACGCCGTTCACGCGGACTCGGCCGCTCGGCACGAGGTAGAGGTGCCGGTCCGGCTCGGCATCGACCGAGATCGACTCTCCGGCTTTCACGGTCGCGCCGAGCACGCGGGCGTCGGCGTTGATGGTCAGCGCACCATCGTCATTGTTCCCGCTCGCCAGCAGCTGGAATGCGCCCTCGCGTGAATTCTTCGGGAAGGGCTTGGCGCCCCAGCTCGGCTGGGCATGCGGCTTGTCGGTTTCGATCCAGATCTGGAACAGCGTGGTTTGCTCGTCCTCGAGATTATATTCGGCGTGGGTGACGCCCGTGCCGGCGCTCATCACCTGGACGTCCCCGGCGCCAGTGCGGCCCTTGTTGCCCATCGAATCCTGGTGCGTGATTCCGCCGGTGCGGACGTAGGTCACGATCTCCATGTCGCGGTGCGGGTGCGGCGGGAACCCGCTCTGCGCCGCGATCTGGTCGTCGTTCCAGACACGAATCCGGCCCCAGCCCATGCGCCCGGGATCGTAATAATCGGCGAAGGAGAAATGGTGGCGTGCATTGAGCCACCCGTGGTCGGCATGGCCGAGGCTATCGAATTTGCGGATGTCGATCATGGAAGTGATTTGGGCGGTGCAGCACGTGCATCAAGTGTCAGCGATGTGACCGGCTAACGCGCTGCGATCGTCTGCGGCACGCAGTCGGCGCGGCTGAGCGGCGGCGGCGCATCTGCGCGGAGTTTGAGCCTGGGCGTCAACTTCACCAGACGACGCACGTAGCCGTCGGTGAACACCCTCGCGCACTTGCGGCTGAGGTGCGACCATTCGGGAATGACGAGGTTCTGCGCCTGCGGCAGGTCATCGGCATGGATGCCCTGCGCTCGCGTGCCCGTGAGCAGCAGGTCCCAGCCCTTTGCCTTGGGCAGCCGCCGTTCCTCGAGCGAGCGAAGTTCGGGTGCGCTCGGCGGCCGAATGAAGATCACGTCGCCACCGCGTGCACGGATCCGCCGGACCGCTTCGGCGCTGCGCGCAATGACGTTCGCCGCAATGAAGGGTGGAATCTTCGGGCCTTCGAACAGTTTCCAGGCATGGCGCGCATGCGAGCGCAGATAGGGATCGCTCTCGATCCGACTCCACATGAAATATTGGCGGCCGTCGAAGGTCTCCGAGATTTTCCAGACGTCGTCGTAGGGACTCTTTGCGCCTGTCCGATCGCCGTGATCGAAGCGTGGCGCCCAGCGGCTCAGCCGATAATCCGCATCCATGAACGCAAGATGGCGCTGCAGCCAGCGATCGATCCACAAGCCAGTCAGCTGCGATGGCTTGCCGTTCTTGCCGAAGTTCCTGAGATAGGAGCCGCCAAGACCGACGCCCTGTGGCCGGAAATAGCTGAGGTCCGCGAGGCCGAGGATCAGGAGCCCGTGAAACTCCGGATCATTCGCGTAGCTCTCAAGGAGCGCCCGGGCATTGGTGCCTGGAATCGCAGTCTGCACCGGGCGGACCCCGGTCAACCGCTGGAAGCGATCGAGGTCCGTGTCGAACAGGATGCGGCTGTCGCCGACGATGGTCACGGGCGCCGCATCGGCGAGGCGGCGCTGCTCCGCCCAGAATTGCGGGCTGTCGTCGATGTCGCCGGCGCGCAGTCCGAGATTCGCGCGTGCGTTCCATTCCCACACGGTCATCAGCAGAGTCACGGCCACGAAAGCGAAGCTGCCGATCTTCACCCACGGACGCAGAGGGATGTCGCGCGTGGGGACCGGCTGCGCCTGTCCGGGCCGATTAGCCGCGGTCTGCCTGAGGCCGGGCGGGAGGGCGCCTTCGCGCACGCCACGCACTTCGGCCTTATGCGCGTCAGAATGCGAAATAGATGAAGGCACTGCCCTGCCCCTGCTCGAGGATGACGGCAAACAACAGCATCGTCCAAATGCCCGCGAGAGCGACGGAGGGGGTGCGCTCCACCACCGCCTCGAGCGTCGTGTTGCGCATCGCGAGGTGCGTCCCGAAGATGGCGGAGACGATCAGCATCGCGATGATCATTGGGCCCGCGGCGATCAGCGGCGCTGGCTTCGCCTGAATGCCCGCCATCCCCTTCAGCACCGTGCCGGCGTCGGCGAAGGTCTTGGCGCGGAAGAAGACCCACGTGATGTTGACCAGAATGAACGTGAGGAGCGCCAGGCCGACCAGCGTCATCCTTCCGGGCGTGAAGCCTTTGAATCGTGATTTGAGCCACCGCTCGATCGAGAGGTAGAGGCCATGCAGCCCGCCCCAGACGACGAACGTCCAGTTGGCGCCGTGCCACAGGCCGCCAAGGAGCATCGTCCCCATGAGTGCCATGTAGGTGCGCGCCTGGCCGTGCCGGTTCCCACCGAGCGGGATGTACAAATAGTCGCGCAGCCAGCTCGACAATGTGATGTGCCACCGGCGCCAGAAATCGGAGAAGCCCACCGCTCCATAGGGAAAGCGGAAATTGTCCGGCATCGCGAAGCCGAGGCACAGAGCGACTCCGATCGCCGAGGTTGAGTAACCGGCGAAGTCGCAGAAGATCTGGCCGGCGAAAGCGAGGGTCGCGACCCAACTGTCGAGCATCCCGGGAACTTTGTCGTGCTGGTCGTAAACGGCCTCAACCACTGGGGCGAGCAAGCCGTCGGCAAGCACAACCTTCTGGAATAAGCCTAGCGTCAGCAGCGCCAGGCCGAAGAAGAGCTGATTGGGCCTCGCCCGCCGCGGCTCCTCGAACTGCGGCACGAGCTCGGTCGGGCGCATGATCGGGCCTGCGACCAAGTGCGGAAAGAAGGTCACAAAGAGCGCATAGTTGAGGAAGCTGCCGGCCGGCGCCGACCGCCTCAAATAGACGTCGAGTGTGTAGGAGAGGGTCGCGAAGGTATAGAAACTGATGCCGACCGGCAGGACGATGTCCCACCCCGGCGGGTGATAGATGATTCCCAGCGAGGCGGCGATCGCCACGAAATTCTGAAGCAGGAAGCCGCCATATTTGAAATAACCGAGCATGCCGAGGTTCACGATGAGTGACGTCAGCATCCAGGCGCGCCGCGTGTGCCGGCTCTTCGCGCGCACCATCCATTGCGCGGCCCACCAGTCGACGACGGTCGACGTCCACAGTAGGATCACGAACGGGGGATTCCACGCCGCATAGAAGAGGTACGAGGCGATCAGCAGGTTGATCTTCTTCTGGTGCCACGAGAAGAACGGCGCGTAGTGCAGCGCGAGCACGATCGCGAAGAAGATCAGGAAGGTCAGCGAATTGAAGATCATCGGACGCCGCTCCGGCGTCCGCTTGCCCCTGTCGTCATACAGCGCCCCCGCGACCGTACGCACAGGCCGCCTAAACGTCAGACGGCGAAGGATATGCAGGTTACACCCGCGCAGGCGGCGCGCAAGTGAAATGGTTAATGGCGAAAAGCCCCTCCTCACGAAAAGCTCAGAACTGGCTCATGACGCTCACCGCGGCGCTCAGCACCTTGGCTCCGGGACAGACCGAGGAAACAGATCGTGCTCAGCATCGGCGGCGAACGTACACCCGGGTTCAAGCTAACGCTCGCAATCATCGTCGGGCTCGTTTTGACGGTCCCGCTCTTTTCCATCTGGCTGCTGGTCTACGACCGCAAGACGCAGTCACAGGAAGCGACCGCATCGATCACGGAAGGCTGGGGCGCGGCTCAGGCTGTGTCGGGGCCGCTCCTCGTCATCCCCTATCGGACGACCGCGACGGAAACCGTCGTCCAGAACGGCCAGAGTCTCACTCGGACAAATCAGGTGACGCGCGAGCTGGTTCTGGCGCCGGAGACGGTCGAGCTTTCGACGGTGCTGCACCCCGAATTGCGCAGACGCTCGATCTATGAAGCCGTAGTATATCAAGCAGGGTTCAGCGGCAAAGCACGGTTCGCCTTCCCACCGGACCTCGCTCGAACCAAGGTCGATCCCTCGCAGATGGATCTCGGCAACGCCGAGTTGCACTTCGGCGTAAGCGATCCGCGCGGACTCGGCGCTAATCCCCGTGTGATCGCAAATGGTCAATCGCTTCGGCTCCAGCCAGGCGAGGGCGGCAGCGGCGGCAGCGGCTTCTTCGCCGGGTTCGATGCAAGCGCCCTGGCGGAAAGGCCGCTGACAATCGACTACGCCTACGAACTGCGTGGAAGCGAAGCGCTCGGCCTCATGCCCCAATCCGGCGATACGCGATGGACCGTGCGGTCGACATGGCCGAGCCCGAGCTTCGGAGGCGCCTTCCTGCCGGGCGCGCGGCACGTGAGCGACAAAGGCTTCGACGCAGCTTACCGGATCGGCAATCTGGCGCTCGGACGCTCTCTGGTGAGCACGGCAGATTCGGGCCGGCCCCCGACGCCGGAGCGTCCAACCCCGGCGGCCGGCGATGCTTCGCCGCAAAGCGCGCAGATCAGCCTGATCCAGCCAGTCGATCCCTATTCGCAAGTCAATCGGGCGACCAAGTACGGCTTTCTGTTCATCGGCTTCACCTTCCTGGCCCTGCTGATGTTCGACGTCGTCGGCGGAGTGCATGTTTCGGCGGTCGAATATCTGCTCGTCGGCGCGGCGCTAGTGCTGTTCTTCGTGCTTCTGCTCGCCTTGGCCGAAGTGATCGGTTTCACGCCGGCCTATGTCGTCGCATCGGCGGCAATCGCCGGCCTAAACACGGCTTATTCGGCCGCGGTGCTCGCAAGCCGCCGACGCGCCGCCTACATCGGAGCGCTGCTCGTCGGCCTTTATGGCGTGCTCTATATCCTGCTCAGCCTCGAAGCCTATTCGCTGCTGATCGGATCGCTCCTGCTGTTCGCCGCGCTTGCCGGAGTGATGTACGCGACACGGCGGATCGACTGGGCCGCGCCGAGGACAACCGCAGTGGCGTGACGCTGGCGAACTTTGCCGCTAGGCGGCGGGCATGACCAATCAAGCCGTACCGCCCAAGCGTATCTTCCCGACGTCCAAGGTCGATGCCCGCGCCGCCGAGCATGTACCGTCGATTCCGCAGACCGAGAGCTCGGCTTACAAACTCGCTTTCCAGGACAATGAGTTCCTTCTGCGCGAGGATCTTCGGCCGGTCCGGTTTCAGCTCGAGCTGCTGAAGCCCGAACTGCTGCTGAACGAGGCGAACATTGGATCGACCTTCGTATTCTACGGCTCGGCGCGCATCCCGGCGCCCGAAATGGCGGACGCGCTGATCGCTGCCGCGACAAATCCGGAGCAGGAGCAGATCGCCGGGCGGCTGAAAGCCAAGTCGAAATATTACGAAGTTGCGCGCGAACTCGCGAAGCTCGCCAGCCGCTGCGCCACGGATGAAGAGGGCAAGCGCCATTTCGTCGTCTGCTCGGGCGGCGGCCCGTCGATCATGGAGGCCGCGAACCGCGGTGCAGCGGAGGAAGGACAGGAATCGATCGGCCTCAACATCGTCCTTCCGCACGAGCAGCTTCCCAACCGCTACGTCACTCCGGATCTCAGCTTCCAATTCCACTATTTCGCACTGCGCAAGATGCACTTCCTGCTCCGCGCGCGGGCGGTCGCCGTGTTCCCGGGCGGCTACGGCACGTTCGATGAAATGTTCGAGCTTCTGACTTTGGTGCAGACCGGCAAAGTCCGGCCGCTGCCAATCCTCTTGTTCGGCCGGGATTACTGGAATCGCGTGATCAATTTCGAGGCGATGGTGGAGGAAGGCGTGATCGCGCCGCACGACCTCGACCTCATCCATTGGAGCGAGGACGCCGAGGAAGCGTGGGATTTCATAACCGGATTTTATGAAGAGCATCCGGCCCCGGCGCCGCGCCAGTCGGTGCCGCCGGAATGAGATGAAGAACTAGGGAGTCTTGACCGGCTCCTTCGCCGCCGGTCCGCCGGTGTTCTTGGGATTGTTGCCCGCCTGCTGCTCAGTCAGGACCGGCTGCTTCCCTGCCTTTTGGGGGCCATTGTTCGGACCCGTTCCAGGCTGGTTGCCTGCGGCCGCAGCCGTGGCGGCGGGCGCCTTTGGCAACGGCTGAGGCGCGTCGCTATGCGAGTTGAGGAACGCTTCCACATCGGCTCGATCCTGCGGATTGCTGAGACCCGCAAAGGTCATCTTGGTGCCGGGCGCGAAGTTGCGCGGGCTGGTCAGCCATGTGCTGAGATTATCCCAGTTCCAGGTGCCGCCCTTCTTCGACAGCGCGTCGGAGAACGCGAAACCCTTGCCCTGCCCGATCGGTTCACCAAGGACTCCCCACAGGTTCGGACCGAGCTGATTGGCGCCGCCCTTGTCGGCGTTATGACAGGCCATGCATTTATTGAAGATCTGCTGGCCCTTGGCCGGATCGGCCTTGGCGAGATAGGCTTCGATCGGCTGCTCGGCGACCGCCCCGCCCGCGCCTTCCTGCTCCACTCCGGCGATCGGATAGCCCATCTTTTCGGGGCGCTCGCTCTTGAACACTTCGCCCGCAACGATGGAGGAGCCGAGCGCCACGATCCCGGCGAACAGCACCCAGCCAGCGATGGTGTTGAAGCGATCGTCCATGAATTTTCCCTGCTTTTCCCGCGGACGCGGGCGGATGGATTTGCCGCGCCTCTTAAGGGCGAGTTTGCCCGTCTTCAAGGCCGAGCCAGTCCTCAAGAAGAGTGCGTGCGATCGCGGTGCGCGGCGGCGGCAGGAATGTCGCGCCATCAGCACCGGAAACCGCCTGCGCGACGTCGTCCCGAGCAAACCAGCGCGCATCCTCGAGCTCGTTGGCATCGATCGTCAATCGTGCGGATTGGGCATGTGCATGGCAGCCGATCATCAGCGATGATGGAAACGGCCAAGGCTGGCTTGCGATGTACCGGACGTCCAATACGTCGACGCCGGCCTCCTCCTTCACCTCGCGGGCGACGGCGTTCTCGATCGATTCACCCACTTCGACAAAGCCGGCGAGCGCGGAATAGCGCTCCGCCGGATAATGCGGCTGGCGTCCCAGCAGCACCTTGCCGTCATGCTCGACCAGCATGATCACGACCGGATCGACCCGCGGGAAATGCTCGGCCGAACAGCTCGGGCAGGATCGCGACCAGCCGCCGCGAATGAGCTCCGTCCCATTGCCGCAATTGGCGCAAAACCGGTGGCGCGAGTGCCAGCGGGCCAGGCTCATCGCTGCTGCGAACAGAGGTGCACCAGCGGCATCGAGCTGCGCAATCAGGGGCAGCACGCTGAAGGCCATTCCCGCGGGTTCCGCCAGTGCCGAGAAACGTGGTGCATCTCCTTCAAGACCGAGAAACAGCAACGGGTCAGTGACGCTCCGCCATTGAAGAGCGCCGTGTTCGTCCATGGCCGGGATGCCATCCCGCCAGATGAGCTCGCGTGCGTTGTCGCGCTTCGCGAGGCCGGCGATCTTCTCAGGATGGGCGCGCAGAGCGTCAGCGCGGTCGAGCCCGCGACCGGAAAAGAACGCCTTAGGCCGCACGTTTCTGCTCCATGAGCGCGACCTCGGCGGCACGGCGGTAGAGGGTCGGAAGACCGGCCTTGGAAAGCTCGTCGACGGGATGCCACCAGCCATCGCCCACCGGCTCTGAGCGAAGCACGACCTGCAAGTCGAGCGAGAAATGCGTGAACACGTGCCGGATGGTTCCGAGGCCATTTGCGCCCTGAATCGGAGTGTGTGTCCAGTCGCTCCCCGGAAGCGCCGCCATTCCGCCGAGCAGCCCCTTAGAGGGCCTGCGGACGAGCCAGACGTAGCCGTTGTGCTCGGTCCAATAGGCGACACCATATTTGTGCGGTCGCCCACTGCGCTGCTTCCGGGAGGGAAACGCTTCGGGAGTTCCGCTGCGAAACGCGGTGCAACAGCTCCTGACCGGGCACTGGCCGCACAGCGGAGCTTTGGATCGGCAGATGGTCGCCCCCAGGTCCATCATGGCCTGGGTGAAATCGCCTGCGCGGTCCTCCGGTAGCATGTCCTTCACCACGGAGGCGACCTCCGCTTTCGAGGCTTCCCGCAGCCCGTGGAGCCGAGAAGTGACACGTTGAACGTTGGTGTCGACGGCGGCAACCGGTTCGCCGAACGCGATCGCGGCAATGGCTGCCGACGTGTAATCGCCAATGCCGGGGAGCCGCCGTAGCTGCGCAGCCGTGCTCGGAAAGGCGCCCCGGCTGGCAACTTCGCGGGCGCAGGCGATCAGGTTGCGAGCGCGTGCATAATAGCCGAGCCCTGCCCATTCACCGAGAATCTCCTCGTCGCTCGCAGTGGCAAGCGCTTCGGCCGTCGGCCAGCGTACCACGAACCGTTCGAACCGCGGTGTGACGGCCGCCACGGTCGTCTGCTGAAGCATCACTTCGCTCAGCCACACGCCATAGGGATCGGGCGGCGGTTCGCCCGGTGCCGAGCGCCAGGGGAGACGCCGGAAGTTATCCACATAATGTTGGAGCAGCAGCGCTGCGGCATTGGCGGTCACTTGTCCGCTATGCCATGCTGGACCCCCATGTCGAAGCGAAAGACCGAAGAATCCGAACGCAGTTGTCGCGCGCGCGCGGCGGGCGATCTCGTCGGCGACATCGGCGGCCAGTCGTTCCGCCGCTTCGGCTTCGTCCAGCACTCGATCGTGAGCCGCTGGGCCGAGATCGTCGGCGAGCGCTACTCCAAGGCATCGTCGCCCGAATCGATCAAGTTCCCGGCGGGCAAGAAAGCCGGCGGAGTCCTGACATTGCTGGTCGACGGCGCCCATGCGCCGCTGATCCAGCATTTGACGCCGATGATCGTCGAGCGCGTCAATCGCTTCTTCGGCTATGCGGCGATCAACCGGATCGTCTTCAGGCAAGGAAAACCGCCTGCTCCGATGCCGCGACCCCCACGGCCCCAGCTCAGCCCCGTGCCGAAGGAGCTCGGCGAAGGCCTGCGCGAAATTGCCGACCCCGAACTCCGTGCCTGTCTGGAGTCGCTTGGCGCGCGAATTGCCGCTACCAGCGGGCCGCCCTCGATCCCTAATCAGGCCGAGGCATCCATTCCCGTGATCAAACGGAGCAAGTGAAATTGATCAAGCCGAGCAAATTCTTCGCCTGCGCGCTGGCCGTCGTGGCGGTCGCAGGTTGCAATTCGAAGCAGGGCGATGCGGCCACCAACGCGCCGGTGAAGATGGCGCAGGTCAAACCGCCCAAGGGCGGCAACTGGAGCGACGTCGTGAACGCGACGCCGGCGGGCGGCTTCCTGATGGGCAATCCCAATGCGAAGGTGAAGCTGATCGAGTTTGGATCGCTCACCTGCCCGCATTGCCGCGAGTTCGACGAGACCGGGGTCACGCCGCTGATCGACACCTATGTGAAGTCGGGTCAGGTCAGCTACGAGTTCCGCAACTATGTCCGCGACCCATTCGATCTCACCGCATCGCTGATCGCCCGCTGCAACGGGGCGAAAAGCTTCTTCCCGCTCGAGCGGGCGCTGTACAAGGACCAGTTAAGCTGGGTTGCCAAGGTCCAGGCGACGCCGCAGAACCAGCTCGAAGGGCTGCAGAACCTGCCGCCGAACCAGCAGTTCCTGGAAATCGCCAAGCTTGCCGGACTTCTGGATTGGGCCGCGCTGCATGGCGTTCCGCAGGCCAAGACGCAGCAGTGCGTGACCAACGAAAATACGATCAACCAACTGGTCCAGATGAACAGCGATGCGACCACGCAATTCCCCGATTTCCAGGGAACACCGACGTTCGTGATCAACGGTAAGATGGTGACGATGGCAGGAACGTCGTCGGCATGGGACCAGCTCAAGACCGCGCTCAACAAGGCGCTGGGCGGATAAACAGCTGCGGGGCGGGGGACGAATAGTTGAGGATCAGGCGGCTCAAGCTCAGTGGGTTCAAGAGCTTCGTCGAACCGGCTGAGCTGCGCATCGAACCGGGCCTGACCGGGGTTGTCGGTCCCAATGGCTGCGGCAAGTCGAACCTGCTCGAGGCGATCCGCTGGGCGATGGGCGAATCCAGTCCCAAGAGCTTGCGCGGCGGGGGCATGGATGACGTGATTTTCGCCGGCACCGCGACGCGGCCGCCCCGCGACTTCGCCGAAGTCTCGATCCTAATCGAGCGCGATGCGGCGGACGAAGGCGGACAGGCAGAAAGCGAGGTGACGCGCCGCATCGAGCGGTGCGCCGGCTCCGCCTACCGGATCGACGGGCGTGATGTCCGCGCCAAGGACGTCTCGCTGCTCTTCGCGGATGCCGCGACCGGCGCGCACTCGCCCGCGCTCGTCAGCCAGGGCAAGATCGCGTCGGTAATCGCCGCCAAACCGGCCGAACGCCGGCTGCTGCTCGAAGAGGCGGCGGGCATTTCCGGGCTGCACGCACGCCGCAAGGACGCCGAGCAGAAGCTTCGCGCGACCGAGGCCAATCTAAGGCGGCTGGCCGAGATCCTGGGCGACCAGGAGCAGCGCGCCGCGCAGCTTCGGCGGCAGGCGCGCGCCGCCGAACGCTACCGCAAGCTGACCGGCGAGATCAGGTCGGTCGAAGGGCGCTTACTGCATGCGCGGTGGGTGGAAGCGGAGCGCGCCGCCGGGGCCGCTTGCGCCGAAGCGCGCGCGGCCGATGAGGAGGTTGCCTCCATCCAGGCCGCCATTGCCGAAGCGCAGGCGGCGCAAGAGAGCGCGAGTGCGGTGCTCGCGGAGCGCCGCAAGGTTCTCGCGGATCTTCGCGAGCACGGCCACCAGCTCGCGCACGAGCTCGCTGCGGCGCGTGCGCGGCGGGATACGGTTTCCAGGCGACTTACCGAGCTCGACCGGCTCGATGCGGCGCTCGCCGGCGACATTGCGCGCGAGGAAGCACTGCAGAGCGATGCCGGCGGCGCAATGGCCCAGCTCGACGAGGAGCGTGCGACGATCGAGCAGCGGCTCGAGGATTCGGAGAACCGCGCCGCGCGAATTGCGGCCGAGCTCAGCGCGACCGAGGCCGCATCGCGGGAGGCCGAAGCAGCGCTTGCGGAGTTGCTCGCTCGGCAGGCGGCCATGCGCGCTGAACGGCGGGTCGGCGAGGCGGCGCTCGAGGCTGCACGGGCTCAGCTCGCGCGCATTGAACAGGAACGGGCGAAGCTCGCCAATCAGCTCGCGGCGCTCGGCGATGGAAACGACCAGGCGCGTGCTCGCGCGGATGCGGAGGCGAACGCCGAGGCCGCCGCAAAGGCGCTGGCAGATGCTGAACGCCGGCGCGTCGAAGCCGAGCAGGGCCGCGCTGGAGCTGCGGAGCGGCGCGACACTGCCGAGAGCCATCTTGCAGCGGCTCGCGCAGCACTGTCAGCGGCCAAATCCGAGCATGATGCACTCGCACGCGCCTTGGAACAGGGCGGTGGATCAGCCATCGCCAGCCTCAAGGCCGAGTCTGGATACGAGCGGGCGCTTGCCGCCGCCCTGGG
Source organism: Sphingomicrobium sp. (assembly GCA_035555035.1). GTDB lineage: Bacteria > Pseudomonadota > Alphaproteobacteria > Sphingomonadales > Sphingomonadaceae > Sphingomicrobium. The sequence continues at coordinate 13,723 of DATMHG010000139.1, forward strand.
CGAAGATGCCGACGCGGCAATCGGGGCAGCCGAAAGCCCAAGGCGCTGGCAAGGCAGCGAGCCGCTTCCGAGCGATCCCAGGCTGCCGCCCGATTGCGACTGCCTCGCCGACCGCGTGAGCGCGCCGCCGGAGCTGCTTCGCCGGCTGAAGCAGGTTGCCGTGGCGGACGAGGACACCGGTCAACCGCTCGCGCTCGGCCAGCGGCTGGTCACGCGCGCCGGCCGGCTTCGGCGCTGGGATGGCTTCGTTGCCGAGATCGCCGGCGCAGCGGCGGCCGAGCGGCTGCTGCGTGCCAACCGTCTTGCTGCTCTCGCAGCCGAGCTGCCGGCGCTTGGGCAGGCGGTCCAGGAGGCACTTGCCGAGCGCGACGAAGCGCTCGCGCAAATGGAGCAGTGCCGAGCGGCCGCCGAGCAAGCGCGCCATGCCGCCCTCGCGGCGGAGCATGCCGCGCGCGATGCTGCACGCGCGGGCGATGCGGCCGAAGCGGCGCTTGAGCGGATCGAAGCGCAACGCGGCGGGCTCGCTCAGCGGCAGGCGGACCTCGAGCCGGTGCTCTCGGCAGCGACAGATGCCGTCACAGCAGCCGAACGATCACTTGCTGCCCTGCCCGATCCTGGCGCGCTGGAACATGATGTCGAAGATGCGCGCACATCCGCGGCTTCAGTGGCTTCGGCGGTTGCCGACAAGCGCGCCGAAGCTGCGACGAAGGCGCGCGAAACGGCTGCGGATCGCCAACGGCTGAGCGCTGCGGCGCGCGAGCAGGCGGACTGGCGCAAGCGGCAGAGCGACGCCGAAAAGCGCCTCGCTGTGGCGAAGGAGCGGGAAGCGCAGCAGTCGGCAGAGCGATCCGAGCTGGAGAAGGAACCCGCCGAACTTGACGGTCAAATCGCCTCCCTGGAACACGCGAACGGCGACAGCCAGGTGAAGGTCGGGGACGCAGCGGTGGCGGAGCGCGACGCCGAAGCGGCGGTGGTCGACGCCGGATCGGCGATCGGCGCTGCGAACGAGCGATCGGCCGACGCCCGCGAGCGCCGGGCGGCGGCGACGGCGCGGGCCGAAGCGCAGCAGGCGCGCAGTGCCGAGCTGGCCCATACATCCGTCGAAAAATTCGAATGCGTGCCGCAGCGGCTTCCCGAGAAACTTGGTTTTGATGCCGAGCAGCTCCGTGACCCCGACTCCGAGAGCGCAACGCTCGAGCGCCTGACGGCGGAACGCGAGCGCATTGGCCCGGTGAACCTGGTCGCCGAACAGGAGCTCGCCGAGCTTGATCAGGCCCGCACCAAAGGCGCGGAGGAAGCGGAGGAGCTGACCCAGGCCATCCACCGGCTGCGCGGCTCGATCGGCAATTTGAACCGAGAGGGCCGCGTCCGGCTGCTCGAAGCCTATGAGAGGGTCGACGGCCACTTCCGCCGCCTGTTCACGACCCTGTTCGATGGCGGCCAGGCGCATCTCGAGCTGGTCGAGAGCGACGATCCGCTCGAGGCTGGCCTCGAGATCATGGCACAGCCGCCGGGCAAGCGCCTTTCCACTCTCACTCTCCTCTCCGGCGGCGAGCAGGCGCTGACGGCGGTGGCGCTGATCTTCGCTTTATTCCTGACCAACCCCGCGCCGATCTGCGTGCTCGACGAAGTCGACGCGCCGCTCGACGACGCCAATGTCGAGCGCTTCTGCGAGCTTCTCCACCGGATGACCGAGGAGACCGACACGCGCTACCTGATCGTCACCCACAACGCCGTGACGATGAGCCGCATGGACCGGCTCTACGGCGTGACCATGATCGAGAAGGGCGTCAGCCGCCTCGTTTCGGTCGACTTGGGAGGCGCTGAAACCTTACTCGCCGCAGAGTGACGGAACGCTTTACCCCGCCGCATCCGCCGCGGCGCCCGAAACCCGTGCACACGTGGCGCGGCTTCTTCGGCGAGCGCGCGCGCACGGCCGTCTACGGCTGGTCGGAGCTGGCTTTCGATACGTGGCACATCAAGCGCGTCGTTCTCGGCCATCCGGTGCACGTCGTGTTGAAGCCCGAGTGGGTGCAGCGCGTGCTCCTCGACAATGCGGCCAATTACGAGAAGCCGCGGCTCGTCAAACGGATCCTGTCGCCGACGATCGGCCGAGGGCTCCTGAGCTCCGACGGAGAGCTGTGGAGGGCGCAGCGCAAGATCGTCGCGGCGAGCTTCACGCCGCCGGCGGTGGATGCACTCGTGCCGATCTTCGCCAAGGTCGGCCAGGCAATATCGGACGGCTGGGAACCGGGTATGCGCGACATGGCGGTCGAGGCGACAACGGCGACGATGACCGTCATTTCCGAAGCTCTGTTCAGCGGCGACAAGCGTCTCACCAGTCGCGAGGCGATGGATCATATCACCCACGCAATGGAGGGCGTCTCCGAAGCGCGCATCCAGGTGCTGCTCAACATGCCGCTGATCCCCGTCACCCCGCGCGGGCGGCGCGGGCGGCGCGGACAGCAATATCTCCGCCACACACTTGGGGCTCTCGTGCGGGAGCGGCTGGCCCCGGACGCACCGGACGATTTCGTGACGAACGTGATCCGCGCACTGATGGATCGCTTCCCGCGCGATGAAGCGCTCGAGCTGGCGGTCGATAATGCCGCGACCTTCTACCTCGCCGGGCACGAGACAACCGCGAACACGACCACCTGGACCTTGTACCTGCTGTCCGAACAGTCCGAGCTTCAGGAGCAGGTCGCGGCGGAAGCGGAGGCGGCGCTGAGCAACGGCATCGATGCTGATTTGCCCGGCCGTCTCCCCCTGCTCCGCGCTATCCTCGAGGAATCGCTGCGGCTCTATCCGCCGGTCCCGCGCTTCGACCGTGAGGCGGTCGCCGCCGACACGCTCGGCGAGCATGAGGTCAGGCCCGGCGATTTCGTCTCCATCTGGCCGTGGATCATTCATCGCCATCGCAAGCTGTGGAACGACCCCGATGTGTTCGACCCGCAGCGCTTCGCCGGCGAGCCCAAGGGCGAGCGCCACCGGTTCCAGTATCTTCCCTTCGGCGGCGGCCCGCGAACCTGCGTCGGTGCGCGGCTGGCCATGGCCGAGGCGCTGACCATCCTCGCCATCTGGCTCTGCCGCTGGCGCTTCGCTCCCGCGCCGGGACGACAGGTGCAGGTGTCGGGAATGGTGACCTTGCGCCCCAGGGGCGGGCTGCCGCTGCTGATCGAGAAGCGCTGATCAGCGCGAGGAACGACCGCGCGTCACATGGATCAGCAGGACTGCAATGGCCCCCACGCCGACGAGCCAGTGGACCAGGCTCACCCGGCTTCGTGTGACGTCCTCGCCCACATAGTAAAGGCCGAGGGCCGTCAGCGACAGGATCGCGCAAACGATGAGGACGCTGACTCCGCTGAGACGGTTGCGGCCTTGTCGCCAGCCGAGCGGAATGTGGACCGGGATGAGCGCCCCGACGATCACCAGAAACGCATAGGCGCCGATGCCATGCGCGATGAGGGCCCATTGCTCGGCAGAGTGATGCTCCGGGCCGAACTCACCTTCGACGCGCACCCACTTGTCCAGGACCAACCAGATGATTCCGGTGACGAGGAGCACCGCGCCGCTCGCATAGACGGCGAGCTCTTGCCAGCGTGGAAGATTCGTCGGGTGGCGCCGGGACTTCATGCGGCGAGGCGGTCCGGCCCGATGGACTCGATGACGCCGTCGGCGCTAACGCCGAACGCCGCGGCGCCGCAGTGGTTGAGGATCTCGTCCAGCTTCGGTGCGCCAGCCCAGACGATCTTGGTCAAGGCATCGGCGTCGCAGGCCTTTCGCGCTCGCGCCGTGACCGAGATCCAATCGGATCCGGCGGCGAGATGATCCTTGGCTCCGTCCGTATGCACCGCGCTCGTCGCCAGCGCCTCCTCGCGCAGCTCCACCTCGACCAAAGGCTCGCGCGTTAGCGGGTGGACGACGGTGACCGGCCAGCGGCGGCAGCCGAAGGCGGCAACGTCCCCGCCGGCATTGACAAGACCCTGCGCGGCCCCGGCGCGGCGCATAGCGGTCACCGCCTGATCGACCGCAAAGCCCTTCGCGATGCCGCCGAGATCGACGCAGCCGGGCCGCATCAGCCGGACTGCGCGTCCTTGGACCTGGAGCCATGTCCAGTGCGTCGCCTCGGGCGCAGGCTGATCGAGGTGAAGGGGCATCAACCGCCGCTCGACAGCCGACTTGCCGGCCCGCACCACATCGAATGCGCCGGCACTTCGCCTTGACCAGACGAGCGCGCGTTCCAGAACGCACATGGTCCAGCCGTGCACCTCGACGGGTCCCAAATGCCCGAAGCGGTTGATTCGGCCGACGTCGCTGTCCGGCTCGTGCGCGCTCATCAGCGCGTGGACGCGGGCGATCGCCGCATAGCCAGCCTCGATCGCGTCGGCGCTGTCGGCGTCGATCTCGACGTACGTCCCGAGCAGCGGGCGGCAGCGGCGCATGGCTCAGGCGTTCGCCAGCAGCATCTGGTATGTGACCAGCAGCCGCCGAATGCCGTCGGTCACATGGCGCGAAGACAAGGTCGCGCCGGAGATATTCTTGATGTCCTGGTCGAGCCGCACCGCCGAGCCTGGGCGCTTGCCGACGAACTGCCGGCGCCAGTTGGGGTTGCGGATCTCGCCGCCATAGGTCTCGCGATATTCGAGGATTTCGATCCCGCGGATCGTGCCGTCGGCCGCGAGCGCGAGAGCGTAAGTGATCAATTCATGCTTGCCGAGCACCCGGTCGAGGATGAACCAGCCGGAGCGCCCGGCTGCACTCCGTACTTCCCAGACGCGCTGGATCTTCGGAACATCGCCTGTGCCCGACGCTTTGGCGATCGCCTTTTTCTGCGCATCCGTGAAAGTGATCGAGCGATCGACGAACCGCGCGCCCGGGAACATTGTCTGCTGCGCCTGCTCGACCGACATGTAGACGGTCGCCAGCGCGGGAGCAGGCGCGACCACCGCGAACGGGATGACGACGAACCAGCTCGCGCCTGCTCTCGTCATCAGAATTCATATCCGAAGATGATCCTGACCTCCCGCTTTTCGAACTCGTCGAGCGCGCGGCTCCCGCGGGGGCTCGGGGAGCCGAACAGCTGCGGCTGATAGGTCGCGGTCACCCACCATTTCCTCGCCGCATAGTGGATCGTCGGACCGGCGAAAACGGCATAGCTCTCCCGATGCAATCCGTGGGTGAAGTTCGGATAGACGCTCGAATAGCGGCCCTCCACTCCGGCGAACCAGCCGGGCGCGATTCGATAGGCGACTCCGGACGTCACATGGAGCTTGAGCTCCTTGTTCCACACCTTCTCCACGGCGCGATCCTCTTCAACCTCCTTTTCATGCTCCAGCTCCGGCTCGAAGACGAAGTTCGTCGCCCAAACCAGCCGATCGCCCAAGAAGTTTTTCTGGAGGATGGCTTTCAATTCGAGCTCATACTCCGTCCCCTTCTCGCCTTCGACGCTGAGGATCCGCGACCAGGCCGGTTCCGCATAAAGCGTCAGGCCGAACCCATCTTTGTACGGGCTCAAGACATTGTACTTGATCTCGGACGAGAGGCCCTGGATCGCAAAATTGCGGCGGACGTCTTCAAAGTCGGGCTCGAGTCCGCGGATGCGGTGACTCTCGAGGTTGAGATAGCCGGAAATGGTCAGTCGGTCGGTGAAGCCGTGCTCGAGCTCGATCCGGTAATCCTGGGCATCATAATGTCCCGTCTCCTTGCCGCGGCGGTCGGTCGCCCACAGCTCAATTTCGGTTTCGCCCTTCGGCATGGCCTCCGCGGCATAAGTGTATCCGAAGTAGCGCTCATCGGCGTGCGCGGGCGTCGCAATCGCCGAGAGGGCTGTCGCTGCGGCGAGCACAGCGAGACCAAGCTTCATGATGATCGTTCCCCTTGTGTCATTTCCTGCTTGCTTCGCTAATGCGAAGCGTTCGCATTTGCAATAACAACAATGGGGAGTGCTACAATTAGGACGCGAGCTCCTCCGCTCGTGCCTTGACCAACTTGAGATCGCGGAGAAACAGCCGCTTTCCCTCTCGCCGCGCCACTTCGTCCGGAGCGCGCAAGATCGAGCTCGGATGCACCGTCACCCAGCACTCGCCGCCGTCGGCCAGCGTCAGCGGCTCCCCCCGAACTTTGGAAATCGTCACCACTTTGCCGATCAGCGAGCGGGCGGCCGTCGCTCCGAGGGCCACGGTAACAGGCGGCCGGATGAGCTCGCGCTCATGCTCGATCCACCAGCGGCAGGCTGTGATCTCGCCCGCATCCGGCTTGTTGTGGATCCGCCGTTTGCCGCGAAGCACGAACTTGAAGTGCTTCACGGCATTGGTGACGTAGACGGTCGAGCGGTCGATGCCCGCTTTCTCCAACGCCGCGTCGAACAGCGCGCCCGCCGGTCCTACGAAGGGTCGTCCGGCAAGGTCCTCCTGGTCACCCGGCTGTTCGCCGACGAACATGATCGATGCGTCGAGCGGCCCCTCCCCGAACACCGTCTGCGTGGCGAACTTGTAGAGATCGCAGCGGGTGCAGTGCCGCGCATCCTTGAGCAGTGCCTCCCATGAGCTGCGCAAGTTGCCGCCGGGCTCGATCGTGCGCTCCGTTTCGAGCGCGTGTTTCAGTCCTTCCGTTGCAACGTCGGCCATGGCTGCTGCAACGAGCGAAGCCGCCCGGTGTTGCGGCGGTTCCAAACGCTGCTGACTTGAGGCAAGTATCGGCAATGCTTCCCACTTCAGACTGTTCGCAGCGATGATGAAGGCCGCGCCCTGGTGGATGACGATGCTATTTGCAGTGTCGCTGGCGGTGAACCTGTGGTTCGCCGGCGTTCCCGACTGGCGTTGGATTCCGGCTGCGCTCGCCGGCTGGTACATCGCCGACCTGCTCTCCGGCCTCACCCACATGTACATGGACTATCGGCCGTGCACGCCCGGCATTGGGCTGCGCGAGATGTTCCACTACTCTGGCTCGCGCGAATGCGACGACTATCAGGCGCTGCGCGACCGGGTCATGCCATGCATCTCGCCGTTCGAGCGGTTGGTCTACGATTTCAAGAACCACCATCCGCGGCCCGATGCGCTCGGGCGGCGACCCTTCCTGGTGCAGATCGGCTCGACCATCCTCTTCGTGTCGCTACCCGTTTCGATCTTCCTCAGCCTTCTCTGCGTGGCGTGGCCGCTCCCCGGATGGCTCGTATCCGGTCTTATTGTCCTCACGATCGGCGGGACGCTCGCGCAATATTTCCACGGCACCCTCCATCGCGCCGACAATCCGTGGATTGTCCACGCGCTGCGCCGGGCGGGGCTCCTGATGACGCCCGAGGCGCATGAGCTGCACCACGCGACTCTGCGCAGAGACTTCGCGACGAACACCGGCTGGTCCAATCCGCTGGTGAACGCGATCTTCCGCGCGGCCATGAGCCGCGGCTGGATCGACGAGGCCGGTCTCGAGCCGCGGTGAGAATGAGCGCTAACGGCCGACCGGCCGTCAGCTTTCCTTACCCGTGCACTCGCCGATCCGGTTCGAATCCACGTGCATCTTCATCGACATGCCTTGCTGGCTCCCGCCGCTGCCAGTGCTCGACATGTCCATCGAATAGCTGGTCGGTGTGTAGGAGCCGCTCATGTTCGTGGTCTGGCTGGAACCCTCCTGAGCGCAGACCATCTGGATGTCGATCTTCCCGCCGCCCATCGTGAAATGCGAATATTTGCACGACTTGTCCTCGCCCGCGAAGAAATCCTCCTTGGGCTGCCTCGCTTCCTCCTTGGTCAGGCAGTGCTTGGACGTCTGCTGCTGATGCTCGGCCATCTCCTGCTTCATCCTGCCGGCATATTGGGCAGGCAGGCCCGGGATGTTCATTTCCTGGATCGTGACCTTCGATTGCCACAGGCCGGGTTGGACCATCGTGTCGCCCGACATGACGCCGGATTGCTTCACGGCCTGAGCAACTTGGTTCCCCGTCGCGTTGTGAAGATCGACCTTCGGGCCCTTGTTGCAGGCGGTCAGGCACAGAACGGACGCGACTACGCATACGGCATATTTCATGGCAGGCCCCCTCGATTGAGGGACGCACCATAAAACCGCCGTTAAGCGAGCACCAGCGTTTGCGGCGCGGCTTCCTTGCTCGCGATCCGCGCGAGGAAATGGGCGAAGCGTGGAGCAGCCCGGATGTTCCAAGTTCGTCGGTTGTTCCGTCCATCGCTGCCGACCATATAGCCGCCGATGGCGATTCAGATCCGCACCAGCCTTGCCGAACCGGAGACCGCCGAAACCTTCGTGCCGCACAAGCCGGCACGACCCGAGAAGGCGGAGGGCGGCAAGAAGTTCAAGATCGTCTCTGAATACGAACCGGCCGGCGATCAGCCGACCGCCATCGCCGAGCTTGTCGAGGCGGCGAACAACGGTGAAGTGAGCCAGGTGCTCCTGGGCGTCACCGGATCGGGCAAGACGTTCACAATGGCCAAGGTGATCGAGACGCTGCAACGACCGGCGCTGGTGATCGCTCCGAACAAGATCCTCGCCGCACAGCTCTACGGCGAGTTCAAGAGCTTCTTCCCGGAGAACGCGGTCGAATATTTCGTCAGCTATTACGATTACTACCAGCCCGAAGCCTACGTCCCGCGCACCGACACCTACATCGAGAAGGAATCGAGCGTGAACGAGGCGATCGACCGCATGCGCCACTCGGCGACGCGCTCGCTCTTGGAGCGCGACGACGTGATCATCGTCGCCTCGGTGTCGTGCCTCTACGGCATCGGGTCGGTCGAGACCTATTCAGCGATGACCTTCAGCCTCAAAAAGGGCAATAGCGAGGACCAGCGCGAGGTCATCCGCAAGCTCGTCGCGCTGCAATACCGCCGGAACGACCAGGCCTTCGCGCGCGGCAATTTCCGGGTAAAGGGGGACAATCTCGAGATTTTCCCGTCGCACTACGAGGACACCGCCTGGCGGGTCTCGTTCTTCGGCGACGAGATCGAAGAGATCACCGAATTCGATCCGCTGACCGGAAAATCGGTCGCGTCGCTCGACAGCATCAAGGTCTATGCGAATTCGCACTATGTGACGCCCGGCCCGACGCTCAAGCAAGCCATGGAGGCGATCAAGCACGAGCTCGCCGAACGGCTGAAGGAGCTGACCGCGGAAGGGCGGCTGCTGGAAGCGCAGCGGCTCGAGCAACGCACCAATTTCGACCTGGAGATGATCGCCGCGACCGGCTCGTGCGCCGGCATCGAGAATTACTCGCGCTTCCTCACCGGCCGCCTACCCGGCGAGCCGCCGCCGACCCTGTTCGAATATCTGCCGGACAACGCCTTGCTGTTCATCGATGAAAGCCACCAGACGGTGCCGCAGATCGGCGCGATGGCGCGCGGCGACCACCGGCGGAAGATCACGCTCGCCGAATACGGCTTCCGGCTTCCGAGCTGCATCGACAATCGCCCGCTGCGCTTCAACGAATGGGACGCGATGCGCCCGCAGACGACGTTCGTCTCCGCAACGCCCGGCCCGTGGGAAATGAACCAGACCGGCGGCGTCTTCTCCGAGCAGGTGATCCGACCGACCGGCCTCATCGACCCGCCGGTCGAGATCAAGCCCGTCGAGGACCAGGTCGACGACCTCGTCCACGAGGCGAAGGAGACGGCGCGCAAGGGCTATCGCACGCTCGTCACCACGCTGACCAAGCGCATGGCGGAGGACTTGACCGAATATTTGCACGAGGCCGGTTTGAAGGTCCGCTACATGCACTCGGACGTCGAGACTCTGGAGCGCATCGAGCTGATCCGTGAACTTCGTCTGGGCGTCTACGACGTGCTCGTCGGGATCAACCTGCTCCGTGAGGGCCTGGACATCCCGGAGTGCGGGCTCGTTGCGATCCTCGACGCGGACAAGGAAGGCTTCCTCCGGTCAGAGACATCGCTGATTCAAACGATCGGCCGCGCGGCGCGAAACGTGGAAGGGCGGGTGATCCTCTACGCCGACACGATCACCGGCTCGATCGAACGCGCGCTCGCCGAGACCAACCGCCGGCGCGAGAAGCAGCTCGAATACAACCGCGAGCACGGCATCACGCCCGAGAGCATCAAGCGCCAGATCCACGACCTGCTCGCCGACGTTTCCGAGCGCGACCACGTGCTGGTCGATACCGGCGACGAGGAGCGTCCGCACCTCGTCGGCCACAACCTCAAAGCCTACATCGCCGATCTCGAAGAGCGCATGCGCAAGGCCGCCGCGGACCTCGAGTTCGAGGAAGCCGCGCGGCTGCGCGACGAAATCCGCCGGCTCGAGGAAGACGACCTCGGGATTCCCGATTTCGAACGCGTCGCTCCGCGCCCGCTCGGACATTCGACCGAAGGCAGGCCCGGCACCCGAAAAGGCCGCTTCGGCAAGCAGCAGCGCACACGCTTCGGCGGCCGCCGCGGCTAGTTTTCCACAGTATCTTGCCGCATTTCGCAAGTCGCGAAATTGTCCGAAAATAACTGTTGCGCGTGATTCAACGCGTTGACGGGGTGCCGCCGAAATGCGGAGGCAGCCATGTTCCACACCCACAAGAGTTCAATCGCCGACCGAAGATTACTTGGCGAGGATGGCTGCCGAGAGGATATTCCGCAGCCATGAAACCTTCAAAGCTTTACACGCAGCTGCTCGCGTATCCGAACACGATCATTAGGTTCGGCGATTTTGAGGCGCTGTTCACCGCCTTCGGATTCGAGGCAAGGCGCGGCAAGGGTAGCCACCGCAACTATAAACATCCGAAAGTGCCCGTCATTCTAACCGCTCAGCCGCGCGGCAAGGAGCCGTGCCGTATCAGGTCAAGCGGCTTCTTGCGGTCGTTAAGGAGTATGACCTACATATCTCCGAGTGAGAGTGCCCCACTATCATATCAACGTGTTCTGGTCCGACGATGACGATCTGTGGATCGCCGATGTCCCTGACCTGAAGTATTGTTCTTCGCACGGCAATACGCCCGGAGAGGCAATTGCTAATATCCAGGACGCGATTGAAGGTTGGATCGAAACTGCTCGCGAGACGGGGCTGCCTGTCCCGAAGCCAAAGTATCGTCCAGCGATCTACGCCGCGCGCGACGCTGCCTAGATCTCTAGAAGCGCGCTTTCACTCCAATCTGCCCGCCCATTTCCTGGCCGTGGTTGCGGCCGAGGGTGGTGCTTCCGGACAGGTCGATACTGACATTGCCGATGATGGTGGCATTCGCGCCGCCAGAGATCCGGCCGTAGGTGTCGCGGTTGCCCGATACCGCCCATTGGTTGACGATGATTGGCGACGTCGTCTGCGAGAAGCTGATCAGGCGGCCGTTGCCGCTGAACTGATGCTCGGCGGTGAGGTCGACGTACGGGTGGAGGCCGGCAAGATCGCCGCGCGCTTCCAGCCCGGCCTGGCCCGTCAGCGCCTTGAGGCTCTGGCTGCCGACGTTGAGGGTCAATGCTGGGTCGCCGTTCTCGGTGTAGCCGCCGACGTTCGCCTTGGCGTAGTCCAGGGCGACCACTGGGCCAATCCCGACGCCCGCGAAGTTCATTAGGTAACCGCCCTTCGCGCCCGCGGTGACGTGGTGCGCGTTGGGCGAGGCGGTCATATCCTGGACCACGCCAGCACGTGTGATGTGGTCCGTGTCTTCGCCATATCCGACATAGGCCTGACCGAAGAGGCCGCCGACGTCGATGCTCCCGTAAGCGCCGATCTGCCAGCTATGGCCCCGGATGCGGGCACTCTGGTTGCCGAAATCGACGCGCGGCCTGGTGTAATTGCCGGCGATGCCGACGAGGCCGCCGCCGAGGCCATATTCCGCGCCGATCGTCGCTCCGACGCCGCGAATGGCGAAAGCGCTGTTTTGGGCGCTCTCCTCGACGTTGCGCGAGTAAGCGTCGCCAAGGACATAAAGGCGCAGGCCGTCGGGAACGTGCTCGCGGCCGTAGAGATCGCTTCGGCTCGATAGAGTGCGGCCCCACTGACGAGCCGTATCGAGGCCGAGATCGGAAGGCGCTTGCAAGGTCAGGGGCGCGGCAAGCTGCCGCGCAACATATTGTCCAACGATCGCAAACCCGACCGAGGTCAGGTGGAGGTTGTCGACATAGAACAGAAACGGCGCATTGGAATTTATAACGCAGGTCGGATCCGGGAGCGCCGGACACACAATGCCCTGGATACCGAAGGCGCCCGGGTTCGCCTTGATCTCGTTCCCGATCGTCGTCAGGTCGAGATAGTGGACGATGGAGCCCTGCCGAGCGAAGCCGGCAAGCGTGGTTTGGACGTCGCTGTTGAACGCGGTGGAAAATGCGGTCCGAACAGCGGCGCCGGCGGGATTGTTAGCGATCTCCGGCAGCTGTCCGGCGTCCCCGGCGAGGAAGCTGATTGTCGCCGGACCGTGCGCCATCACGAGATCGAAGTTCTGCTGGAAGGCCGTGGCCGCCGTCTGCGCAGCCGCCGGAGCGCCGGCGATGGTCCCGCCGTTCTGCTGGAAGAAGCGCGAGTCATTCCCGCCGATCGACACGGCAACGAGGTCGCTGCGGGTAAGAGTCGTATCGACGACTGGGAAGCCGAAGATTCCGCCCCCGGAGTTGAAGACCTGCACTTCGAACGGAAGGCCGGGAAGGCCCGGCGTGCCGTTGCCGGTCGTGCTCGCGCCACCGATCGCGAAGTTGAATTGCGGGACCTGCAGGATGTTGCTCAGCGTATCGATATAGTTGCTGCCCCCTGAGAAGCGGCCCGTCGTGTAGATTTGCGTGGTAATCGGGTTGATGCCGGCCAGGCGCAGCGCATTGCCGATGTCCGCATAAGAATCGCCGAACACGACGATGCGGTCGATGTGCTGCGCGGATGCCGGCGCTGCGCCCGCCGCAACCGCCGCCAGCGAAGCGCAACCGAGCGCGCGGCGAAATAATCTGTTCAGCATCGTCAACCCTCCCCCAGGTCGATCCCCGACCTCAGGAAAACATCGTCGACATTATTGACAGAGGTGCAAGCTGCGGCGGCGGCCGTCCGCCAGTTCGGCCGCGAGTGCGGCAAAGCGGCAACAGCAGTAGGCATGGGGTCTGCGGGTCGGCGCAACCCCGAGGCACGGCCTAGTGAAGGACACGGCCTAGTGAAGGATGCCCTTCTTCTCCATGGTCCAGGAGTACCAGAGCAGGAACAGGCCAAGCACGATAATGAGCCAAGGCATCACAGTGTACATCGCGCCCTCGGTTCCGGCGAGCTTCGGCGCCGCGGCGATCTGCCATCCGATGCTGAGCAAGATGCCAAGCATCGACGCGGCGAACGCCCAGACGGCATAGCGGCTTCGGATCAGGAGCAGGATCGCACCGAGCAATCCGCCCCATACACCGAGGCCCCAGCCGACTTTCGCGTACATTGGAAAACCGTCCATCCATGCGAGCGCGGCATTGGGATCTACACCGGGCATGGCTGAAGCGATGTAATGGGTGTCGCGCATGTGGCTCATCACATAATCGTATGCGCCGAAACAGCTCCATACCAACGACAGGATTCCGACGATCCACAAATGCGCGGGCGTCCGCGCCGACACGGCTTGCTGCATGTCTCATCTCCCCCCGGTCCGCAAGAATGTCACGCGGCCGGAACAATGAGGCTCCTTTTGCTATGCCGCTGTCAAGCAGCAGTGAAGAACTCGCTCACCCCGCGGCGATCTCGAGCTTCAGGACTTTGCCCAAAGCGTCGGCCAGCGAGTCCAGTTGATAGGGCTTTTGGAGCACCGGAAAACCATGGGCGCCGGTGACTTGCTCGCTGTAGCCGGTGGTGAGAAGCACCGGCAGCTCGGGGAAACGATCGCGTACCTTCCGCGCCAGCTCGATGCCGCTGATCCCGCCCGGCATCACGACGTCGGTGAAAACCAGGGTCGGCCGTTGCTCGCCTGACAGACGTTCGAGCGCTTCTTTCGCGCTGTGCGTGACGACGGCTTCGAACCCCAGCTCATTGAGCATTCCCGCAGCGAGCTCCGCCACCAGCATATCGTCCTCGACCACCAGCACACGGCCGAGCGCTTTCCCGTCCTCGAGCCTGATTTCGGCCGCGACCGCGCCGCGGCTGGCCGGCAGATATATCGCGAAGGTCGAGCCTTCCCCCGGCCGCGATTCGACCGTCACCGCGCCGCCGACCTGCTTGGCGAAGCCGAACACCTGGCTGAGCCCGAGCCCAGTGCCCTCACCGTAGCTCTTGGTCGTGAAGAACGGCTCGAACACCCGCTCCATCACCTCGCGGCTCATGCCCTCTCCGGTATCGCAAACCCGAAGCGCGACATATTCGCCGCGAAGCCCCTCCGGCTTTCCTTTGAGCAGCTGGTTGTTCGCGCTGAGCTTGAGCGAGCCGCCCTGCGGCATCGCGTCGCGCGCATTGAACGCCAGATTGAGAAGCGCGAGCTCGAGCGCTCCCGCATCGGTGTCGATGTTCCAGACATGGTCCGAGATTTCGGTGACAAGCTCGATGTTGCTGCGTATCGACGGCCGGATTAGGGTCGTGATGTCCATCAGAAACGACTTGAGATCGATCGTCTTGATTTCGAGTTGCTGAGCCCTCGCGAAGGCAAGCAGCTGCTTGGTGATACTGGCGCCGCGCTGCGCGGAATTGCGGATTCCGTCGAGCATGCGCTTGAGGCGCTCCTCGTCGCCGAGATTGCGCAAGGCGAGGTCGGATGCGCCGAGGATCGCGGTCAGCAGATTATTGAAGTCGTGCGCGAGGCCGCCGGTGAGCTGCCCGAGAGCCTCGATCTTCTGCGAACGGAACAATTGCTCGCGCGATTCCTGGAGGCGCAGCTGCGCTTCCCGCTTCTCGGTCATGTCGCGCGTGATCTTGGCGAAGCCGATCAGCTTGCCTTTGTCGTCGTGGATCGCATCGAGGACAACGCTCGCCCAGAACCGGCTGCCGTCTTTGCGCACGCGCCAGCCCTCGGCCTCGTAGCGCCCGGTTTCCCGAGCGGTTTCCAAGGCCTTTGCGGGCACGCCCGCATCGAACTCCTCTGGCGTGTAGAAGCGACTGAAATGCTCACCGACGATCTCGTCGGGCGAATAGCCCTTGATGCGCTGCGCGCCGGTATTCCAATTGGTCACGCGTCCTTCGGGATCGAGCATGAAGATCGCGTAATCGGTCACACCTTCCACGAGAATCCGGAAACGCCGCTCGGCTTCGAGCAGGGCTTGCTGCGCCTGGCGCTTATCCGTCGTGTCCCGGGTGATCTTGGCGAAGCCGACCAGCTCGCCGTTTTCGCGGTTGATTCGATCAACGACCACGCTCGCCCAGAAGCGGCTGCCGTCCTTGCGCACTCGCCATCCTTCGCCCTCGTACTTGCCCTCGCGGCGCGCAGTATCGAGGACCTTCTGCGGCATGCCTGCCTGGCCGTCTTCCTCGGTGTAAAAGGTCGAGAAGTGCTGGCCGACGATCTCCTCGCTTCGGAAGCCCTTGATGCGCTCCGCTCCAGCGTTCCAGCTGGTCACATAGCCGTCGGTGTCCAGCATGTAGATCGCGTAATCCACGATCGATTGGACGAGCAGCTTGAAGGGATCGTCCGTCAATGAATCCATCACCTGCTCCAGAATCCCCCCAACCCGCCCAAGCGAGGCAGGCTTGACACTCAACACTCGAAGCGAGGCCCCGGTTTCACAATCGTACGAGAATCGGCCCTGTGGCGGGTAAAGCACTAAGCGAATTAAGAGAATCGCTCAGCGCCGCTCGGCAGCGAGCCGGCTCATCAGGATCGCCGCGCGTTTGGCCTGCTTGAAGATCGAGGACACGTCGACCGTCTCCTTGGCCGTGTGCGATCCCGAGCTCGCCGGGCCCAATCCCGCGAGCCCGCTGACTTCAGCAGCGATGAAGCTGATGTCGCCGGCGCCGCGATCGGCCGGGTCCAGCTCGCCCATCTCCGGCAGGCCCATGTCCCGGTTGACCCCGTTCAGCTGGGACAGGATCGCGCGATTGCCTTCAGTCGGCGGCATTGGCGGATAGATGTCCTCATCGAAACTGATCTCCGCATGGGCGCCGGCGAGCGGCTGTGCCACGATCGCGCGCATTTTCGCCTCGACCCGCGCGATCTGGTCCTGGCTGATGGCCCGGAGGTCCCCGCGCGCAACGGCGGCGGCCGCGATGATGTTGGTCTTGCCGGTCGCTTCGAGCCGGATCTTGTCCGGCCCGAGGTTTGCCGTCTGCCCGCCGCCGACCAGGCCGACGTTGTAGGTCAGTTTGTCCTCAGGGAGCTCGCGGCGGAACTGGTCGATGATCCGGGCAAGCTCGTAGATCGCGCCATAATCGTCCGCGCCGACGCCCGCCGAATGGGCGCTTCGCCCGGTGACCGTCAGAGTCCAGCTGCCCGCGCTCCGGCGCGCGGTTGAACCCATGTCTTGCGGTCCGTTCGGGCCGTCGTGGACGGCGAGATCCTCAAAATCGAGCGCGACGTCCGCTTTCTTGCCTTCGGCGACGAGGTCACGGCGCGAAATGCTCAAGGGCCTTCCTGCATCCTCTTCGTCGCCGGTCAGGAACACCGTGATGTTGGCGTTCTGGAGCGTACCTGATGCTTGCATCGCGCGCAGGGCCGCGATGATCACTGCATCGCCGCCCTTGTCGTCCCCGGCCCCAGGTCCATGAGCGCGATTCCCATCCGCCACCCAGCGCTGAAAAGGCGAATCCGCCTCGAACACGGTGTCGAGGTGGCCGATCAGCAGCAGCCGCTTGCCGCGACGGCTGCCGACGTGACGGGCGACAAGATGGCCTGCCCGCCCAACCTCATGCATGTCGATCCACGCAGTCTTGAAACCGAGCTGCTGGAGTTCAGGCTCAACCATGCGCCGCACAGCTTCGACGCCGGCGAGGTTCATGGTCCCGCTGTTCTGGTCGACCCAGCGCTGGAGCATCGAGATCGTGCGCTGCTGCTCCGCGTCCACGGTACGAATCATCGTTTGTTCGGCCGGCGTGAGCGCGGCCGAAGCGGGCGAGGCGGCAAGCGAAGCGGCGACGAACGCATACAGGAATCGTAGTCTCATGAGCGCTGATTAGCGTCGGACCGGTCTCCCGTCATCATAATCAAGATGAGCCTTGCCAGACGCACTTCTGGTTCATCACCTTTCCTACAGCTAGCCAATTTGGTTACACAACCTCCGACTCGGGAAGAGGAGGCACGGGTGCAGCAATCATTGGACGTCGACGCCCTGATCGACGCATTGATCGAGCGCGAGGGCGGCTATGTCGACCATCCGGCGGACAAAGGCGGGCCGACCTGCTTCGGAGTAACCGAAGCCGTTGCCCGCGCGCACGGCTACGCTGGGCCGATGCGCCTGCTTCCGCGTGACGAGGCGGCGGCCATCTACCGCCGGCTCTACTGGCTGCGGCCCCGCTTCGACCAGATCGCAAACCGCAGCGCTGCGGTCGCCGCCGAACTCTTCGACACGGGCGTCAACATGGGCCCGGCGGTCGCCATCACCTTCCTTCAGCGGGCGCTCACCGCGCTCAATCGCAATGCCAAGGATTATCCGGATCTGACGCCGGATGGCCGCATTGGCCCCCAGACGCTCGCCGCGCTCGACGCCTTCCTGAAGCTGCGCGGCTCGCCCCCGGTCGGCGTGGGTGGGGGCGGCCAACAGAGAATCAG